>JAEDMH010000140.1 GCA_016303095.1 Lentisphaeria bacterium | reverse complement strand
GGGGGGGGGGGGGGGGGGGGGAGATTAGATGCCGGTGGCCTTGGAATCCGGGCCGCACTGTCCGTCCATCAATTTCGCCTGGCGGGTGGTGAGCAGGACACTCTGCCAGAGCATGCCGAAGGGGTCGATCTTCCGGCGGGAACTGGTGGCCATGGCGATGGGGACGTAGATGAAATATCCCTGCCAGTTGCCCACCACCAGGTCGGTCATGCCGGCCATGGCGGCGTGCACGGCGTGTTGCGCCAGATGGAGGCAGAAGATGGAGTCGTAGGAATTGGCAGGGAGGCTCCGGATTTCGTAGCTAGGATCGAAGTACTTGATGGCAATGTCGATCTTCTTGGCCGCAAAATGCTCCTGGATGCGGCTCTTGAGATAGACCCCGATGTCGCTGTGGAGCACATTCCCCGACTTGTCCGTCTGGCGCTGGCCGGAAAGAAGATCCTGGCCCGCCCCCTCGGCCACCACCATCACGGCGTGGTGCTTCCGGGCCATGCGGGCCTCCATGGCCTCCAGCAATCCCCCTGCCCCCTCCAGGCGGATGGGCACTTCGGGAATCAGGCAGAAGTTGGACACGGAATTGGCCAGGGAGGCATAGGCGGCGATAAACCCGGAATCCCGCCCCATGAGCCGCACCAGACCCAGCCCGTTGTAGGCCCCGTTGGCCTCATTGTGGGCGCAGCTCAAGATATGGGCCGCCGCCTGGACCGCCGTCTCGAAGCCAAAGGTCTTGTCCATGAAATTCAGGTCGTTGTCGATGGTCTTGGGGATGCCCACCACGCTGCATTCCACCCGGCGGCGCTGGCATTCCTGGGCGATGGCGTGGGCGCCCCGCTGGGTGCCGTCTCCTCCAATGGTGAAGAGGATGTTGATATTGAGGCGATCCAGGGTCTTGACAATTTCCTCGGTGGGCTGCATTCCCCGGGAGGAGCCCAGGATGGTGCCGCCCTCGGCATGGATGTCATCCACCACATCGGGATTCAGGACCATGGGGCTGAGCTTATAGACGGGATTCAGCCCCTGGTATCCGTATTTGATGCCGAAGATATTGTCCACTCCGTAGACATACCAGAGGGTATTGACCAGTCCCTTGATGACATCGTTGAGTCCGGGGCACAGTCCGCCGCAGGTGACAATGCCCACCCGGGTCCAGGCGGGGTCGTGGAAGATCTGCCTTCTGGGGCCGGCGGCCAGGAAAGAGGGCATCACCTTGTGTTCCTTGAGGAAGAGTTGGTTACGTGCGGCATCGGCGCAATAGCAGATACGTTCGCTATCCTCCACGAAGATGGCTTCTTTCAAGGGGGAGACCAGGGTGGGGACCCCGAGTCTCTGGATGGAGAAGTCCATTTTCGGCAGGGCGTTCAAATCCACGTCAATGTTCTGGGGCAACATAGTCGTTTCTTCCGGGGGAGAGGCATTACCCTGCGGGGGGGGAGGGAGGGAAAGGAGGAGGCCAGGGAAGGCATCCTCCTCCATCCCTGCCTCAGGCAGGATAGAAAACACGGGAAAACCAGGCGTCTTGCTTGTGAGACAAAGCGGACGATGCAAACTATAATACCAAGAACGCCTGCGGGCAGGGGCGAGAAACCGGAATCCCCCTGTCTTCCCACCCACGGGGAAACTCCCCCCTCCCCTGCTTCCTCCCCGTCCCCTCCTCCATGCCCCCTCAAGCCCCCTCCCCCTTTCCTGCAGGAGACGCCCCGCGGCCTCCCTCCTCCCGGACCGACACTCCTCTTCCCGAGGAGACGCGTCTCACCGGCCAGGTGCAGCGGGTGATTTTCGCCAATGGGGAGAACGGGTATGGAGTGGTGGTGATTGAGCGCGCGGACGCTCCTGGGGAGGCCATTGTGGCGGGGAACCTGGCGGGCGCCATGCCTGGGGTGGAGCTCCAGGCGGAGGGCGTCTGGCAGAACCATCCCCGTTTTGGCCGGCAGTTCCAGGCCACCTCCACCTACTTCGCCCCTCCCGCCACGGTTCTGGGCATCCAGCGTTATTTGTCCAGCGGATGCTTGCCTGGCGTGAACGAAGTCACGGCCCGCGCCATTGTGCACCACTTTGGGGAGAAGACCCTGGAGGTTTTGGACACTTCTCCCGGCCGTCTTTTGGAGGTGCCGGGCATTGGCAAGAAGAAGCAGGCAGCCATCCACCGGGCCTGGCAGGAGATTTCCGCCTCCCGGAACGAGGAGGTCTTTCTTCTGGGGCACGGCATCTCCCCCGCCATGGCCCAGCGCATCATCCACCATTACGAGCCCGCCAGCGCCTCTCAGGTGGTGCGCCAGAATCCCTATCGCCTGGCCCAGGATGTGGAAGGCATCGGCTTCCAGACCTGCGACCGCATCGCCCGCAGCCTGGGCATCACGCCCGCCTCCCCCATGCGGATCTCCTGCGGCCTGGCCTACACTCTCCGTCAAAGCACCCTCTCCGGACACGTCTTCCTCCCCAAGCCCCGCCTCTTTCAGGAAGCCCAAAAGCTCCTGAACGTCCCCCCCGAGGCGCTGGAGGCAGGCTTCGAGGAGGCCCTGGCCCGGGCCTTCTTCCTGGCTCTCCAATTCCCAGGAGAGCCGGAACTGCTCTGCTATCCCCGGGATCTGGAAGCCCAAGAACGGGAACTGGCCAAGATGATCCTCCACCATCTCCGCCAACGCTTCCCCTCCTGGGAGCAACTGTCCACACCCCCGCCGCCTCCGGGAGGACTCTCCCTGAATGAGCAGCAGACCCAGGCGGTGCAAACCGCCCTCGTCTCCCCCTTCTCCCTGATCACCGGCGGCCCCGGCGTGGGCAAGACCACCGTGGTGCGCCGCATCGTCCAGCTGGCCCGGGAAAACCATTGGCAAATGAAGCTGGCCGCCCCCACAGGCCGGGCCGCCAAACGCCTGGCCGAAGCCACCAGCATGGCCGATGCCGCCACCATCCACCGACTCCTGAAATTTGATCCCCAAACCCGAAAGTTCTCCGTCAACCGAAACACCCCCCTGGAATGCGACTTGCTGGTGGTGGACGAGGCATCCATGCTGGATCTCCCCCTGGCCAAGGCTCTCCTGGACGCCGTTCCCGATCGGGCCCGCCTGGTGCTGGTGGGGGACAAGGACCAGCTCCCTTCCGTGGGGCCCGGGGCGGTGCTTCACGACTTGCTGGCCTGCGGCCGGATTCCGGTGGTAGCCCTCACCCAAATCTACCGTCAGGCGGAGGGAAGCCGCATTGTGACCAACGCCCACGCCATCAACCGGGGGACTCTTCCGGAATTGTCCAATCCTCCCCGGGGCACGGCGGGGGAGTTCTATTTTTATGTTCAGGAGGATCCGGAGGAATGCCAGCGTTTTCTAGTCAACCTGTGTTCCCAGAGCATTCCCAGCTTCTTCGGCTGGGATCCCATGGAGGAGATCCAGGTGCTCACCCCCATGCGGAAGGGAGAATGCGGCACCCTTGCCTTGAACCGGGTCCTCCAAGAGAAGCTCAATCCCCCCTCCCCCGAGAAGCCGGAGCTGACCCTCGCCGGCGAGGAGCCCCAGCGCATCTTCCGCCTGGGCGACCGGGTGATGCAAACCAAGAACAACTACGACAAGCAGGTCTTCAACGGGGACATGGGACGCATCGTCTCCCTGGATCGGCAAAAGCGCACCTTCCGGGTGGCCTTCGACCGGGAAACGGTGGAATACACCGCCGCCGACTGCCTCCAGCTGCTTCACGCCTACGCCATCACCATCCACAAGGCCCAGGGTTGCGAGTTCCCCGCCGTGGTGGTGCCCCTGCTGCGGCAACACTCCATCATGCTCCAGCGAAATCTCCTCTACACCGCCGTCACCCGGGCCAAGAAACTCTTTGTTCTCTCCGGGGATCTTCAGGCGGTCCGCCGCGCCGTGGACAATGACAAGCCGGTGAACCGCAACACCCGCTTGACCTGGAGACTCCAAAATCCCCAGGCCCTTCCCCTCAGACGCTCCCCCCTCCAAACCGCCCAATCCCCTCAACTTCCATGGACACTTCCCCAATGACACCCTTCACCACCCCCTTTCTGCCCTGGCCCAAGAAGCAACACTACCAGGAAATTCCCGAAGACGGAAATCTGGAACGCTACCAAGAAGCCCTCTCCAAGGACCTCGACTACATCTTCTCCCACACAAACTACGAGGAGAGCCTGGCGGGAAATCTCCCCCTGCCGGATCTGCTGAAGGATCCGGAGACGGGCATCGCCATCACGGAGCCCTCCCAATGGCCTGCCCTCCGCCAAAAGCACCTGGCGAATCTGGAGAGGATCCTCTACGGCGCACTCCCTCCCCTTCCCCAGAAGCAACAGGTGGAGGTGCTGCAGGAGAAGGAGGTCTTCCAGGGAACGGCCCTCCTGCGCCTCCTGCGCCTGACCCTGGAGAACCAAGGAAAGATCCATCAGGCCACCCTCCTCTGCTACATTCCCCGCCGCCCCTACCCCGTCCCCGCCATCATCGCCTTGAACTTCCAAGGAAACCACGCCTGCACCCAGGATCCGGATGTGCCCGTCTCTCCCTGGCCTCAGCTGGCCGCCAACCCCCGGGGCGCCCAAGCCAACCGATGGGACTTCCGCCTGCTGTGCGACGCCGGATGCGCCGTCATCACCTGCGCCTACTACGACTTCTATCCCGACCATGTCCTGGGACGCCCCCAAAGCGTCTACCAGCTCTTCCATGCCCCCCAGGAGCTCACCCCCAAAAACCGGGAGTTCACCGCCATCAGCGCCTGGGCCTACGGATACTCCCGCCTCCGGGAAACGGCCGCCGCTCTCCCGGAAATCGATCCCGCCCAACTCTGGGCCCATGGACACTCCCGCCTGGGGAAAACCGCCCTGTGGACCATCGCCCACGATGACCAATGGGCCGGCGCCATCAGCAACTGCTCCGGCTGCGGAGGAGCGGCCTTGAGCCGACGCAACTACGGAGAGGCCCTGGAATGCGTGGATCATGTCCTCTCCTGGTGGACCACCGGAAACTGCCGCCCCTATGCGGAACACCCGGAAACCCTCCCCTTCGACCAGCATACGCTCCTGGCGATGGCCGCTCCCAGACCCGTCCTGGTCACCAGCGCAAAGGAAGACCAATGGGCTGATCCCATGGGACAGTTCCTCGCCGTCCGCGAAGCCCAGAAGGCCTATCGTTTCCTGGGCAAACCCGGACTGCCCTCCTCCGAATATCCCCCCTTGGGCACCCTCCTCATGTCCCCCTGCCAGGGATACTACGAACGCTACGGCATCCACGACGTCACCAACGAAGACTGGCAAAATACCCTCCGCTTCATCCATCAATCCCGGTAAACCCAACATCCCCCCCCAACACCATGGAAAAAAGGTCGAACACGGTCGGGGGGGGATCCTCTAGATTCCTAGGTCTCTAGATTTCTAGATCTCTAGATTCCTAGATCTCTAGATTCCTAGGTCTCTAGATTCCTAGATCTCTAGAGCCTTCCCCCGGATTGCCGTGTGGGCGGTGTGTGGGTGTGGGGGGGGATCGTCGTCCTGTGGGCCGAAGCGTCCCCGGGCGTCCAGGATTGTCGGCGAAACCGCTCTTTTCTTCCCACGACGGCTTGCAAGCCAGCGTTAGGTTTTACATTAAG
>JAEDMH010000008.1 GCA_016303095.1 Lentisphaeria bacterium | reverse complement strand
ATTTTGGGTTCCCGGTTCTCGGGGGCGTGGGCAGCCTTGTCCGCCAGGGTTTCCAAGGTCTTCAGGCAGTGCTGTTGTTCCTGGCGGAGACGAAGCCTCTTGCCAGGGGTGACGGGATTTGCTTTGCCTCGCCAGAAGGTGGGGGTGCGGAGAAGGAGATCGGTCAAGCGGGCCAGGCGGGGATGGGTGCTGCTGCGGAATAGCGCCAGGGCGAAACGCCGGGGGTCTGTCATCTGGCTGTATTTTTCCCGCCAATGATCCTCCCACGTCAGGACTCCGCCATTCTCCTGGAGAATCTGCTCCACCTCATCGTTCTTCTGGAAGATCCGGGATAGGGCGTGGAGGATGGGGAGGCACAGATCCGGGTGCTTCCGCAAGATGGTGAGGAGACGATGGGTGGTGCTTTCCTTGCGATAGTTGCGCTCACTCAGGGTGAAGCCACCCTTGGTCAGCACGTGGTGCAAGTCGGGCATGGTGCGGATGATACAATGAAACTCCTTGAAGGGAAATAGAATCAGGATCCATTTCAGGGCTTCGTCGCAGCAGAGTTTGTTCATGGGGGTGTTCGGGAGAAAGGGGGGACTCTCCGTTCTTGGTCTTCCCGGGAGGGGAAGGAGACATCAGACGGGGAGAAAAGGGGGGTGGGGAACGGCGGCGCCGTGGCCGTTTCCCGCAAGGATAGGCGGCCTGCCCCATGGTGAAGGAAGGGGCCATGGGATGGGCCGGAACGGGAAAGGGGAAGAAGGCTTCCTCCTGCCGGCGGAAGGGTCAGAGGGCGGAGCCAGGAGGAAGGTTCCCGCCTTCTGACCTGCGTCTCCGGATCCCCTCTCCCCGGAACCAACGACGGCCTGCCTGATCCGGAACAGAGGGCAGGGACTACAGCAGGGGAATGTTATGGCTACGGCAGGCGGAGACCATGGCCTCCGGCCAGATGCTGCTCTGAATTTCCCCAATGTGGGCCTTCTGCAGCAATAGCATGCACAGCCGGCTCTGGCCAATGCCTCCCCCCATGGTGAGGGGAAGCTTCCCCTCCACGAGCTTCTGATGGAAAGGGAGGGAGAGACGCTTCTCCTCACCCCGCAGGGACAACTGGCGAAGCAGGGCTTCCTTGTCCACGCGGATGCCCATGGAGGAGAGCTCGAAGGAACGCCCCAACACGGGATTCCATACCAAAATGTCCCCGTTGAGGCCGTGATGCCCCTCCTGGCTTTCCGTGGTCCAGTCGTCGTAGTCCGGCGCCCGCCCGTCGTGGGGCTTGCCGCTCAAAGGCAGGGGACCGCCAATGCCCAGGAGAAAGACCGCCCCCTCCCTGCGGCACAACGCGTCCTCCCGCTGACGGGGGGACAGTTCCGGCATCTCCGCCTCCACATCCTCGGAGAAATGAAAGTGGATTTCCTCGGGCAGGAAAGGACGCAGCACGGGATAGGCCCGGCTCAAGGCATCCTCCGTGCGGCGCAAGGCGTAGTAGATCCGGCGAACCGTCTCCTTCAGGGTTTCCAGGGTCCGGGCCTCCCGGGTGATGACCTTCTCCCAGTCCCACTGATCCACATACAATGAGTGGACATTGTCCAGCTCCTCGTCGGGCCGGATGGCGTTCATGTCGGTGTAGATGCCCCGCCCCGGCTCCATTTGGAGAGAGGCCAATTTCAGGCGCTTCCATTTGGCCAGGGAGTGGACGATCTCGGCCTTCCGCCCTCCATCGTCCCGGATGAGGAAGGAGACCGGGCGCTCCACCCCGTTCAGGTCATCATTGATGCCAGTGCCCGAAGGGACGAAGAGGGGGGCGGTGACGCGCTGAAGCCGTAGCTCGAAGGCCAGATTCTTTTGAAATTCCTCTTTGATGGAGCGGATGGCCACCTCTGTGGCCAATTCGTCCAGCAGAGGACGATAGCCCGCTGGCAAAAGCAGGGGAAGGGGCATAGGACAGGAATCTCCTTTGGGGAAAATAAGGTTGTCAGGGACCTGGGGCGCCCTAGGGCTTGCCGCAGGATCCGGCGCTCCAGGCCGGAAGGATCCCCGGAAGGGCGGCGAGCGCTCCGGGGAGAAAGCCGTGTCTCCGGTTTGGGGTGCCGGGACAGGCCGTTAATATGCTCCACATGCCTTCCCTCTGCCAGGGGAGCAGCGGAATTTCCCGGAAGGATTTTGGGGGGCGGGGCGGGATTGGAAAAACGGAAAAATGCGGTTACAGTACGGGCATTATGCAACACGACTTGGCCATGCATCGATTTTACTGGTTTTGGCGGTTTTTCCGCTGAAGCCCGTTGATGCGTGTCCCTGTGGGAACATTTTCATAGGCGTAAGGCGGACCGAAGCCCAAGGACATCGGTTCGCCTTTTTCCTTTCCAACCAGAGCGCATCCGGGAATCCAGCTTCTCGGATGCTTTTTTTTTAGGAATACCAGACCATGCTACAGGAAATTGACTTGAAATCCCCGGAGGAACTGCGGCGGGAATTGCCGTTGACGGCGGAGATGGAGAAGAACATGGCGGCTTCCCGCCAGCAGGTGAGGGACATTTTGGAAGGACGGGACGGACGGCTCCTCCTCCTGGTGGGGCCCTGTTCCATCCATGACGTGGAGGCCGCCCGGGAGTATGCCTGCCGCCTGAAAGAGCTTGCCCAGGCGGTCTCCCAGGACATTCTCCTGGTGATGCGCACCTACTTTGAGAAGCCGCGCACCACCCTGGGATGGAAGGGGCTGATCTACGATCCCGATCTCAACGGGGAATGCAACATCGCCAAAGGGGTGCGGCTGGCCCGCACGTTCCTTTTGGAACTGGCGGAAATGGGGCTGCCCACCGCCACCGAACTCCTGGATCCTGCCACGGCCGGATATCTCACCGACCTGATCTCCTATGCGGGAATCGGCGCCCGCACCACCGAATCCCAACCCCACCGCCAAATGGCCAGCGCACTGGATGTGCCTGTGGGCTTCAAGAACGGGACGGACGGCTCCATCCAGGTGGCCATCGATGCCATCTGCACAGCCGCCTCTCCCCATAGCTACCTGGGAATGCTCAGCAACGGACACAGCGGAATCCTCCGCACCGCCGGCAATCCCAACGGCCATCTGGTGCTCCGGGGGGGCGCCCGGGGAGAAAACTACTACGCAGGCACCATCGCCGAGGCGCTGGAAAAACTGCGGGAAGCCCACTTGAAACCCCAGGTCCTGGTGGACTGCAGCCACGGGAATTCCCGGCGGGACTATACCCGGCAGCATATCGTCTTCGATAATGTCCTGGAACAGAGACTGGGGGGAAACACCGCCATCTTGGGCATGATGCTGGAAAGCAATCTCCAGGAGGGGAAGCAACCCCTGGTGCCCGGGGAAAAACCCTGCGGAGGCATCTCCGTCACTGACGCCTGCATCGGCTTCCCCGAGACGGAACGCCTGATCCTGGAGGCGGGACGCCGCCTGCGTCATTTGGCCAGGGAGGCGGAAGCCCGCCGACCCGCCAAAGTGGCCTATCTGGGGCCCGCCGCCACCTTCACCCATATCGCCGCCACCCGCACCTTCGGAGACCGGGTGGAGTACCGCTCCTGCAACAGCATCGGGGGCGTCCTCTCCGCCGTGGAGGGCGGCCTGTGCGACTATGGCGTGGTGCCGGTGGAAAATTCCACCGAGGGCCTGGTGAATGGCACCATGGACGCCCTGGCGTCCTCCTCCCTGAAGGTCTACGAGGAGGTGGCCATTGCCGTCCATCAATGCCTCTTGAGCAACCAAAGCCGGGATCAGATCCGCGTCATCTACAGCCACGCCCAGTCCCTGGGACAGTGCCGCCAATATCTGGAGCGGAACTTCCCCGACGCGGAAACCATCGCCACGCCCAGCAACGCCCGGGCGGCGGAACTGGCCAGCCATACCTCCGGCGCCGCCGTCATCGCCAGCGCCGAGGCGGGCCGGCTCTACGCCCTGAATGTCTTGGAGGAGGATGTGGAGGACAACCCGGACAACGTGACCCGATTCTTCGTTCTGGCCCGCAAGGAGAACGAGCAGGTGGTCCATGATCGCTGCTGCCTCTGCTTCGCCGCACGGGACAAGGTGGGCGCCCTCTACGACGCCCTCCTGCCCTTCAAGGAGGCCGGCGTCTCTCTCTCCATGATCGAAAGCCGCCCCTCTGGACACGGCCGATGGCGCTACCGATTCTTCGTGGAGCTGAATTGCGGACTCCAGGATCCCAGAATGCCCGCCATTCTGGAGGAACTGGGACAACAGGCTGACGAGGTGAAGATCATCGGCTCCTACCAGGGAAGCAAGGAACTCCTGTAGATGCCTGGGAACGGAGGGGGGAGGCGCCGGGAAAGAGCGAGAGGGGCGCTCTTTCGGGGGCTCTCAGGGGGAAAAGTCAAAAAAAGGCGGGGAGGGACTTGCAAAGCGTTCCGATGGGTTTATCTTAACCGACGTGCCTTCCGCCTTGGAGCGGGAGTGACACAGCGGATTTCCGTTGCCCAATGGTGTAATGGTAGCACAACTGATTCTGGTTCAGTTTGTCTAGGTTCAAATCCTGGTTGGGCAGCCACCGTTTCCTGCATTTCCCTGAATATTTTGCCTTTGCGGGTCGGCCGCCAATGTGAGTGAGAGAGTCCGCCGCAACCGTTTTCCCGAGCGTTCGCCGCCCCCCAGCTGAATGAAGCTGACGGGCGGTTTTTTGTTTTTGAGGGTCATTCGATGTTTGAGAGCATCAAGAATCTTTGGGTCAATGACATTGGCATTGATTTGGGCACGATGAATACCCTGGTGTGGGTGACGGGACAGGGCATTGTGCTGGATGAACCCTCCTATGTGGCCATCAATGCGGACACCAACAAGGTGCGCGCGGTGGGGGCGGAGGCCAAGCGCATGATGGCCATGACCGCAGAGCGCATCAAGGTGATTCGGCCTGTGCGGGACGGAGTCATCGCCAATGCCGAGGTCTCTGACGAGATGCTGCGCAGCTTCATCCGCCGGGCGGCCGGACGCTACAAGATCATGAAGCCCCGGGTGCTCATCGCCGTGCCTTCCGGCATCACCGAGGTGGGCATTCGCACGGTGAAGGAGAGCGCCCTTTCCGCCGGGGCCCGGGCGGTGCGTCTTGTGGAGGAGCCCTTCGCCTCCGCCCTGGGGGCAGGCCTTCCTGTGGAGGAGCCCGACAGCAATATGATTGTGGACATTGGCGGAGGCACCACGGAAGTGGCCGTGATTTCCCTGGGATGCATTGTGGCGGGCACCAGCGTGGCCAACGGAGGCGATGCCATGGACGAGGCCATCATCTCCTTCATGCAGAAGGAGCATCAGCTTCTCATCGGCCCCCGCACGGCGGAGCAGATCAAGATCCAAATCGGCAGCGCCTCTCCCCTCCCGGAACTCCTCACCATGGAGGTGAAGGGATTGGACATGGGCCACTCCGGGGATCGCCTGCCCAGAGCCGTGGTCATCAATTCCGACGAGGTGCGCACGGCCCTGAATATTCCCGTCTCCAATATCCTGAAGGCCATCCGCAAGACCATCGATGCCTGCCCTCCGGAAATTGCCGGACGCTTGGTGGACAATGGCATCACCATGGCGGGGGGCGGCAGTCTGCTGCGGGGGCTTCCCCAGCTGGTCAGCGAGAACACCGGTCTCCCTGCCACCCTGGGCAAGGAACCCCTCCGGGCCGTGGTGAATGGCACGGGAATCCTTCTGCAGAATGCGCGCCAGTTGTTTGGACAACCCCAGAATTCCTTGATTGGCAAGGGAACCCGGGAATAGAGACATCCCGTGGAGAGAAGGGGGCGCCCCTCTCTCGGAATCGGAGAAAAGGGGTTGGAATCATGACGGAGAGAAGGCGGAGGCGGTCTTGGATGGGGGGGGGATGGAGAGGAGTTTTTCTCCTTTTCGCCCTCCTGGGGGGAGCTTTTCTTCTGCCCTTGTCCGCCCGGGAGAGCCAGGTGCCGGACTGGAAGCGGCTGCGCCCCGAGGAACGTCGGATCCAGGGAGTGGTCATTCGGGTGGCGGATGGAGACACCCTGGACGTGCGGGATCGCCGGGGCACGGTGACCCGTATCCGCCTGTATGGCGTGGACGCCCCGGAATCTTCCCAGGACTTCGGGGGAGAGGCACGACGGTATGTGGCGAAGAGCTTGATGAAACGGGAAGTCCGGGTGGAGGGGCAGAACCGGGACCAATATGGGCGCCTGGTGGGGAAGGTCTTTCTGGGGGAGCGGGATTTCGGTCTGGAGCTAATCCGGCACGGCATGGCCTGGTGCTACCGGCAATTCTGCGACGACCCATCCTATTTGGCCGCCCAGGAGGAGGCCCAGAGGGCAGGGCGGGGACTTTGGGCGTCGGCCCGTCGCGGGGAGGCCCCTGTGGCTCCCTGGGAGTTTCGGCGCACCCATCCTTGGCGGGAGAAGAAGTCTGCCCAGGAAAAGAAGGAGGAGCGTCCGGGGGAGAAGAAGGAGAAGGGCGGGGAGAAGCCGGAAAAGGGGAAGAGGAAGAAGAGCAAGCCCAAGGGGACGCTCCAGCCTCTGTCTCCTTCCCGGAAGCAGGTGGAGACACGAAAACTCCCTTGAGGTCGGGGTTGCCTCCTCCCGCAAGAAATAGAGGGGAGGCCAACCGGGAAACTCGTCGATTTTTTCCCCGAGGTTCGGGGATGTGGAAACGGAGAACTATCCTAAGGAGGTGAACCATGGCGCGGTGTCTTGTTTTTGTACTTTTGTTTTTCCTTCTCTTCGGGAGTGTGGGGTATGCCCAGGGAGGGGCAGTGTCTGCCCCTGGGGCTCAGAAAGAGGAGGTGGTGATTCCCGCTCCCCTGGGGCAGACGACGCCTGCGGGATGGTTTGACGACTGGAATGCGGCCCAAAGGGCCTCTCGCCGTACGGGACGCCCTCTGCTGGTGCTCTTCACGGGATCCGATTGGTGCTATTGGTGCAAAGTGCTTCGGGAAAAGGTCTTGGATACTCCCGATTTCCAGACCTTCGCCCGCCAGAACCTGATTCTGGTCTTCATGGATTCCCCCCAGTCGGTGACCCTCCCCGCCAATCTCCAGCGGGTCAATCGCATGCTCCATCAGATGCTGAAACCCGGCGACGGCGTCCCCGCCGTGGTGGTGATCTCCCCCGAGGGCAAACGCCTGGATGCCCTCTCCGGATATGATCCCGACTTGCTTCCCCGTCTCCAAAAGCTGCTTGCCCGCTGACGAACCAGGGAAATCCCTAGCAGAATGATGGTGGGGCATTATCTTTACCCTCTATCCGCCATAAGGGGAGGAAAAGGGGCTTCTCCCCTCGGAGACCGTTGCCTCCCCACCCCCTGAGCCTCGCCCGGCGGGATGTGCCGCCATGTCTCCTTTTCCCTGTTTTGCGGGGAGAAGAGGGGGGTGCCGGGAACTTGTGACCTGCTGTGAAGGAATTTCAGGATGACATGAAAGAACCGAAGCGCTCCCAGGAGGACTTCCAGGATTTTCTCTGGAAACCCTGGGGGGGGCAGGGGCTTATGGCCTCCTATATGCGGGATGTGGGGAACTTTCCCTTGCTGTCCCAGGAGGAAGAGGCTCTGTGGGCGCAACGCTATCGCCAGGCCCGCCAGGAGGTCCAGGAGCTATTGCAGGCGCATCCCCAGGTGATGATCCAACGCCTGCGGGAGTTGCGGGATGACCCGGATCGGAAAGGGCTTTCCACCTATCTTTTCTTCACCCAGAACGTTGACGGGCAGGTAGAGGAGGAGGAGGATTTAGGGGGCGAGGGGGTGTTGGAGGCCTTGGACGGCATGGTGTTGAACCGGCTGCTT
Source organism: Lentisphaeria bacterium (assembly GCA_016303095.1). Classification (GTDB taxonomy): domain Bacteria; phylum Verrucomicrobiota; class Lentisphaeria; order Oligosphaerales; family Oligosphaeraceae; genus UBA1724. The sequence goes on along the minus strand of JAEDMH010000008.1, from coordinate 20,062 downwards.
CAGAATCCCTCCGAGGTCATGCGGAAATGCGCCGCCTCTGGCAACATGGAGGGGGAGGGAGGAGAGACCAAGCGTTCCCTGGCAGAAATCATTGCCCCCTATCTGCGCACCACGGGAAATGTGCACTTTCAGCAGCGGTTTCTGGAGGATTGCGTCCGGGGGTTCATTGAAGGGAGATGGTCGGAGGAGGGACTGGACGAGAAGGAGAAGGCCAGCCTCTGTCTCCGCATGATGGACGCCCGGAAGCGGGAGCAGGAGGCGATGAACACCCTGGTGGAAGGGAATCTCCGCCTTGTGATTTCCGTGGCCAAGCATTTCTCCACCAACCTCCTCTCCTTTGCCGACATGGTCCAGGAGGGAAACATCGGCCTGATGCGGGCCATCGAATCCTTCGAGTGGCAGAGGGGCCACCGGCTTTCCACCTATGCCTGTTTCCGGATTCGCCATGCCATCACCATGGCCTTGAATGCCAAGGGACGTTCCATCCGCATTCCCGTGAACATCCTGCGGCAGCTCTCCAAAATTCGCCATCTGGAGCAGGAGTACATCCAGAAGAACGGGGTGGAGCCCCGGGAGGAGGAACTGGCCCGGCTGGTGGGCATTACCCTCTCCCGTCTCCGCGCCCTGCAGCGCATGGTGCAGCAGCCCATCTCCCTCCAGTCCATCACCTCGGAGGACCGAGATTGGAATGACGTCCTGGGAAGTCCCGAGGATCCCATGGGAGAGAAGCTGAACCAGGAGGCGGTGCAGGAAGCCCTCTCCGTGGCCTTGGGCACCCTGCGTCCCAACGAACGGGATGTGCTGGAACGCCATTTCGGATTGAATGGCCGCTCCGTGCAGTCCCTGGAGATCATTGCCAACCACTATGGACTGACCAGCGAGCGCATTCGGCAGATTGAGGTGAATGCCCTGGCGAAATTGCGCCGTTCCTTCAAAGAGACCTATCAAGGGGAGGGGTAGGGGGAGCCAGGGCTGGTCTTTCTTCCCTTCCTTTCCCTCGTTCTTGCCATGTCCTGCCCAGAATTCCACGCCGAGACCCTCTTCCGACACTTCTATCCGGAGGACACGCCTCTGCGCCGTTTGCTCCTTCGCCATAGCCTTCAGGTGAGGGAAAAGGCCCTGGCCCTGGCGGCCTCCTCTGGCGTGACCCTGGACCTCTCCCTGGTGAGGGACGGGGCGCTGCTTCACGACGTGGGGGTGGGGCGGTGTCACGCCCCGGGAATCCTCTGCCTGGGGGAAGAACCCTATCTGCGCCATGGCCTCATCGGGGGAGAAATGCTGCGCCAGTGGGGCCGGGAACATGATTGTCTTTCTGCCATGGAATCCCTGGCCCGCATCTGCGAACGCCACACGGGGGCCGGCCTCTCCCGGGAGGAGATTCTCCGCCAGGGGCTTCCCCTTCCCCCTCAGGACTTCCTGCCGGAGACCCTGGAGGAGAAGCTGGTCTGCCTGGCGGACAAGTTCTTCTCCAAATCCGGGGACATGGAGGAGAAATCCCGGGAGCGGGTGGTGGCTTCCCTGGCCCGCTTTGGCCCTGAAACCCAGGAACGCCTGCAGGCTCTTTTCTCCCTCTTCCGCCTTCCCTTCCCCCATTCATAACCTCCCTTCCCCCATTCATAACCTCCCTTCCCCTATTCATAACCTCCCTTCCCCTATGCGCCACTCTTTCCTCTCCGCCCTTCTCATCCTTCTGGGAGCCTTCCTTCCCATGGCCGCGCAATCCACCCCCAATGACATCTGCCTTCCCCAAAGGCTCTATCTCCTGGAGGGGGTTCCCCTGGATCTCCATGCCCAGCCCATGCTCCGGCGCTGGAGACCCTACGATGATTTCGTGCGCTTCTCGGGAGACAAGGGGGTTCGCTTCCAGCGTCGTCTCTCCCAGGTGGCCACCATTGCCTCCGCCCAGGAGGGGGCGACCTTGACGGTCTCCCTGGTGAACGGGGACGAATTTCAGGAGCTTCGCCGTTTGGAGAGTCGGCTGTGTGTGGCCAAGCCTGCCGTGGGGGAGGGAGAGGTGACGGTCCAGATTCTGGGGGACAGCTATACCCATGGAGGATTTTTTCGCCAGGCATTGTTGCAGAAGGGGTGGGTGCCCGGGTTGCGGCTGGTAGGTTTGCGCCAATGCGCTCCGGATCAGTATGACGAAGGGCGGGGAGGCTGGTCCCTGTGGAGCTATTTCCAGATTCCCCGGGGGGACCACTATCCCTACCATGGCTTCCTCCAGCCCCAGGGAAATTACCGGTATTACGGAGATCGGGCTTTTTGGCGCCAGGTCTGGCAGGTGGCCCGGGGCACCGCCCCCAAGGGCTTCGAGCCCACCTATTCCTGCAGCCGCTTCCAGGTGGCCGCCCAGCGCTTTGACGAGGCCACGGGAACTCTTCTCTCCCCCCAGCAGGGGGATCTTCAATACGATAGCCTGGAGAACCATTTCCTCCTCTATGACGGAGCCCAATGGGTTCCTCGAAAGGAAGAGGATTTCACCTGGAGGATGGACTATGGAAAGTACTTGGACATGTGGAATCTCCCCGCGCCCCAGTTCCTCTTCGTCATGCTGGGCGTCAACGATTTCCGGGATCGCTACGAGGCAGATTTCCAACCGTGGGACCAGCAGATCCGGGAACTGGAGAACGCCTACCACCAGGCGGTGCCCGGAGGCTATTTCGTCCTCTGCATCCCCTGCAGCACCATGGGCGCCTTGGACAATGTGGGGGGATATTTCACCCCGAAGCAAAATGCCGCCATGTGGCGTTTCCGGGAACACCTGATTCAGGAGTTCGATCAACGGGAGGGGGAGGGCTTCTATCTCCTGGACACGGGAGTCTGCGTCTCCAATGAATATGGATACCAGGAGGAGACCTCGGAAAACTACACTCTCCCCTACCTGGACTACCCGGGAAAGGAGAGAATCTCCGTGCAGAAGGGAAATCCCCATCCCTACAGCAGCTATCCCGCCATGGGAATCCCTCTGGCGGCGTTTATTCAATATTACCGTGAGATTCGATAGTATATAACTCATTGATTGTCAATGAGTTATAAATAAAACGGCGTCCCGAAGGGGTCTCGGGACGCCGTTGGGGGGGCTTCTTGGGGGAGGCGTTACTTTCGGAGGGAGCAGGGGCCGTTGACGCATCCGCCGGGGCAGCACATCACCTCCAGGAAGTTGGCGGGGAGTTTTCCGGCGGCATAGAGTCTCAGCATGGCCAGGGTCTTCTTGTCAATGCCATTGATGCTCTTGGCATCCAGCTTGAATCCTTCCTGGAATCCGCCGGCCTCCTGGATCACGGCCTCGGTGACGCCGCAGCTCTTGGAGAAGTTCCGGGCGGTGGCGATGGCGGGGCGGGGCAGCTTCCAGGGTTCGCAGCCGATGACGTCAATGTTCTTGCCGGCCAGCATGGCGCCCAGTTCCTCGAAGCTAAGGACATAGTCCACTCCCTTCCGGATGGCTTCCATGCGCTTGGCCACGCAGGGGCCGATGAAGACCACCCGGGCATCGGGATGTTCCGCCCGCACCAGCTCGGCGGCGAAGACCATGGGGCTGGGGGTGGTGGAAACGTATTTCATGAACTCCGGCAGGAACTTCCGCACCAATTCCACATAGGCGGGGCAGCAGGAGGTGGTCATCAGGCGCTCTCCTTCGTTCATCCGCTCCTTGAACTCCCGGGTCTCGTGCTCCGTGGTCTTCTCCGCCCCCAAGGCCACCTCCATCACATCGGCGAAGCCTAGCTTGGAGACGGCGGTGAAGAGCTGCTCAATGGTGCCGGCAAATTGAGCGTAGGCGGCGGGAGCCACCATGGCCACAAGCTTCTGCCCTCCCTGAATGGCCCGCAGAACATCCAGCATTTGGGATTTTTCCAGAATCGCGCTGAAAGGGCATCGGGCAAAGCAGTTTCCGCAGGAGATGCACTTGGCGGGATCGATGGTGGTGTGTCCCTCCTCATCCTTGTGGATGGCCCCGGTGGGGCAGGCCTCCTCGCAGGGCACCGTGGTCTTCACGATGGCATGGAAGGGACAGACGGAAACGCATTTCCCGCATTTGATGCACTTGGCGTAGTCGATGGTGGAAGTCTGGTTGACAATGGAGATGGCGCCCTTGGGGCAGTTGTACATGCAGGGACGGGAGAAGCATCCCCGGCAGTTGCCCGTGACCACGATGCGGCTGCTGGGGCATTCGGAGCAGGCGGCCTCGCAGACGGAGAGAGGGATTTGGGTGGAGTCGGGGTCGGCCTTCCGGGGCTCTCTCTGGCAGGCTTCCCGGTAGTAGGAGGCCAAGGTGCGAGCCTCGTCGCTCTCCTCTTCGCAGGAGAATCCCAGGAGATTCATGAGCCTGTATTTGATGACGGCCCGGTCCCGGTAGATGCAACACCGGCTGGAGCCGCCCTGCCGGGGACGCATGGCCACGGGCATCCGATCCAACTCGGTCTCCAGGGTGCCATCATAGAAGGCCCGGACAAAGCGGATCATCAGTTCTCGGCGAAGATAGACAGAGCCGTCAAGCATAGGTCGTGAATCCTCCTGGTCTGGGATGTCCTCGGGAGATTATTCCCAGGCGGCGATGAGGGCCCGCATCTTCTCGTAGATCTTCTCGGGGGTGGCCTTCTCGATGATTTCCCCGTTGAGCTTCACATAGGGGGCGCCGGCCAGCTTGGTGTCGTTGCACAGGCCCAGGCAGGGCATGGCGCGGATGTCCGCCCGGCTCCGCAGTTCGCTGGGCATCTCGTTCTCAATGTTGAGCAGCTTGTCTGCTCCCAGCATGAAGCAGGTGGTTCCGCAGCAGATTTCCAGTTGCAGTTTTTTCATGGAAGGGAATCCTTGGGTTGAGGGTTGCGTGGGGGGAGGGGAGCCGGAGGGGCTAGAAGAAGCTGACTTCGATTTCTTTCCGGTATTTTCGGGTGAGAGCGTCCGAGATGCGGCGGATGACGCCCCGCCGCAATTCCAGATCCTGGGGCAGGGTGGGATCCTGGTGGGCCTCGTTCACCTTGGTGCCCACCACGAACTCAATGCGGTCGTGCTGCATCATCATGTCGATAATCCGCCGCACGGGCGTGGGCACCTGGGAGAGGTCCTCGTCCTGTTCCAGGGCGATGCACACCCGGGTCAAGGTAAGGATGCCCTCGGTCACCAGGGCGACGCCGGGAATCTTGCCGGCGGGGGGCAGCTTGTCCCCGGGCTTCAGATGGGAGATGTCGATCTCCACCCGCTTGCCCAGAATCCGCTCCAAGATGGTGGCGGTGGTGCCGCCGCAGACAATGGTATGCTCTTCTCCCAGATCGGCCTTCAGGGCGTATTCCCGGTCGTGCTCCTTGTAGTAGGGCGGGCCGGTGAGGAGCCGCATGACCCGGGGGGTGCGCATGTAGACCACCAGGCAGGTGATGTCATCCTTGCAGGTGTTCTTGGAGATGGCGTAGGCCTGGTAGGCGATGGAGCGGGCCAGGGCATAGGAGGAGATCTCCGGATTTCCCCGGACGCGCTCCTGGGCGAAGGCCAGCTCGCCGCAGCGCCGCCAGCCAAACTTGTATTGGGAACCCTCCCCCAGGCCAGACTGGGTCACCCCGTCCGAGGCCACAATGAGACGATCCCCCGGCTCCATCTTCAGATCGTAACACTCCACCTGGCGATCCGGCCAGTGCTTGGAGACAATGGTCTCGTGACGCACAGGGGGAACTTCCTGGTCTCCCCGCAGCTGGATGTATTGGGGATTGCCCATCTCCACCACCCGGGTCACTCCGCCCAGACGAATGTCCACCATGGAGAAGGTGGCGTAGCTGATCTTCCGCACCTCGCAGACCGGCAGGGAGTCCATGATGGTCTCCACAGACTGAAGGGTGTCCATGTTAGACTGGAGGAAGCGGAGGGCCATGGTGGTGGTCATGTTGGCCAGCACATTGGCCTTGACCCCGCTTCCCAGTCCGTCGGAGAGCACCGCCAAATAGCGGTTCTCGTTCTTCAGCACCTTGATTTGCAGGTCATCCCCGCAGGCGGCCTGTCCAGTCTTGGTGAACTGGAAGGACTCCATTTCCACGAAGACGGTGGAGTTCATTTGTTCACTCCATGGCTTTCGTAGCTGCCGGCAATCTCGTTCAGCAGGATTTCGGTGTCGGCCACATGCTCGCCGAAGAGGCGGGCCACCTGCTGGACGGTGAACACGTTCTTCCGGATGACTTCCCGGGCCTTCTCGGCGATCTGCTCCCGCTGGAGCTCGTTCTTGGTGATGTCCTGGATGACGGCGCCGGCGGACTTTCCCTGGGCGATGGTGAAGACGCTGATGTTGATGATCCGATCCTTGAACTTCTGGTTGAACTTCTCAATCTCCCCCCCATTTTCCACCACGCTCTCGAAGAGCTCGGTGAAGTCGGGGAGGGTGGAGGCCACGGGAATGGTGTTCAGGTTGCCCAGGGCGTCGAAGACATCGGTCATCTCCACCATCTGGGCGAAGTTCCGGTTGCATTCGCAGATGTTGAGGGATTCATCCACCAGGACCACGGCGGCGGGGATGAAGCGGATGAGGGCGTTGCTGGTGCGCTGGAAGTTGCGCCGCAGGTAGGTGTGGCACATGGCGTCCTCCGCCTTGTTCTCCAGGAGAGCCTTGGCGAACTCCCGGCAGGTGCTGTAGCCGCAGGCGCCGCAGTTCAACTCGTCCTTCCGGCTGAATTTGCCCACCCGGGCCAGGGCCTGGGCAATCTCCTTCTCCGTGGGCTCCTGGACGGGCAGGGGCGCAGGGGCAGGGGTCTCTTCAATGCGCTTCTGGACGGGACGCTGGGCGGAGTTCTGCAGGGCGCTGATCTTCTCCGTCTCGGCAATGGCTTCCAAGCCGCCGAAGCCCTGGGGAATCACCGGGCCGTTGACACAGCCCCCGGGGCAGGCCAACGCCTCCAGGAAGATCTTGCGGCCTCCCTGGCCGCCGTAGTAGAAGGTGAGCATCCGATCCAAATTCTGGAGGCCGGAGACGGCCAGGTAGCGCACATCCTTCCCTCCGTCCCGCAGGGTGTCGTTCATGCCGCCCTCCACGGAGTAGAAGCGCCCCTCCTCGGCGGAGGGCATCTCCAGGGAGGCCTCCTCCTCCTCGATGAGGTGAATGTCCTTCTCCTGAAGCAGGGCGTCCAGGGTGGCGAAGGTGACGGCCAGGGCCAGCAGATCCGGATGAGAGTCCGCCTCGTTCTTCTTGGCGGCGCAGGGGCCAAAGAAGATCACCTTGGTCTCCTCTCCGTAGGTGTCCTTCAAAATGCGGCAGTGGGCCAGGATGGGGGAATACACGGGGACAATGTTCCGAGTGTAGTCGGGATGGTATTTCCGGATGTAGTCCACGCAGGCGGGGCAGGCGCTGGAGATCACCAGGGGCAGGTCGGTGGCGGCGAGAAACTCTCCGGTCTTTCGGCTGACGGCCTGGGCCCCCAGGGCGGTTTCGCTGACGCCTTGGAAGCCCAGCTTCCGGAGGGCGGCGGCGATCTGTCCCAGGCGGATGCCGGGGAAATAGGCGGGGAAGCTGGGGGCGATGGAGGCGTGGAGGGGGACGCCGGAGGAGAGCAACTGCTTCAGGCGGGCCAAGTCGGAGCGGATTTTCTTGGCGTGGGATGGGCAGACCTTCACGCACTCTCCGCAGGCGACGCAGCTTTCCGGAATGACCGACGCCTTTCCGTTGACGATGCGGATGGCCTTGCAGGGACAGTGCCGGACGCATTTGTAGCAGTCCTGACACTCGTTTTCAATGGTGTAAACCGGCTCGAACATCGGGAAAAAGGGAAGGAAAAAGGGGGGAAGGCTGTCGGGAGTCGGGGGGAAGAGGTTAGGTGTCCCCTTCTCCGGGCGGAAAAAAGCCGCCGGGGGAAGAGGGGCTCTCCCCCGGCGGCGTCATGGTCAAGGGGCCGGGAAATATTGATTGAGGATGTCCCGCATGACCCCGTTCTCCACATGGCGGTAGACCTTGTCGTTCACGATGACAATGGGGCCGTCCGCGCAGTTGCCGGTGCAAAGGCCCCCCGACAGGTCAATGTCCACTTCGTCCGAAAGCCCTCGGCGGGCCAGGAATTCCTCGGTGATTTTTACATTTTCGGCGTTCCCCCGGGCGAAACAGGAGCTGCCGATGCAGATGACCATTTTGATCTTGCCCATGGATGTTGCCTCTTCTGGTGCTGAGGGGGACTATGCTTTCGCCTCTTCCTCGGCAGGGGGCTCCTCGTTCAGGATGGCCAGATGGGGGCGGGGCATGAGATCCGCGCCGCTCCAATTGAGGATGCGGGTGATGCCGCAGCGCTCCAGGAGGTCGGCGGTCTGGGCGGCTTGGCGGTGGGGGACGCAGAGGATGGCGGTGCGCACATCCAGCCGGGGAATCAGGTTCTGGAGCTTGTCCTGCTCGAAGACCTCGAAGCAGGGGGATTGGAGAGGCTTGTCGAAGAAGGCGGCCAGGACATGGGCGGCGGGGCCGGCAAAGCCGGGACGCTTCAGAAGCAGCTCCGCCATCAGGCCGGAGCCCACAAACACCACATCCTCCGCCTTGCCACACTCCTCCCACCGATCCTTTCTCGCCTGGGAAATTTTCTTCAGAATCTCCATGGTCTCTCGCACTCCTTTGAAAATGAACGCACCCCTCCTCCGAAAAAGAGCCGGCTTCCCTCCCTCCCGCCGGGAAGAGGGGCAGGGGGGAGAGGGCCGGCGCCCCGGGAAAGGGCGCGCCGTCATGATGGCGTCTGGGAAATTACTTCCCGTAGTAGGCCGCCAGATAGAGCTCCTTGATCTCGGAGATCAGGGGGTATCTGGGGTTGGCGCCGGTGCACTGGTCGTCGTAGGCCTTCACGCAAAGCTCGTCCAACTGCTTCAGGAAGGTCTCCTCGGTGATGCCCTTGGCATCGAACCAGGGCTTCATGGCCTTGGGGATGTCCAGGGCGGCCTTCAGCTCCTCCACCTTCTCCACCAGCTTGTCCACCAGCTCGTCGTCATCCTTGCCCTGCAGCCCGATGTAGCGGGCCACGGCGGCGTAGTCTGCCTTGGCGTTGGGATAGTGGTATTGGGGGAAGGCGGCCTGCTTGGTCATGCAGTCCACCGCGTTGTAGCGGATAATGTAACTGATGAGGAAGGCATTGGCTAGTCCGTGGGGCACATGATACATGCCGCCCAGCTTGTGGGCCATGGAGTGGCAGAGCCCCAGGAAGGCATTGGCGAAGGCCATGCCGGCCATGGCGGAGGCGTTGAACATGTGCTCCCTGGCGATTTCGTTCATGGGCCCGTTCTTGTAGCACTCGGGGAGATGGCGGAAGATCAGGGCGGCGGCCTCGTTGGCCAGGGCGTTGCAGTAGTCGCTCTGCATGCAGGAGACCCGGGCCTCCAACGCGTGGGTGAGGGCGTCGATGCCGCTGATGGCGGTGAGCCCCTTGGGCAGCTTCATCACCAGCTCGGTGTCGATGATGGCCATGTTGGGGGTCAGGGCGTAGTCGGCCAGGGGATACTTCTGCTGGGTGACCTCGTCGGTGATGACCGCGAAGGGGGTGACCTCGGAGCCGGTGCCGCTGGTGGTGGGCACGGCCACCATCATGGCCTTCTTCCCCAATTCGGGCAGCTTCACGATGCGCTTCCGGATGTCCATGAAGCGCATGGCCACATCCTCGAACTTCACCTCGGGCAGCTCGTAGAGCAGCCACATGATCTTGGCGGCGTCAATGGGGGAGCCGCCGCCCACGGCGATGATCACGTCGGCGTCAAAGCTGCGCAGCTGCTCCAATCCCTTCTGGGCCAGCTGGATGGTGGGATCCGGAGCCACGTCGCTGAAGACGTGGGCGGCAATGCCCATGTCGGTGAGCTTCTGGAGCATGGGGCCAAGAATGCCGCTGCTGTAGAGGAACTTGTCGGTGACGATGAAGGCGCGCTTCTTCCCCGCCAGGTCACCCAGGGCGGTGCAAAGGCATCCGTATTTGAAGTAGACCTTCTGGGGGACGCGGAACCAGAGCATGTTTTCCCTCCGTTTGGCGATGGACTTGATGTTGAGAAGATTCTTGGGACCCACGTTTTCGGAGACGTAGTTGCCTCCCCAGGAGCCGCAGCCCAAGGTCAGGGAGGGATTCAGGGCGAAGTTGTAGAGGTCGCCGATGCCGCCCTGGGAGCTGGGGGTGTTGATGAGGACGCGGCTGGCCAGCATGATGTGGCCGAATTCCCGGATGCGCTCCTCGTTCTGGGTGTTGGTGTACAACACGGCCGTGTGGCCCAGGCCTCCGTAGTTCAGCAGGGCCTTGGCGTTCTCAATGGCCTCCTCGTAGGTGTCCGCCTTGTAAAGGGCCAGGGTGGGGGAGAGCTTCTCCCGGGAGAAGGGCACCTGGGGACCCACTCCCTTCACCTCGGCGATGAGCACCTTGGTCTGGGAAGGAACCTGGATCCCCGCCATCTGGGCGATGGTCACCGCCGTCTGCCCCACAATCTTCGCGTTGATCTTTCCGTCCACCTGGATGACCTTCCCCACGGCCTCCGCCTCCTTCTTGTTCAACAGGTAGCCGCCCCGCTTCTGGAACTCCTTCTTCACCTGCTCGTAGATGGAGGACAACACCGTCACCGACTGCTCGGAGGCGCAGATCATCCCGTTGTCAAAGGTCTTGGACAACAGCACGGAACTCACCGCCATCTCCACGTCGCAGGTGTCGTCGAAGATCACCGGCGTGTTCCCCGGACCCACTCCCACCGCAGGAGTGCCGGAGGAATAGGCCGCCTTCACCATGCCAGGACCCCCCGTGGCCAAAATCAACGCCACGTCCTTGTGACTCATCAAATACCCCGACATGGCCACCGTGGGCTCGTCAATCCACCCGATGATGTCCGCCGGAGCCCCCGCCGCCACCGCCGCGTCCAAGACAATCTTGGCCGCCAGGTTGGTGCACTTCTTGGCCCGGGGATGGGGACTGAAGACAATCCCGTTCCGGGTCTTCAGGGAAATCAGAGACTTGAAGATGGCCGTGCTGGTGGGATTGGTGGTGGGCACAATCCCCGCAATGACCCCGCGGGGCTCCGCGACCTTGATCATCCCAAAGGCATCGTCCGTCTCAATGATGCCGCAGGTCTTCATGGACAGGTATTTGTTGCAGATGTACTCCGCCGCGTAGTGGTTCTTGATGATCTTGTCCTCCACTACGCCCATGCCCGTCTCCTCCACCGCCATCTGCGCCAGAGGAATCCGCATGTTGTTCGCCGCCAAGGCCGCCGCCTGGAAAATCCGGTCCACCTGCTCCTGGGTGTAGTTGGCGTAAATCTCCTGCGCCGCCTTCACCTTCGCGACGATGGCGTCTACCATCCCGCGCTCCTGAAGCTCCTTCTCCTCCGCCGACATGGCCGCCTGCGCTTCCTTGGGTTCTTTCATCATTCTCTCCTGAAATGGATTGGCTGACTTGAAAAAATGCTCCGACGTCTTTCAGATGATAAAAAAGTATCGTAAACGGGGATAATGTAGCGGGGGGGCGTGGAATTGCAAGGGGATATTTGGGTCTGTTTTGCTATTTTTGTCTCGTTTTGTCCAATGTCTTAAGGCTTTTTGAGGAGAGGAGGGAGTCTTGACTTTCGGCAAATGAGGCATATAGTTTGCCTGCGAACATTCTTAAGATAAGGAATAGGCTTTTTATGGAACAGACGACTGCTTTTTCCCGGGCCCACGAGCAGGAGAATCGGGTTTGGGAGTTTTACAGGCCGGACGGGGAGTTGGTGAACCGTCTGATGGACGAGGCCTCGGTTTCCCGCCCCATAGGCCTGGTGCTGGCGGCCCGGGGGGTGACGCCGGAGACGGTGCAGGACTTTCTCCATCCGGAGATGGAGAACCTAGGGGATCCCTATTTGCTGCCGGGCACCCGGGACGCGGCCCGTCGTCTTTGGGAGGCGATTCAGAAGAACCAGCGGATCATGATCCACGGGGACTATGACACGGACGGGATCACGGCCACGGCCCTTTTGGCCTGGGTGCTCCGGGAGAACGGGGCCCAGGTCACCTGCTATTTGCCCCACCGCATTGACGACGGCTATGGTCTGACGGCGGACTCCATCAACAAGAACGCCAAGGGGCGCTGCGATCTTTTGGTGACGGTGGACTGCGGCATCACCAGCTACGATGCGGTGGATGCCGCCCGGGCCATCAACTTGGACTTGATCATCACGGATCACCACACGCCAGGCCCCACGCCTCTCCACGGCGGGGTTTCCGGGGTGGGCTCCATTGGCTTGGGGTTGCCGGCGGACACGGGCTCCAAGGAATGGATGGTGGTGGTGGATCCCAAGCTTCCCGGCGCCCCCAGGGGCACGGAGGATCTGGCGGGGGTGGGCGTGGCCTACAAGGTGGCCTCCGCCTTTCTGAAATACGGGCGGGAGCAGGGCATTGGGGGGGAGGACACCGATCTCCATGCGGTGCTGGATCTGGTGGCCCTGGGAACGGTGGCGGACATCGTGCCCCTTCTCCATGAGAACCGGATTCTGGTGCGCCAGGGACTCCGGGTGCTTTCCATGCAGACCCGCCCCGGCGTCCACGAGCTTTGCGACATCGCCAAGGTGGGGGAAGCCCTGGCCACCAGCGACATCACCTACCGGCTGGCCCCCCGGATCAATGCCACGGGACGCATGGGGGATCCCACGGACTCCCTCCGGCTCTTGGAGGCCCACGATGTGGAGAAGGCCAAGGAGCTGGCGGGGATCCTGGACCACTTGAACCGGGAGCGCCAGACCATTGAGGAACAGGTGGTGATGGAGGCGGAGGAGCAGATCGCCCGGCGCTATCGGGTGGGCACGCCCCACGGGCTGGACGTGGCCCGTTCCCTGGTGGTGTGGAGCGACTCTTGGCACCAGGGGGTGGTGGGGATTGTGGCCAGCCGTCTGACCCGACGCTATCATCGCCCCAGCGTGGTGCTCACCCGGGATCCCTCCGGACAGTTCACCGGCAGCGCCCGCTCTCTGCGCACCCTGAATCTGGTGCAGGTGCTGGACGAGTGCAAGGACACCCTCATCCGCTTTGGCGGACACGCCATGGCCGCCGGACTCTCCCTGGAGGAGGACAGCCTGGAGAAGTTCTGCCAGGAGTTTGACGCCGCCGTGCAGAAGGTCTTGGGCATCGAGTCCATGCAGCCCATTCTCTCCATCTGCGGAGAGGTGGCCTTTGCGGAGATGGACGATGTCTTCTTCCAGGAGCTGAAGGATCTGGAACCCTTTGGCCACGGGAACACCGAACCTATCTTCATCACCCGGAGCGTGATGCCGGAACGCACTTGCCGGGCCGGACGGGACCACACCCGGGGCACGGTCCGGGATCCTGCGGGAAACCGGATGCAGTTCATTGCCTTCTCCCGCCTGCCCGAAGAGCTGCCTCCCGGACCCTGGGACATTGTCTACTCTCCCCATATCAACCACTTCCACGACATGGAGGTGCCCCAGCTGCGCATCCATGACATCCGCCGGGCCTCCGTCTAGTCCCCCGTTCTTCTCCCTTTCCTCCCGACCTCTCCTCCATGAGCATTCCTCTACTGGACTTGAAACAACAGTACGCCGCCATCCAGGCTGAGCTTCTTCCCCGGCTGGAGGAACTCTGCGCCAGCCAGCAGTTCATCCTGGGGCCCAAGGTCCAGGAACTGGAGGAGAAGGTGGCCCAGGTGTGCGGCGGCGCCTTCGCCTGCGGCGTCTCCTCCGGCTCCGACGCCCTCCAAATCGCCTTGATGGCGGAGGGGATTGGGCCGGGAGACGAGGTGATCACCTCCCCTTATACCTTCTTCGCCACCGCAGGAGCCGTCTGCCGCTATGGCGCCACCCCCGTCTTCGTGGACATCGATCCGGTGACCTACAACTTGGACGTGGGGCAAATCGAGGGAAAGATCACCGACCGCACCCGGGCCATCATTCCCGTCCACCTCTATGGGCAGACGGCGGAGATGGGGGGCGTGCTGGCCGTGGCCCGGCGCCATGGATTGCCGGTGATTGAGGATGCCTGCCAGGCCATTGGGGCGGAGTGGCAGGGAAAGAGGGTGGCCTCCCTGGGAGACTATGGATGCCTCTCCTTCTTCCCCAGCAAGAACCTGGGGTGTTTCGGCGATGGCGGCATGGTGATCTGCAACGATCCCGCCAAGGCCGAAAAGCTGAAGATCCTCCGCAATCACGGCATGGCCCCCCAATACCATCACCACCTCATCGGCAGCAATTTCCGCCTGGATGCCCTCCAGGCCCTGGTTCTCCTCACCAAACTCCCCTACCTGGATCAGTGGACCCAGGCGCGGCAGGAAAATGCCCGGGACTACGATCGTCTCCTGCAAGGGGTGGAGGGGGTGGAAACCCCCAAGACGGCTTCCTATGCCACCCGGCATGTCTTCAACCAGTATGTCATCCGCATCAAGGGGGGACGGCGGGATTCGGTGTGGCAGGGGCTGAAGGAGCGGGGCATCGGCAGCGCGGTCTACTATCCCATCCCCCTTCATCTCCAGGAGTGTTTCCGCTCCCTGGGCTATCGGGAGGGAGATTTCCCGGAAAGCGAGCGGGCGGCCAAGGAGACCCTGGCCCTGCCCATCTTCCCGGAGTTGACCCTGGCCCAGAAGGAAGAGGTGGCCCAGGCCATCCGGGAGCTTCTGGCCTAGGCGATTGCCGATCCCGCGTGGCAGCCGAACATGGGAAGGAAGTCGCATAGCACGGGGGTGAGAGAGAAACCCCAGGGCAGTCTCTTCGGCGCCTACCGAAGACTCTTGGGGACCTATGCCCTGAAACACTGGCTTCCCTTTGCGTTCGGCGTCCTCTTCGCTCTGGTGGAGGGCGGCGCGTTGATGGCCCTCTGCCGCATGGTGGGCATGGTGGCCACAGGATTGGAAGGGGGGACGAATTCCCCTGGCCCCGCTCCCAGGATTCAGGTGGTGGAAAATTCCCCCTCGCCCTTGTCTCCCCTCCCTGAGGCCAGCGTGGTTCCGACGACGGAGAAGGAGCCGGAGGAGGAGAAGCCTTCGGGGGAGGGCGGCGCCTTTGACCGTCAAACGGCCAAAATCGGAAAATACGTGGAGACGGCCAACCAGTGGCTGGCCCGCCTGGGCCTTCCTCAGGTGGATCGAGGAGACGGGGTGCATTTGACCCGGGGAATTGTCGTCGCCCTGTTGGCGGGGCTGGGGATCTTCTTTCTGATGCAGTCATTGGCCATCCTGGGCAACCGGTATTGCCTGAAGTGGCTGGGGGCCAGAGTGGTCACCGACATGCGCAGCGCCCTCTACAACCACCTCCTGGATCAGTCCCAGGCCTTCTACGCCCGGAAGGACATGGCGGTGGGAACCCTCATCAGCCGTTGCACCAACGACATCAATGCGGTGGAGAGCATCATCTCCAACAACTTCCCCGAGTTGATTGTGGCCCCCATCCAGATCCTGGCGGCGGGCTCCTATCTAGTGCTCACCGCCATGGAAGCCCACCTGGATTGGAAGTTCGGCCTGGTGGTGCTCCTGATGCTGGCGGCCATTATTCCCCTCTACGCCCTCTGCCGCCTCCTGAAACGCTTCGAGCATCGAGTGCTGGACGGCGTGGCGGTGGTGACGGACCGGATGCAGGAGAGCTTTTCCGGCATCAAGGTGATTCGGGCCTTCCGTCAGGAGGAGCGGGAGAAGGAGGCGTTCCGCCAGACCAACGAGCGGTATTTCCGGGCGTTGCGCCGGGCCATTCGGGCTGAGGTGGCGGTGCCGCCCATCCTGCAAATCTCCGCCATGGTGCTGGCGGGGGTCTTCATCTGGCTGTGCTACATCCATGGCCTCACCCTGGGGGTGCTGGGGGGAATGGCCTTCGCCGCCCAAAGCATGTACAAGCCCATCAAGGACTTGGTGAAGGTGAACGCAGGACTCCAAAAGGGGGCCGCCGCCGCCGAGCGATTCTTCCAGGTCATGGATCAGGACCACTCCCTCCCTGTCTCCCCCCATCCCCGCCATGTCCAAGGATTCCAGGAGGAAATCCAATTCCATGATGTCTCCTTCCGCTACACCTCCGACGGGCAGGATATCCTCCAGAACCTGAATCTCCGCATCCGAAAGGGGGAGATGGTGGCTCTGGTGGGGCAAACCGGCAGCGGCAAGAGCACCATCGCCAATCTCCTGGCGCGCTTCTACGATCCCTCCCAGGGCTCTGTGACTCTGGATGGGGTGGATCTCCGGGACCTGGATGTGACCGACTTCCGCAATCTGGTGGGCGTGGTCTCCCAGGATACCTTCCTCTTCAACACCACCATCGAGGAAAACATCCGCTACGGACGCCCCGAGGCCAGCCGGCAGCAGGTGGAGGAGGCGGCCCGCCAGGCCAATGCCCTGGCCTTCATCCAGGAACATCCCGACGGCTTCCAGCGCATCGTGGGAGAACGGGGCGACCTCCTCTCCGGCGGCCAGAAACAGCGCATCGCCATCGCCCGGGCCATCCTCCGAAATCCCCCCATCTTGATCCTGGACGAGGCCACCAGCGCCCTGGATACCGTCACGGAACGCCTGGTCCAGGAGGCGTTGAACAACGTGATGCGCAACCGGACGGTGCTGGCCATCGCCCACCGTCTCTCCACCGTCCAATCCGCCTCCTGCATCCTGGTGCTGGAGAAAGGCCAGGTGGTGGAGAGAGGCACGGACGCCCAGCTGCGACAGGCCGGTGGCATCTACAGCCGCCTGGCCCAACTCCAAAGGCCCGACGCCACCTAGCCCTCTTCCCCCTCATTCCCATCCCCCTTTCACGGAGAATCCCCCCTATGTCTGAATCCCTGAACCGCAAGACCTATCTCACCCAGAACAAGGGCGAGTATCCCCAGACCACCGACTTCGGCGGCGTCGCCTACGTGAAGGTGGACGACCTGCGCTACGGCACCAACCCCCACCAGACCGCCGCCTACTACAAGCCCGTCCAGTCCACGGATTGCGTCATTGGGGACATGAAGGTGCTGAAGACCGGGAAGAACGGACTCTCCCAGACCAATTTGGAGGACATCAGCTACTCCCTGAACATCGTGAAATACTTCTCCCAGCCTGCCTGCGCCTGCATGAAGCACGTGAATCCCTGCGGGGCCGCCGTGGGGCAGGAGGGGGAGAGCCTCTGCCAGGTCTACGTGAAGGCCCGGGACTGCGATCCCCGGGCCGCCTTTGGCTCCGTCATCGCCTTCAACCGCACCGTGGACCAGGAGACCGCCAAGGAGATCATGACCACCTTTGTGGAGTGCGTGGTGGCCCCTGGGTTCACGCCCGAGGCCATGGAGGTCTTCTCCAATCCCGACGTGACCCTGAACAAGCAAATCCGCATCCTCCAATGCGGCGATTTGGCCCGCCTTCCCAAGTTCGTGGGGGATGACATCACGGGCCATCGCACCGTGAAGGTGCTGGCGGACGGCTCCCTAGTGGTGGCCGATCCTCTGCTGACCCATCTCCGGGGCGTCCAGGATCTGAAGCCCGCCTCCGCCGACAGCAAGACCCTGGGCCATGTGGAAAGCACTGTCCAGGCCACCGAGAGCCAGAAGCAGGATCTGGTCACCGCCTGGTACATCAACATTTCCGTCCGTTCCAACGGCGTGGTCATGGTGAAGAACGGGGGCACCCTGTGCGTGGGCACCGGCGAGCAGGATCGGGTCGGCGCCGTGGAGAAGGCCATTGAGAAATTCCGGAAATACGAGGGCAAGGAGACCTTCCAGGATTGCGTCATGGCCTCCGACGGCTTCTTCCCCTTCTACGATGGCGTGGAAGTGGCGGCCAAAGCCGGCGTCACGGCCATCATCGCTCCCGCCGGCTCCATCAAGGATGCCGAGGTGATCCAGCGGGCCAACGAGCTGGGGGTCGCCCTCTATCACGCCCCTGAGCGGGTCTTCTCCCACCACTAGGCGCTCCGCCTGGCTCTTGTGCTCCCATGGCCCCGTTGGATGACATGGAAAAACTCCCTCCCCAGCCCCTTCAGGCGGAAGAGCCGGAGGAAGAGGCCCCGGTGCAGGGGGAGGGCGCCCTTGCCCAGGAGGAAATCCCCCCGGAACTGGCTCTGGATCCCTCGGAGGACGGGGGCGCCGACGCCCTCCGCCAGATCATGGAGCACAACTTCATGGTCTACGCCGAGTATGTGATCCGGGAGCGGGCCATCCCCGATGTGGACGACGGCCTGAAGCCCGTCCAACGGCGCATCCTCCACACCCTCTTCACCATCGATGATGGCCGGATGCACAAGGTCAATAGCGTGGTGGGGGAAGCCATGAAGTACCACCCCCACGGAGACGCCTCCATTAGCGACGCCCTGGTGGTGCTGGCCAACAAGGAGTATTTCATCGACCGCCAGGGAAACTTCGGCAATATCTTCACCGGGGATCCCGCGGCCGCGGGACGATACATCGAGTGTTGTCTCAGTGCCTTCGGGCGGGCCGTGCTCTTCAATCCCGCCGTGACCCAATATGTGGATTCCTATGACGGACGCACCAAGGAGCCGGTGGTGCTGCCCTCCAAGGTGCCCACGCTGTTGATGATGGGGCAGGACGGGGTGGCGGTGAGCATGGCCACCCATGTCTTCCCCCACAATTTCCCGGAGTTGCTCCAGGCCGAAATCGCCATTCTCCGGAACCAGCCCTTCCAGCTCTTCCCGGATTTCCCCACAGGCGGTCTCATGGACGCCTCGAAATATGACGATGGCCGGGGGGAGATTCGGGTGCGCGCCCGCATTGAGGCGGAGGGAGAGAAGAAGGTGATCATTCGGGAGGTGCCCGCCGGCTCCACCACCGAATCTCTCATCGCCTCCATTGAGAAGGCCGCCCGATCCGGCAAACTCAAAATGGCCGCCATCAATGATTTCACCGCCTCCCAGGTGCATATCGAAATCACCCTGATGCGGGGCGTCCATGCGACGGAGACCATCCAGGAGCTTTATGCCTACACCGACTGCCAGAAGATCCTCTACTCCACCATCCTGGTGATTCAAGACAACCAGCCCGTGGAGCTGACCGTCAGCCAGGTGCTGCGCCGCAATGTGACCCGCCTCCTGGAGATTCTGAAGGCGGAGGAGGAACTGGCCCTGCAAAACGAACGGGAAAGCATCCAAAAGCTCTCCCTGGAGCGGATCTTCATTGAAAACCGAATTTACAAGCGCATCGAAAAATGCGCCACCCTCCCCAAGATCCACGAGGCGGTGCTGGAGGGGCTGAAGCCCTTCCGGGAACAGCTCCTGCGGGATATCACCCAGGAGGATGTGGAACGCCTCCTGCAAATCCCCATCCGCCGCATCTCCGTCTACGACCTGGCCAAAAACCAAAAAGACGTGGACGCCCTCCGGAAGGCCATGGAGGAGACGCAGGAACATCTGGACCATCTCAGGGAGTATGCCATCTCCTATCTCCAGGGACTCCTGGAACAGTATGGCCCTCTCTTCCCCAGAAAGACCCAGATCATGGGATTCCAGGAGGTGGACCGGAAGGAAATCGCCCGACGGGACGTGAAGGTCTTCCACGACAGGGTCAACGGATTCGTGGGCACCTCCGTCAAGGCCTCCAGCAAGGAGGCCGAACCCCTCCTCTGCACCCAATACGACCGGCTCATGATCCTGCGGGGAGACGGCACCTGCCAGGTGCTCCCCATCGAGGGGAAAACCTACGTGGGGCAGGCAAAGTACCTCTTCCTCTATGACAAGGACCAGGTCTATTCTATCCTTTATCGGAACAAGAAGGAGGGAACTTGGTTCGCCAAACGCTTCCAGGTGGGCCAGTTCGTTCTCTCCCGGGAATACCATGTGATCCCCGAAGGCTGCATCATCGAGGCTCTCTACACCAATGCCAATGTGGTTCTCTCCTTGGAACTGGCCACCAATCGACGCCGCTCCTACAAAGATATCCCTGTGGAGTTCGCCAAAATCCCCCTGAGGGGACGGGAGGCCCGAGGGTTCAAGCTCACCCACTACCCCGTGGTGAAGGTCAATGTCCTGGAACGGGGACAGCAGGCCTCTCCCGAGGCTCCCGCCCCTGGAGAGGAACCTGCTCCCCAACGAGAAAAAACTGCCCCTCCCGCAAGGCAAGAACCGCCTAGTCAGGAGAAGCTCTCCCCGAAGGCAACGCCTTCCCCTGAGGCAACGCCTTCCCCTGAGGCAACGCCTTCCCCTGAGGCAACGCCTTCCCCTG
>JAEDMH010000139.1 GCA_016303095.1 Lentisphaeria bacterium | reverse complement strand
GGGGGGGGTAACTTAGAAGCGGGTCGTGAAGGCGAGGGTGAAGTTCCGGCCCGGTTCCTGATAGGGAAGATTCCGAGTGGTGGAGAGATAGTTGGTGTACTGGGTATTGAAGAGATTCTCCGCCGCCAGCGTGATGGCGCAATCCATTTCCCAGAGCTTGAAGGCGTATCCTCCCCGGAGATTCAGGGTAGCCCAGCGGCGGGAGTGTTCCACCGTAGGCGGCGTATGGCGCTGGCCAGCGGCGGCCTGTCCCTCCGCCTCCAGCCAGAGGCCATTCTCCCACTGAGCTCGCAGTCCCACCAGACCATTGGCGGGGGGCACATACCGGAGATAGGTATCCTCGCTTTCGTTGGTGCCTTCCATCCAGGCGAAGGAGGCATAGGCGGTCAGGAGGGCATTCAGTTTCACCTCGCCTTCCACTTCCACGCCTTTCAGCACCGCCCGGGAGACATTGGACATCCGTTCGTTGTAGTAGTCCTTCCCGCCGATGGTGACGGCTTCTCCGTAGGCCTTCGCTTCGATGAGGTCATGGAGCTGGTGATAGAAGAGGGAGAGATTGGCCCGGGCCTTTTCTCCCACGTAGTGGAGGCCGTATTCCGCATACCAGGAGACTTCGGGATCCAGGGCGGGATCGCCCCAGGTGGCGGTGCCTGCCGTGGCATTCAGCTGGATGTACTTGTAGCGGTCCATCAGGTCGGCGGTGCGATATCCCCGGGCGCCCAGGAGGGTCATGGACCAATCGGGAGCGAAATCCCAGGTCAGGCCCAGATGTCCGCTCCAAGCCCAGTCGTCCGCCTTCTGGCGCTTCCGGAGGAGGGAGTGCTTTCCGGTGAGGATATTGGTATCGTAGAGAGCGTCGCTGCGGGACCAGTTCCGGTCGGCCCGGAGGCCGCCGTTCAAGGTCCATTGGGGAGCGAGGTTCCAATCATATTCCACGAAGGCGCCCAGATTGTTTTGGACGGAATCGGAGAGGGGGTCATCCCAGGCGGAGAGGGGTCCCTTCACGGGATGAATCACCTTCTTGAGGCGGCTTCCCGTATAGCTCCAGCGCCAGAAATCCATGCCCAGGGTCAGGGCGTGTCCCTCCGCCAGTTCCCAGTGGTTTTCCTGCCGGGCGGAGAGGGTACGGTGGGTGGCGTTGGGGGCCACCAGCACCTGCTGGGCGCCGGCGGCCACCTTGTTGAAGCGGTCGATGCGCACATGGCGCTCAATGATGCCAAAGCCCACTTCCCAGGTGGACTTCTTCCAGATGTCCCCCTCGGGCTGATAAGTGTGCTTCAAGGCGAAGTCTTCCAGGGTGGTGCGGGGATAGACCACCCGCTGGGAGATGGCGGGGAGATTGGAGGCCCCGGGAATGCCCACGTCCTTGGCCCGATACCGGCTGTATTTGAACTCGGTCACGTTGTCGGAAGTCCAGCGATACCCCAGTTTCAGGGTGCTTTGGGCATCCTCGAAGAAGCTGTTCTTGACCTGGTCATGAGCCCCGTCCTCATAGGAGTCTGCGCTGCGCATGCCCCCGGAGAGATAGCCCCAGAAATCCTCCCGGGAGTAAGAAGTCCAGGCATGGACGGCATATCCTTCCCCGTTGGAGGAGCCGGAGACCGTGGTGCCGCCATGCACCTGAGGCTCCTCGGTGAAGGTGGCCCCCTTGGTGATGACATTCACCACACCGCCCATGGAGCCGCTGCCGTAGAGCTGGCTGATGGGTCCCTTCAGCACTTCCACCCGTTCCACCTCCATGGGGAGAATCAGACCGAACTGGGCGGCTACGTCCGTGGCGGTGATGATACGCTGTCCATCCAGCAGGAAGACCAGGCGTCCCCGATCCAGTCCCCGCACATTCACCTCGCCCCCCCAGCGTCCATCCCGGGAAACGGAGACCCCGGGGAGTCGGGCGGTGGCGTCGGAGAGGGAGAGAGGCTGGACTTTCCAGAGGGAATCCGCCTCCATCAGGGAGATTCCTCCGGGGGTCTGGGAGACGGGGCGGGGGATGCCTCGGGCGGTCACCACCACGGGCTCCAGCACCACAGCCACTTCCGCGTCTGACGGCAGAGGCGGAGCGGGGAGGACGGCTTCCGGCGTCTCCTGGGCCAGGAGGGGAAGAGACAGCATCATCAAGGCGAGGCTGAGCAGAGTCTTGCGTTTCATCTTGGGTTCTCCTGCGCCCCCGCCTCATGCCGTTTCCTCTTCCCACAGGAAAAAGAAAACCCAAGAAGGCGGAGCGCTGTTTAACGGGTAGGGTTTTGTCGAGTCAGAAAAAGAATCTTCGCCGTCACTCCCGGAAGCATGCCCAGCTTGCCGGAGAGGGCTCCCAGCTGGTCCGTGGTCCCCTCCAGAATCAGGGAGATGAGGCTGGCGGAAAACTCCCGGAAGGGAAGCCCCATCCGTCCTCGCACCAACTCCTGGTACCCGGAAAGAAGACGGTTCACTTCCGCCACGCTCTCCCGGGCCTCCACCCAGATGGCGATGACGGCAACACGACGATTTTCCTCGGACATGATGAACTCCTCCCGTAACGGACTCTTCGACTTCCCCCCCTCCGCCTGCGTGCCGAACCAGGATTCCTGGACACCAGTTCAGTCCATCCCCCAGAAAAATCCAGGGGGAGAGGGAGCGAGGGGGATACCCGGAAAACAAAAAGCCCGCCTTCCCCGGCCACATGCCGAGAAATGCGGGCTCTGGATGGCGCCTAAATTGAGCACGGCGCACATCGCTCTCTTTCCGACTCGTCTGCCCGCTGACTCAGGAGTGATCACCCTTGTCGTGAGGTAACGGAAAACTCTGTGACACACCGAAAAGCCGGAGCATTCACAGGAAAAAATTGGGCTCCTCAACCAGGCTCAAACTGGTGACCTCCTGGGCCACAACCAGGCGCTCTATCGACTGAGCTATGAGGAGCACAGAAACGGCGCCTAATGTATCACGCCCTCTCCGCTTTGCAAGATGCCCCCCCGGAAAATTCTCCAAAAATGTCCTCTTTTGTCCCGTCCCCCCCCTCCCCGTCTTTCTTGCAGCGGGGCCTCAGGGATTGTCCTGCCACTGGGCAGCCACCTGAGGCGTCCATTCGAAGATGACGAATCCTCCCATGCCTGCGGAGCGCACGGCCTGGATTTGACGCAGGGTTTCCTGGCGAGAGAGTTGGTTGGGGGTCACCCCCAGGCCGGGGAGGAGCAGGGAGGCCTGGGAGCCTGTCGCCTCCCGCTGTCGCGCCAGATCCCCCTGGAGGAGGGCGGAGGAGGAGCGGTAGTCCATGGGGCAGAGGAAATCCACCATGCCTTCCTGGAGCCATCGCTTCCATTCCTGGCCCACGCTGCGTCGCGCGTTTTCCCCATCGGGATAGACGGCGGCAGAGACCTGGATGCGAGGGCGGCTGCGTCGGGCGGCCTGGGCCAGTTCCTGGACCAGCTGGGTGATTTGCCGGCAACGGAATCGTTCCCAGGTCTCCCGCACCTCTCCCGGATTCTGCAGGCATTCTGGCCAGTTTTTCAGGGGTTTCCCCAGAAATTGCTGAAACGCCGCCTGGCAGCGGGGGCAGGTGCAGCACTGGCTTCCCTCATACCGCACCATATCCAGCTGAATCCCCTGGAGAGGGTATTTTCGGGCCAGTTCCGCCACCAGATTCGCCAGGAGAAGGCGGTTTTCCCGCTGGGTGGGGCAGAGCCAGGGCACGGTCTCCCCGGTGGATTTCCGCTGGAGCCGCCCTTCCCGGGCCATGCGATCCCGAAATTCTTTGGGGGCGTCGGAGAGATTGAGGATTTGCGCCCATCCATGAACCTGGATCTTCAGATGCTCCGCCTGGGCAAGACACTCCCCCACGGCGCTCTCCCCGCCTCCGTCCAGCCGCCGTTGGGCATAAGAAGAAGGCCAGGCGGTGGCATAGGGGGAGAGGAAATGGGGGAAGACCGCATTGAAGCGGGCCAGCTTCAGGGTGCGCAGGGCGCCGCCCCAGCCCTGCTGGGGAAAGCCGGTGGAGGAACGCATCCAGGCTCCCCGGAGTTCCTGGGCTCCCGCCAGGGAGGCCTCTCCTGCAGGCATCGCCTCATTGGCCAAGGCATCCTCAAAATGGGCGAGGGCCGCCATCAATCCCGGATAGTCGGAGGCTTGTTCCGCCCGGGCCAGGGCCTTCCGGGCGGCCTTATGCTCGCCCGGGCCTCCATTGGCCAAGGCAAAGCGAGCTTGACGCAGCAGAGTCTCCCCCCCGATCTTCCGGCATCCAGGGACATGATCCTCCAGGAAGGCGGCCAGCACGGGGATGGCCCGTTCCTCGTCCTGCCGGAGATAGACATAGGTCATCCAGAACCCGGAGGGGCATTGGACGATGGCGGGCCAGGGAGTCTTCCTGCCTGCGGCATCCATCCACCAGGCCCGGCTCTTCAGCCCCCCCTCCTTGCCCACCCCCACGGCAAGGATGGCAGGACAACTCTGACGGAAGGAGGCGCCCCCCTGGGTGCATAACCCGCTAATGCCTCCCAGGCTCTCCGCTTTCTGAAATTTCCCTGCCGGCAATTGCATCACGTTGGCCAGACGAGGCGGAAGAAGATAGAACGCCCCCATCCTGCCTCCCTGGCGGAGAAAGGCACACAGGGTGTTCACCCCATTCTCCCCCAAATGCTCCCCCGCAGGCAGCAGGACACACCGAATCTGCCGCAAAGCGGACAACGTCAAATCCGCCTCGTCCACCACGGCGGGATAGAGCCCACCCCGCACCAGGCTCTCCCCCAGATTCTGGCTATACCGCAGGGCTTCCCGGCATCGCTCCGGAGTCACTTCCCGGGACAATCCTCCCCGCACCAGCGCCACGGGCACATTGGCCTCCAAAAATTCCAGGGAGGCCACTTGGAGAGAGAAGTTTCCCGTGCCGCCCTTCCAGGCGGCGATGCGGAGGGTGTCGCAGGCGCGCCACGAGGGGAAATCCTTTCCCTCCGGCAGAAAGGAGGCCTTGGACAAGACCTGCTCCTCCCAGAGTCCATAGGTGCGTGGGGTCAAAGTGGCCTGATACCAGGTGCCGTTTGCCCGGAAATACACATTGATCTGGCTGGCCAAATCCCCCTGGATGGCCCGAAAACGGAGACGCACCCCGGCGCAACGGCTGAGATTTGCGGAGAGGGGGATGTCCCAGCAGGCCCGGCGGGATCCCTCCTCCCGGAAGCGAGTGGAAAACTCCAGCACCCCGCCCCGGGGATGAAAGAGAACCCGGGTCTCCCCGTCCCCCGAGGGGACGCAGCTTTTCTCCAAGGGGGCCAGCTCCAATTCCCAGGCAGACAGCGTCCCCGCACCCCAGACAAGGAAAAGCAGGAGGGGAAGAAAGAGGGCAAAGGGACGGAAGAGAAAACGCATGGAAAAGGGGAAAGACCGGTGTTCCCGGGAAGGGAAGAAAGCCGCCCGCCGTGGGCGGAGGAGGAGGGGAATGGAATAATATATGCCCGGCCTCCCCCTTTCTCCCCCAGCAAATTCCCCCGCAAGCGACGGGATCTAGAGGGGCTAGAGATTCTAGAGGTTCTAGAGGTTCTAGAGGCGCCGAGGGTTGCGCTACCGCTTCACCCCCGGCGCAAAGGCCTGGCCTGCCACCCCTACGGGGTTCGGATTTGATTTTTGGGCTAGCCGGGGGTTTCGGTCGGCCC
>JAEDMH010000138.1 GCA_016303095.1 Lentisphaeria bacterium | reverse complement strand
TTTCTAGATTTCTAGATTTCCCCCTGATTGAGGGGGGATTCTTGAGGAAATCCTACGCTCAGGTTTCCTTTTCTAAAGCCCAGAGCAGGAGTTTCTGTTCTAGGGAGCGAGACAGGGAGTGCAGGTGGGCAAGGAGGCCTTCATAGCTTCCCGACAGGAGGCAGGCCTTCTGCATTTGGAGAAAGAGGGCCTTCATGGCGGGATTCTGGATCCTTCGGAGAGACTTCCGCATTTGGAGCAGGGGGATCCAACCCTGGAGGGGGGAGCGGCGGTTCCAGAGTCGGAGGAACTGCAGGGAGGCGGCCTGGGAGATCTGGCAGGAACGGCACTTTCCTCGTTCCCATTTTCCCAGGGTGGAGGGATGAAGCTGCAGGAACTCCGCCGTCTCCTGGAGGGAGAGATGGGCTTGCTGTCTCTGTCGCCGAAAGCGTCGCGCCTCCCCGGGAGTGATCTCCCGGGGTTCGGGGAGGAAGGCGTAAGTCTCATTCAGAAATGTCTGGAGATCCCATGGACACTCTGTAGGAAGATTCCCTCTTGCCACCTTCGCCTCCCTGAACTTCTGCCCGGGAAGGAACGGAGGAGAGAAGGAGCACACGGGAACGGGGAAATGCCCATCCCTCCGCCCTCCGCCAGAGCGGTCGCTTCTAAGGAGAAAGTATAGGAAATCCCCCGGGAAATCTCAAGGGGCTTTCCAAAAATTCTGGCGGGCTGTCCCATCTTCTCATCTCCCCCGTGGAAATGAAACAATTTCCTGCGTGAGAGGGAAGGGGGATCTGCCGCTTCCCATGTGGATTTTCCCGAGTCGCTTTTGTTGTGTCTGTTTGGCCTCAAAACACTCCCGAAGTGCGAAAGACGGACTAGGGGCTCCCACCGGGGGATTCCTGGGTGACGGGGCCCTTTTCCCTATTGGCAAAATGCCGGGGAGGATTTACATTTTGCCGTTTTCCTCAAGCCCAGTATTTTCTTTTCCTACCATCACCCTGATGCCGGGAGGCTGTGGAGTCGGGCCAAGAACGAGGAGCAACGGGAGACGGAGGGCATCTTCTTCTCCGAAACCGCGCATTCCTGGCTAGTCCAGGCCGCATTTCACGGCATCGGGTCAACATTAGGAGAGCCAGTCTCTTATGTCCGGACATAATAAATGGTCGTCCATCAAGCACAAGAAGGGCGCCGCTGACGCCAAGCGCGGCGCCATTTTCTCCCGCGTCTCCAAGGAAATCATCCAGGCCGCCCGGGAGGGGGGTGGGGATCCTGCGCTGAACGCCCGTCTCCGCGCCGCCGTGGCCGCCGCCAAGGCCGCCAACATGCCCAATGACAACATCGACCGGGCCATCAAGAAGGGCACGGGAGAACTGGGAGGGGCCGCCATCGAAGAATTCACCTACGAAGGCTACGCCGCCGGCGGCGTGTCGGTCATCATCAACTGCATGTCCGACAACAAGAACCGCTGTGCCTCCGATATCCGCTCCTTCTTCACCCGCCACAACTGCAAGATGGCCGGCTCCGGCGCCGTCTCCTACAAGTTCAAGCGCAAGAGCCGCTTTGTCATCGAGGGCGACTGGGCGGACGAGGATAAGCTCATGGAGCTCCTGATGGAGGTGGATGTGGATGACATCCAGGTGGACGAGGGCACGGCGGAAATCGTGGCCGCTCCGGATGCCTTCGCCAAGATTCTGGCCATCTTCGAGGCCAACGGCATCGTGGCCACCGAATCCACACTGGCCATGATTCCCGACAGCACCACCATGGTGTCCGATGTGAGCACCGCCAAGAGCGTCCAGAAGTTTGTGGATGCCCTGGAGGACTACGATGACTGCCAGGCCGTCTACCACGACATGGAACTCTCCGATGACGTGGCCGAGGCCTTGGCCGCCGAAGAGGAGTAGTTGATCTCCTCCCGGGAAAGGGAGAGTTCTTCCCCTTTTCCGAGTTTTCTTTGACGTTGAGGAAAATCCGCCGTGCCTTCCCTCCGGGGAATGGGGAAACGACGGATTTTCTGTCTTTTCTCCCTCCACCTTTTTCCCTCCCTCGGGGCCGGAGCTCTTTCAGCCCCCCTCTTTCCATGGACTTGAAGATCGGAACGATTCAACCCATTCCCAAGACGGGATGCGACCACATCTTCGACCGCATTGCCTCCCTGGGTCTGCACACCTGCCAGCTTTGTAATTGGGACACGTCCTTGTATGACGACGGGGAGCGGCGTCGGGAGGCCCTGCGGGTCATCCAGGAGCAGCAGGAGGCGAAGCAGGTGCAGCCCTGCGCCTTCTGGGCGGGCTATGGCGGGATTGTCTGCTGGAACTTTGTGGAGGGGCCGGTGACCATGGGATTGGTTCCTGCCGCCTATCGGGCCCAGCGGGTCGTGGATTTGCGGAAGGGGGCGGATTTTGCCAAGGAGCTGGGGCTGCCCGCCATCATCACCCATTGCGGCTTCATTCCCGAGAATATGACGGACA
This sequence comes from Lentisphaeria bacterium, assembly GCA_016303095.1. Taxonomy (GTDB): domain Bacteria; phylum Verrucomicrobiota; class Lentisphaeria; order Oligosphaerales; family Oligosphaeraceae; genus UBA1724. The sequence continues at coordinate 3,246 of JAEDMH010000138.1, read as the reverse complement.
GCGAGTTCTTGCCTGTGGTCATGGGCATTGCGGAGGTGGCGACCCATTGCCAGTCCCTGGGGCTGCAATTCTGGTTCGAGACGGGACAGGAGACCCCCGTCACTCTCCTCCGGGCCATTCAGCGGCTGGAGGAACTTGGACTGAAGAATTTGGGTATCAATCTGGATCCCGCCAATCTCCTCCTCTATGGCAAGGGAAATCCCATTGACGCCCTGTCGGTCTTCGGAAAGTATGTCCGGAACATCCATGTGAAGGATGGATGCGTGCCTTTGGATGGTCGTTCTCTGGGGCCGGAGAAGCAGGTGGGCCAGGGCATGGTGCAGTATCCCCGCTTCATCCAGCGCTTGAAGGAAATCGGATTCTCCGGGGAGTTCATCATCGAACGGGAGATTGGAGAGAACGAGGAGCAGCTCCGGGACATCCGGGAGACCATGGGCAATTTGGAGAAGTGGTGGAACACTGAGGAGAAATGATTCAGCCCCAGGTCCTCTATTTGGACAACCATCTCTTGGTGTTGGACAAGCCCTGGGGGATGCTGACCCAGCCCTCGGGCACCCGGGAAGCCTCCCTGGAGGAGTGGGGCAAGGCATACTTGAAGGAGCGCTTCCAGAAGCCGGGAAATGTCTTCTTGGAGGCCGTCCACCGCATTGACCGGGTGGTGGGAGGCGCGGTGCTGTTTGCCCGCACGTCCAAGGCCCTTTCCCGTCTCAATGCCAGTCAGCGCAACCACGAGATCCGGAAGGAGTACCAGGGGCTGGTGTGGCGGGGAACAACTCCCTTGGCCCAGACTCCCTTTGCCCGAAAGACCGGGGAATTGCGGAATTGGCTGATACACGAGGAGCATTTTGCCCGGGTGGCCCTCTCGCCCAAGGAACCCGGGGCGCGGGAGTGTGTCCTGGGCTTTACGCTCCTGCAGGTGCTGGAAACGGGACTCCTCCTGAAGCTGGATTTGCAGACCGGACGCTATCATCAGATCCGCGCCCAATTGGCGGCCAGCGGCTTCCCTCTCTGCGGAGACGGAAAGTATGGGGCGCCGCCAGAAAGCAGGGAGGGATTTCCGAATTTCCAGGAGGGCATCGGCCTCCTCTCCCGCACCTTGGAGTTCCCCCATCCCGTCCTCCGGGAACGCCTCTCCGTGGAAAGCCGACTCTCCCTGACGGATCCTTCCCCGGAAGCATAGCCACGTCCCCCTCCCCTTGAACGATTTCCATGTCCAAAAACTACTGCCCCATTCTGGGAACCCTGGGATATATCCTCTCCCCTGACCGCACCTCCGTCCTGATGACCCATCGCATTGCCCGGAAGGAGGATGAGCAATATGGGAAATACAATGGGCTGGGAGGGCATCTGGAGGCCAACGAGGATGTGGCGGCGGGAATGATCCGGGAAATCCGGGAGGAATCCTCCCTGGAGGTCACGGAGATGCAGCTCAGGGGGACGGTGAATTGGACCGGCTTCGGCCCCCATGGGGAGGATTGGCTGGGATTCATCTTCCTGATTACCGGCTTTCGGGGCACGCCCCTGGCCCAGAACGAGGAGGGATTTCTCTCCTGGATTCCCTTGAAGGAGTTTTCCCGCTATCCCATGTGGGAGGGAGACCGCTTTTTCCTGCCCCTGGTCTTTGACGGGGATCCCCGCCCCTTCCATGGCTATATGCCCTATGAAAACGCCCATCCCCTGTCTTGGAGTTTTACCCGCCTGTGAGGCGCAAAGGAAGGATTTCCTTCTTCCTCCCCGGAGAAATGCCATGAGAATCCTATGGCTGGTCGCTCTTCTTCTCGCGGGAACCCCCGCTCTGAAGGCTCAGGGGGAGGCCCCTTTCCAGGGAAGACTGGAGATTCTTCTCCCTTCTCCCGGGGAGGAGTTTCTTCTGGTGCGAGGGGAAATCCGGGGACCGGCGGGAGGCGGTCTCCTCCCCGAGGCTCTAACCCTTTCCGTGACCCCTGCCCCGGAGGAGGACGGGGAGAAACCGGACATCCAGGTGACGCTGCAGGAAGCTCCACCCCTGCAAAAGGACGGGTATTATCCGGGGGAGGAAGCCCGCTTTCTGTGGAAGGTCACCCCCATCCCTCCCCAGCCCCAGGAAACGCTCTGGATGACCTTCCAGGGATGCGTGGAGACTCTTTGCTATCTGCCCCAAAGGGTGAATGCGCTGGGGCAGACCTCCTTGCCCCAGGAGGACCAAGGGGAGGAAACGGAACCGGAGCTTCTAGCCCCACCCCTGTACGGCTACGCCAACGCCGCAGCTTTCTGCGCCTGGTTGTCCGGCCAGGATGCCCCCCCTTCCCCCGAAAGGGAGACCAATCTCCTGGAACGGGTGTGGCAGGAGGGAGGATGGCTCCTGGCCGCTCTCTTGACGGTGGGGCTGGGGTTTCTGCTGAATCTGACTCCCTGCGTCTTGCCCATGATTCCCGTGACCTTGGGGGTGCTGGGCGCCCGGGGGGCGGGAATCGGGCGGGGCAGGGGAGCCTGTCTGGGAGCCGTCTATGGGGGAGCCATGGCCTTGACCTATGGGGCGGCGGGAGCCGCCGTGGTGGCCTTCGGGGGACGCTTCGGCGCTCTCCAGGCTGCCCCCGTCTTCCATTTCCTCTTGGCGGCGGTCTTCCTCCTCCTGGGACTCTCCCTCTTCGATGTGCTCCTCCTGGATTTCTCCCGCTTCCGCAAAGTCCCCCTCTCCCAAGAATCCCGGGGCAGCCTGGGGACGGCCGCTCTCCTGGGCATGAGCACGGCGCTCTTGGCGGGAGCCTGCATCGCCCCGGTCCTCATCTGGGTGCTTCTTCTTTCCGCTAAACTCTACGGAGAAGGACACCTGCTCGCTCTCGGCTTCCCCGTCCTCCTGGGAATGGGCCTCGGCGCACCCTGGCCGCTCCTGGGGGCCGGACTGGGATTCCTGCCTAAGCCCGGACGCTGGATGACTCTCCTGCGCCAGGCCATGGGCGTGGTGATTCTGGGGTGCGCTCTCCAAGCAGTCTACCAGGGATGCCAACTCCTGCGCCCCGCTCCCCCGAAGGGAGAAATCTGGCGCACGGACTACTCTGCGGCGCTCCAGGAAGCGACGCTCTTCCAAAAGCCTCTGCTGCTCTATTTCTGGGGAGCCGCCTGCAAGGCCTGCCATGCAATGGAGAACACCACCTTCCAGGAGGAAGAGGTGCAGAAAAAGCTGGAGGGGGTGGTCTGCGTGGCCGTCCAGGGGGATCGGGGAGAGGGCGCAAAACTGGCGGAACACTATAACGTGCCCGGATTCCC
>JAEDMH010000137.1 GCA_016303095.1 Lentisphaeria bacterium | reverse complement strand
TCCAGGCATCCTTCACGCAGCGGAGGGCCTTGACCATGAAGAGCCGTTCCTGCTCCGTGTTGATGGTCTTCCGGTTCTTCAGCTGCAGGATGGTGGCGTCGGAGCCGATGCCCACATAGAGATCTCCGTGGGTGGCGGCTTCCTGGAAGAAGGCCACATGGCCGGAGTGGAGCATGTCATAGCATCCGGAGACGAAGACCTTGGGCATGGCGTGGGGTAGGGTGAGGGTAAGGGGAGATGGGGGAGCGTCAGCCGGCTTCCTTCTTCTTTTCCAGGGGGAGCGGGGTTTCCTGGGTTTGGAAGGTGGTGATGGTGACGGAAGGATGGGCGGCGGCGAAGGCTTGGACCAGTTCCCGGTCCTGGGGATGGAGGGGTTTTATGAGGACCAGCTTGTCGAAGGGGGTGTCCTGATAGACCTTCTCCAGATTGTGGAGAGTTCCCAGGACTTTGAGTCCGAAGCAATATCCGTGGATGAACTTGGGATCTTTGGCCAGGAGTCCCAGGAGGATTTCCCGGTGGGAGCGGGAATTTTGGGTCTGGATCGTTTCCCGATAGAGTCGGAGATGGGGGGTGATGCCGAAGAGGAGGGTGCGGAGGAGGGGCTTGCGGGGGGAGGCTTTGGTGGGGGTGGTCTTCCGGTTCTTATAATAATGGAGGAAGAGGCGTTCCGCTAGGATGAAACTGAGGGCGATGCCGCCGGCGCAGGTATGGAGCTTGGGGATATGGTGTCGGATGGGGAAGACGTATTCGCTGAGGCGAGCCAAGGTGAATCCCAGAATCAGGGTGATGACCAGGCGGGAGAAGTCGTCCAGGACGGCGAAATTCCAGAAGGTCCTGTAGTTTCGGGAGAGGAGGAGGGTGCCTTCGATGATGAAGAGGAAGCGGAGGAGATCCTGGGGGGCGAGGACGCCTTTGTCGGAGGCCAGATAATAGGCCAGGATGAGGCCGACCAGATCCACGATGGGATTGATGAAATAGGCCAGGATCAGGCCGGTGCGGGCGGTATGGAAGTCCAGGTTCAGGGACTCGGGGGAGCTCCAGAGCATGGACATGGCCAGTCGGTTGAGGATGAAGGAGAAGGTGCCCAGGATGCAGATGAGGGCCAGGAGGAGATTTTGTCCGGGGAGGATGCTGCAGGCCACGGCGGCCAGTCCCATGCAGGCGGCCAGGAGATAGATTTGTCCGATGGTCTTCTTCCAGTTGTTGTGGAAATGTCGGAGCAGTCGGTGATGGAGATGTCGCTGGTCTGCGGTGCCCAGTCGTTGGAGGATGCTGGCGGCCCGTTGGAGGAAGGTGGTGTGGGTGGGGGAATTGGGGGGGAGCCACTCGTTGTCGGGGAGGGGGAGGCCGTGGAAGCTGTCCTCCAGATCGATGGTGGCGGAGGTGTCGGAGGAGGCCAGGGGGCGTTCCGGGGTAGGTCTAGGGTTGAAGAAGAGTCGTCGCCAGACGGCCAGGCAGATATCCAGGATGGGGATGCCGCAGGCCAGGAGGGGGATGCCGATGGAGGCGATGGAGAGGATCCGTTCGGTGATGGAGAGTCCGGCGGCGGCCAGGAGATAGCCGATGACCATGGAGCCGGTGTCCCCCATGAAGATTTTGGCGGGGTGCCAGTTGTAGCGGAGGAATCCCAGAAGGCTGCCCACCAGGGCCATGAGGAAGAGGGCCAGCTCCAGATCCTGTCGGCAGAAGGCCACCAGGGCCAGGCAGGTGGCGGAGATGATGCCCACGCCGGCGGCCAGTCCGTCGATGCCGTCGATCATGTTGAAGGCGTTGATCAGGCCCACGATCCAGAGGACGGTGAGGGGGGCGCCGATCCAAGGGGGGAGATTCCACTGGAAGAGGGATTCCAGGCGGATGCCCAGGCACCAGGCCAGGATGGCGGCCAGGATCTGGAAGAGGAACTTCGTGCGGGCCTTCAGGGTGAAGCGGTCGTCCAGGAGTCCCAGGGGGATGAGGATGGCCAGGGGGGCCACATGGGCCAGGAAGGTGGCCGTGGCGCCCTCCCGCTCCAGGAGATGGAGGAGGAAGAAGGCGCCGGTGACGGTGAGGAGGAAGGCCAGGAGGAAGCCGATGCCCCCGCCCCGGGGGACGGTCACGGTGTGGATGTGGCGCTGGAAATCCGGCTTGTCCAGGAATCCCAGGCGGGGGAGGGCGAAGAGGGCCAGCCTGGTGAAGAGCAGAGAGAGCACCAGGGCGCAGCATCCTGTGGCGAGGACGGTGAGGAGTGCGGCGAAAAGTGTCACGGTGACGTGGGGGGGGGCGGGGGATTACTCCACCCGGGTCATGGTGTATTGAGAGGGGTCGATGGTGGCCTGGATGGTGCCGTTCAGGCACTGGATCTCCACCAGCCAGAGATAACGTCGCTCCTTGCGGCGGAGCCAGCCGTAGACCCCCTGCCAAGGTCCGGATTCCATGAGGAAACGATCCCCCTCCCGCAGGGTGGTGTTGAACTCCAGCTCCTGGGTCTGGGCAATCTCCTCCAATTGCCGCACCAGCTTCAATTCCTCCAAAAGGGTCTCGTTGCTGGTCACCGGCAAAATGCGCAGGGCGTTCTTGCAACGGAAAATCTCCCCCCGCTGCTCTTCCTCCACTTTCACAAACAAATAGGAGGGAAAGAGGGGACGGAAATACTCCCGGGTGTAACGATAGGTCTTCTCCTTGTAGGTCCGGTTCCGCACGCTCCAGGCCTTCCGCAAGGGAAGGTAGCAGGGGATGTCCCGCTGACGCAACTCCTCCACAAGCTGAAATTCGTGGAGGGGCAGGGTGTAGACGGGACGCAAAATCTCCCTCTCCCCTACCTGGAACAGACGGGCGTCCAAGGGAGGCAGGGATAGGGAGGCCGTAGGACGGGACGAGGACATGGTTTTGTCCAAAATCAGGACAAAGCTGTCGCAGTCCCCAGGGAAAAATCCTTGGGGGATATTAACGCATAACCCGTTGTCCTGTAAGGAGTTAAGGAAGGACAACGGGGACAAAACAAAAATCCCCCATGGCGATCCACGAAAGATGGGTCACCATGGGGGAAAAGAGAGAAAAATCGAAAGGGAGCCGACGGAACACGCCGGCCAGAAAGCACCTAGCCTGCCTGCCTGCCTGCCTGCCTGCCTGCCTGCCTGCCTGCCTGCCTGCCTGCCAACTCGCTGGAAGCGAGTATGTTGCTCTCATGGAGAGGCGAGGTTGACTGACTTAGGAGGGAGGGGGAGGGCATGAAGGAAAGGGGGATGTCGAAGATTAGGAGGGATTTGGGCAATATATAACGAATGTAGGAAATTACCAGAAGTTTTCCCAGGAATGGTGTAAGAAACCCCTCTGAGACACGGGGGGCACGGTTTTTTTAAACACGGAGGGCACGGAGTTTAAACACGGAGGGCACAGAAACGCCGCTGCGCGGCGCACGGAGTTCACGGAGAATAAAACACGGAAGACACGGAAACGCCGCTGCGCGGCGCACGGAGTTCACGGAGAGGCGGGACGTGCCCCCCGCACGTCCCGCCTTGGGGGAGGTGATGGAAAATCCCCCCCCTTCCCCCCGCCAGCGGGGGAGGGGATAGCCCCAATCCCGGGGCGGGACGTGCGGGGGGCAGGAACCGCCCTCTGTGGCTTCCGTACGCCGCATATGCGTTGGTCAGGAAGGCGAAGTCGCGTTTCTGCTCTGCGTCGTGGAATCTGACTAGGCGGAGTCTGTCGGGATACTTGAGAGCAGAGGCGACTCCGGCAAGTTGGATTTTCGCCACCACCATACTTTTCAGACAGTCGACGGACCTTGTCATGTTCAGAAACTCAACCAACGGCGAGAAAACGTACTTGTCCTTGTATATTTGTGCTACCCTCTAGGGAAGCACAAATATACGTTTTCAAATCGTCGCGCTTTTTTTTGTTATATCAACATGCTTATTTCCATAATGTTAGAAGAACCTTAAGAATGTGTTAACCGGACACCAGTGATACTGAAAATCTAATTGGAAAACAATGGCTTCTTCATCTGCATAGACGACCGACCAGAATTGATGGTCATAATTCTCATAGAGGACACCACACTTCGTTTCTAAAGCAATTCGCAACAACGCTGGCTTCAGACGAACTAGTTCAGATTTAGGAATCAAGATATCAATGTCCTGGCTTAGACACTCATCCGGCAATCCATCTCAATTCCGAAGCACAGCATATTCATAGCTGTCATTAAGACATGCAAACAGTGATTGGAGGAACTCTCTCTTCATAATATGGATTTCACCGAAGCTAGACCAATGCCAGCTAGACATTTGTCCCAAGCCGTCTTGTCGCCTATCAACAAGGGCAGATATCTTCTAATTAAGTAAGATATAAATGACAATATGACGGTTGCAAGAATCAGCATAGTTGGTACTAGAATCATCTTTGGAAGTGAATAACGCGATAAGAAACGTATAAGCACTGTATAGGCAAGACCATTAAGGAAATAGAATACAAGAGAGTTGCGACCTATATAGCGCAAAAAACTCCAGTTAGGCCAGTATTTCAAACACGAAATCAGCATTACAATGCCCCAAAAACCCAACAACATATAAGTCCAATAGGATTTGCATCCATAAAAAGTACCTATCCGTGGATAAGACAGAAGACACTGATCAACATACCAGCAAATGAAATAGGAAATCAAGCTGCCGAAGAATACTGTCATATCCATACAAGTATTAGACTGTCTTGCATCATGCCAACGCCTGTAATTGATACCCAACACAAAAAAGGGCATCATTCGGAATACGGCTGTTAGGCATTCTGTCCACCCTGGGCAAGGAATTACAAATACAATCCAGCCAAGGATGAATCCGCAAAGCCCCATCCCCCACAAAGACCATTCTGACTTTTTGAACAGGGTATACCCCCCCCCGATGATAAGCTGCATTAAGCCAAGCACATAGACAAACCAGGATGCCCGACCTGTCAAAATAGTGATAATCCCCTGAAGAATTCCCCAGTGGTGTAGAAGCATCTTCGGCAAAAGCATGGCCAATGTAAAGCAAAGATACGGGAACCAAATACTACGGAGAACTCTGTGGAATAAGGCATGAAAAGAAAAGTCGTTTCCATTGCGCAAGAAAAGATAGCCTGACAGAAAGAAAAAGACCTGCATGAAAAACGGTGTCACAAAGATGCTATACTTTTGCCCCATGCCGCTGTACATTTCGGCATGAAACCATAGCACCATCAGCATACATAGTCCACGTGTATTATCAATCCAGGCTTCTCTCATAATACTCGTCATATAATCAATTAACGTTATGCCTCATCTTCTGAAAGAAATAACATGGATTGAACAACGCCGCACTGCTATAATAGACATCAAGGATAGACTGGAAATCTTCCGTGGTGAAGCGCATGAGACGGTCGTCATCGAAGTTCAGATGAAGGATGCGGTCGCGGGGGAGGCCACCGGCCAGTAGTTCCTTCATTTTCTGATAGCATAGGGATGTCTTTCCCGTACGTCTCATCCCCGTGATGACCGTAGCTTTCCCCGGGACTGCAGGGAAATAGGCATCTCTGGTCGATAGCGCAGGGAGTTCCCAAGTCCGAAACTCCTCCATGATTCGCGACAGGATTCTCTTCATTCCATCAATCTCCAAAGGGATAGGGGTGGCTCTTTTCTTAATCTAGCCTGCATAGAGTGAACTCCAATCTTATTTTTTACTTTTTCTAAGATAAGTTCTTGTTGTATCTTTTCTTTTTTTGAGAGAAGAGTGCCGAAATCCGTTCTTTTGGGAATACTGGCCTCCCGCCCCTGCCGGGGTTCAGGAGGATTGCCCCCCTTCCCCCCGCCAGCGGGGGATTAGAGGCTAGAGGGGCTAGAAATCTAGAAATCTAGAAATCTAGAAATTCCCCCGGGGCGGAGCATGCGCAGCAGGCTCCGCCCCCTCCGTGGTCTCCGTGTGCCCGCGCAGCGGGCCTT
>JAEDMH010000136.1 GCA_016303095.1 Lentisphaeria bacterium | reverse complement strand
TCCGTGTCCGACCTGTTTCCTCTCCGTGTCTCTTCCCCAGGCGTGGGTGGGTGGTTATTCGTAGCGGAGGCAGTCGATGGGATTCAGTCGGCTGGCCCGATAGGCGGGATAGAAGCCGAAGAAGATGCCCACCACGGCGGAGAAGGCGAAGGCCAGGATCACGGAACTTTCCGTGATGACAATGGGCCAATTCTGGATATTGCCGATCATCCGTGCCCCCGCAATACCCAGGATGGTGCCCAGGAGGCCGCCCACGCAGGAGAGGGTCATGGCCTCCAGGAGGAACTGGAGGAGGATGTCCCCGGGGCGGGCGCCGATGGCCATGCGCAGGCCAATCTCCTTGGTGCGTTCCGTGACGGAGACCAGCATGATGTTCATGATGCCGATGCCGCCCACCAGGAGGGAGATGGAGGCCACCGCACCCAGCAGCAGGGTGATGGTGGAGGTGATGGTGGTCATCATCTCCGTGATCTCCGTCATGTCCCGGATGACAAAGTCGTCTTCCTTTCCCTGGGGCAGTCGGTGGCGTTGCCGCAGCATGCCGGTGAACTCGGTCTTGGCCTCTTCCAGGTCGTCCATGGAGTGGAGGGAGACCAGGAGTTGGTTCACGTTGTCGAACGTGCTGCGTTGGATGGTGCGTTTCACGGTGGTGTAGGGCATGAGGAGGGCGTCGTCCTGGTCCTGTCCCATGGAATTGGAGCCTTTTTTCTCCATGACGCCGATGACCTTGAAGGCCATGTTGCGCACCCGGATGTTTTTGCCGATGGGGCTTTCCCCGTTGGGGAAGAGATTGTCCACCACGGTCTGTCCCAGGATCAGGACCCGTCGTCCGCTTTGGATGTCATCTTCGCTGAAGAAGCTGCCTTCGCCCACGTTCCAGCCGCGGACCACAGGGAAACCCAGGCCCACGCCGGAGATGCTGGTGGACCAGTTGTTTTCGTTGTAGATGACCTGGGCGGCGGCCCGTACCATGGGGGTTTGGCCGGCCACTAGATTGGGATAGTCCCGCTCCAGCTGTTCTCCATCTTCGGCGGTGAGGGTGTTGGAGGCTCCGGCGCCCATGGAAGTGCCTCCCACCCGCATGGAATTGGGGAAGATCATCACCAGATTGTTGCCCATGGAGTTGATGGAGCTTTTCATCTGGTCGCCGGCGCCGGTGCCGATGGCGACGACGGCGATGACGGCGGCGATGCCCACGATGATGCCCAGGGCGGTGAGGAGGCTGCGCACCTTGTTGCGCCAGATGGCCCGGAGGGCCACGCGGAAGATCATGAGGAGGCTCATGGGTGTTCCTCCTGGGAAAGGGTGGTGAGGTGTTGGGGGTTGTCTTCCCGGATGATCTTTCCGTCTTTCATGACGATGCGCCGTTTGGCATAGGAGGCGATGTCATCCTCGTGGGTCACCATGACGATGGTGATGCCTTTGGCGTTCAGTTCCTGGAGGAAGGTGATGATTTCGATGGAGGATTTGGTGTCCAGGTTTCCGGTGGGTTCATCGGCCAGGATGACGGGGGGATTGTTCATGAGGGCCCGGGCGATGGCCACCCGTTGCTGCTGTCCTCCGGAGAGCTGGGCGGGGGTGTGATAGAGTCGTTTGCCCAGGCCCACCAGATCCAGGAGTTCCAGGGCCCGTCGGCGTCGTTCCCGGGGGGAGAGGGGGCAGCCGCCATAGAAGGCGGGGAGTTCCACCTGTTCCACGGCGCTGGTGCGGGGCAGCAGATTGAAGTTCTGGAAGACAAAGCCCAGCTTCTGGTTGCGGAAACGGGCCAGCTCGTTGCGGGACATGGTGGAGACCTCCCGTCCGTCCAGCTTGTAGCTGCCGCCGGTGGGGGTGTCCAGGGCCCCCAGGATGTTCAGCATGGTGCTTTTGCCGGAGCCGGAGTGCCCCATGATGGCCAGAAACTCCCCGTAATCCACGTCCAGGGAGACGCCATCCAGAGCGTGGACGGTGCTGTCTCCCAGGGCATAGGTCTTATACATGTCTCGGATTTCGATGAGCATGGTGGTAAAGAGTGAGAGAGATCAGGGAGAGGGATTAGCGGGGGCCTCCGGGCGGGCCGCCTCCGGGGCGTCCGTTCCGACTGGGGGGCTTGGGCATGAAGGGGTTGGAGGGCTGTTCGCTGGCGGCCTGCTTGGCGGCGGCTGCGCTCATCTTGCCCACCACCACCTTCTTGCCCACCAGGGCCTCTCCTCCTTGCACCACCACCGTGTTCACGCCGTCGGTGATGCCCAGTTCCACGGGGACGGGGTGGATCTGGGTGGGGGAATCCGCCAGCCAGAGGAGTTTTTCCTGCTCGTCCAAAGGGCGGGCGGCTTCATGCGGAGACCTGGGGTTTCCCTCATGGGGGGGAGGCGTGGGCTGGGCTTCCTCGGGAGGAGTGAAGCGGGTGGCGGCATTGGGTACCAGGACCACATCCTGGGCCTCTTCCACGATGATGGAGAGGTTGGCGGTCATGCCGGGGAAGAGTTTCTCCTCGGGATTCTCCGCTTCGATGATGACGGGGTAGGTGACCACATTGGAGGTGGTTTCGCTGGCCAGGCGAATCTGGGTCACCTTGCCTTGGAATTTCTCCTTGTAGGCGTCCACGGTGAAGACCACCCGCTGCCCCAGCCGAATGCTTCCCACATCCGCCTCGGGAATGGCCGCCTCCACCTGCACCCGGGTGAGTTCCGTGGCCACGTTGAAGAGCCCGGTGGCATTCATGGAGGAGACCACCGTCTGCCCTTCCTCCACGGAGCGGTCAATGACGATGCCGGTGACGGGGGAGGTGATGGTGCAGTCCGCCAGATTCTTTTCCGCGGTGCGGACGCTGGCCTGGGATTGTTCAATGGAGGCCTCGTTGCTTTTCAGGGTGGCCACCAGTTCGTCATAGCTGGCCTGGGCGTTGTCCAATTCGCTTTCCGTGGCCATCTCCTTGGCGAAGAGTTTCTTCAGGCGTTCCAGCTCCTTGCCGGCCAGGGTCAGCTGGGCCTGGGTGCGCTCCCGGGAGGCCTCGTTGTTCTTCAGCTGGGCCCGGGCGCTGGCCAAGGCGGATTCGTAGGTGTCCGGATCAATGAGGGCAATGACCTGGTCTTTCACAATCCGGGAATTGTAGTCGGCGGAAAGGGAGATGATCTTTCCCGTGACCTGGGTGGTGACGGAGACTTCCTTGATGGGGGCGATGGTGCCCGTGGCGGTGACTTCCTGGGTCAGGGAACCCCGCTGGACGACCTGGCTCCGGTAATAGGTGGGTTCGGCGGGGCGGGGACGGGTGCGGTACCAATGGACGCCATACCAGATGCCCCCGAGGACCAGGCAGAACAGGACAAACTTCAGGATTTTCTTCAACATAGTGAGGTGTGAAGGAGAGGAGGGGGAAAAAGGGAGTTATTGGGGGGGCAGGGCATGGCCGGGGCGGGAGGAGTCTCCCAGAAGATTGGCGATGGTGGCCTGGGCCTCCAGGTAGTCGAAACGGGCATTCACCGCCTCCGCCTTGGCGCTGGAATAGGAGACTTGGGCGTCGGTGCGATCCACGCTGGTGGCCTTGCCATTGCGGAACTTCTCGTTCACAATCTCCAGATTCCGCTGGGCGGCCTGGGCGGCCAGATCGGCCACCTCCCGGGAGAGCCGTGCGCGGGTGGAGGTGAGGACGGCGCTGGTGAGGGAGCGGAAGAGGGTCTGCTCTCCGTCGGCATAGCTGCTGCGGGCGCTCTGGAGGGAGAGCATGGCCTGGCGGATGGCGTTGGCGAGGCGTCCCCCCTGGAAGATGCTCTGGCCCAGGGAGAGTCCACCATTGAGATTCCAGAGCCAGGGGAGTCCGGGATTGCGTCCGGAGAGGCTTCCTCCCAGGGAGAGGGAGAGATTGGGATAGAGGTCGGCGATGGCGGCATCCAAGGCGCCGGAGGCCATCCGCACCCGGTAACGGAGGGCGGCCAGGGTGGGGGAGGTCTCCTGGGCCAGGGCCATGAGTTCCGAGACGTTCTGGGGATATTCCTGGATGTGGCATTCGCCCAGGCGGTATTCCGGCACTTGGGTCAAGCCTAGGGAGCGGTTCAAGTCGGTCCAGCCCAGGGCCACGCCATTGGCGGTGGTGATCTCCTGGAGCCGCGCCTGCTGATAATCCACTTCCGCCTTGAGGACATCGTATTCCGTGGAGGCTCCCACGGATCGCTTGGTCTTCATCTGCTCCCAGTGATCCCGGTACTGCTCCACCGCCTCCTGGGCGACGGCATGGAGCTCCACGGCCCGGCGAAGCTGGAAGTAGCTCTGGCGCACCTGATAGAGGGTGGCGCACTCCTGCTCCTCCAGGGATTTCAGGGCGGCGGAGAGGCTGTCCTGGGCCTGTTGCACCTCGGCGGAGGTGCGTCCAAAGTCATAAATGGTGAGGCTGAGGTTCACGCCCCCGCTATAGCTGCCCCGGTTCCGGGTGCTTTCCCGATGGGGATCCGTGTTCTGGGTGGATCGGGAGTGGGAGAGGGAGGAGGAAAGACTGGGCAGGTAGCCGGAGCGGGCGTTGGCCAGGGAGAGACGGGCACGCTCCACCTCCAGTCGCATCTGGTAGAGGGCCGGCTGGCATCGCAGGGCAATCTGCTCCAGCTGCTCTAGGGTCAGGGTGCACCCCTGGGTGATGCCTGCCTCCTCCGCGGACACCGTCCGTTCTCCCGGGGGAGACACGTGATCCTCCCGCTGGATCTGACGGGCCTCCCGCACCGTGGTGCAACCGGTGGCCAACACCAAGAGCAGGAGGAGGATAAGAAGGAGATTCAGAAGGCGGAGCCGTGGAGGAAGAGAGGGAAGGCGCATGGTCGGCACAGAGGTCGGAAAAGAGGAGAATAAGGATGCGTGATTAACGCAAGCCCCGGTCATTTATTGCCCCGCAAAACGAGCAAAAAATAGAAAAAAAGCCCTCGCCCGTGAGGAGAACGGGCGAGGGCCAAGGGAACAATGCTTCAGAGGCGGGAACTACCGCAGGTCGCCGCCGGGCATGTTCACGCCGGGATACCAGTAGTAGTCCGTCTTGATGTAGTACTGGCCGTTGTTCATGTTCTTGAGCTTGCTGATGGGAGCGGCTTCCACGTGGCCGTCGGTGAAGGAGAGGTTCACCGCCAGGCTGTGGCGGGCGTATTCCTGGGGATAGTTGTACATGTAGGCGGCGGAGACGAAGATGGCGTCGGCATTGTAACCGCCCAGAGTGCCGCGGACGCAGCCATCGGTGTAGTTCACATGGAGGCTTCCGTATTTGATGGAGCCGATGCGGTGCCAGGTGGCGGAGGCGGCGCCGGAAAGGCCGTCGTAGGTCTCGTGCCAGGTGTAGGAGCGGATGGCGGCGCTGTCACTCATGCCCATGTTGGCCTGGTACCCGATGTTGCCCATGACCCGGGCGCTGGTGGGGCAGGAGGGGCACAGGGCGACTTTGTGCCAGGCGGACTTGTCGGCCTCGGACTTGGTGCGGTCGGCGGCGGGATCCTTCTCCACCCACTTTTTGCCGGTCATGGGGGTGCCGGGAATAATGGGGTTCAAGGTGAACCAGAAGACCATGACTTCGGGGGTGATCCAGTCGCCGTAGACACCGCTGCTGCTGCCGCCGTCGGTGCGGTAGCTGATGGGGGGCAGGAAATCATCGTAGTCTCCCGCATAGAGGATGTTGCCCAGCTGCAGCTGCTTCAGGTTGTTGGTGCAGCTGATGGCCCGGGCCTTCTCCCGGGCTTTGGACAAGGCAGGCAGCAACATGGCCGCCAAAATGGCGATGATGGCGATGACCACCAGCAATTCAATCAGGGTGAAATTCCTTTTCATTAGGGGAGGCTCCCGGGAAATGTTTGGGATTGGAGGAAAAAACAAAGGGGACGGAGCCCCGCCCGCGAGAGCGAAAAACCATCCTTGGGCAAAGAATAGAAATTTTCCCGGTGTTCCCAAGGGATAGATTTGTTCAAAACCGTGCATTTTTGATTTTTTT
>JAEDMH010000135.1 GCA_016303095.1 Lentisphaeria bacterium | reverse complement strand
CGGGGTTCAGGAGGATTGCCCCCTTTTTCCCCCGCAAGCGGGGGAGGATTTAGGTTCTAGAGGTTCTAGAGGATCCCCCCTCTCCGTCTGAAATGAAAAATGCCCTCTCTTCCCGCTTTTTCCCTTCACTTCCCTCTTGTGTTTTGGAAAAATTTTGCTATACTTAGGCCAAATCCCACCCTATACGGATTAGCCGAGGAAAACTCTTTCTTTTCCCCCCCATGACCGAAAAGCCGTTCATCCTTTCAGGAGAACGGGCTGGCGCGAACGAAGTGAGCGTCAGCCCGTTGTGCTGCGGCTGGCCGCGTGGGGCGGGTTGTGTTCGTCTCACCTACCTTTCTTTCCCTCGACATCCTAGCTGTCTTGAGAAGCCCGTTCTCGGCGTTTGCGTGTTTTGCGCAATGCCGTGGACAGGCTTTTTCGTGCACACGGCCTTGCGCCTCTTTCTTTGCTGGCTTCTTTCTCCTATGGCGGGAGGTTTTTTCTTTGGCTAATACGATTAATCTCTTTTTTCTTTCTCCTCTTCCTTTCTTCCTGTCCCGATGAGGCATTTTCCCATGTATTCCCCTTCCTCCCCCCGTATTTTTAGCTTTACCCTGACGGAATTGGTGGTTGTCCTTGGTCTTTTGGCGGTATTATCGGCCTTGGTGTTGCCGGTTTATAGCAGTACATCGGCCAAGGCCCAGGGAGTGAGTTGTGCGGGCAACCTGAAGGCCATAGGCATGGCCTTGTCCGTCTATTCTGATGACAACGACGATCAGTTGCTAGCCGCCTTCCGCCTTTACGAGCAGGATACCATGCAGAACTGGCTGTATTATTTGAAGCAAGCGTGTGGCGTGCCCAGCGAGAATCTCTTGTGTCCCCAGGAGAGTGAGAGCTATCTCCTTGATTCGGTTCCCGGAGATGCCCGCTACCACATGGTGTTTTCCTACGGCATGCACTACGAAGCCGTCTTCGACAATTACAACGGCACCCATCCCCGGTTCACCCGTCGTCAGCAGAGGGAGCACGGCCAGGTTCCCAGCGACCACATCTGGGTTGGGGATTCTGCACCGAATCCCTACGGGAAGAATGAAGGCATTGCGGTCGGAAGCAGCGCCCTGCTTTCCTCCCATGGCGGGTACTGGGAGAACGGGGCTGTCCACGAGGGGAACGGCTGGTATCCTACCAGCGTGCGTCACGAAGGGAAGGCCAATCTGCTGATGTTTGACGGACATGTGGAGGCTCTGGCGGGCAGTGAGTTGTTTGCCCAGAATCTGCTTCATTGGAAGCCCATGTTCTACGACTGGAAGTGGCAGGACCGGTAGGCGAGAGAAGGAGATTTTTGAGCATGAAGAACCGCATTTTTCTGATCCTCCTCCTTTTGTTGGGGAGTGCCGTTTGGGAGATGTCCGCCCGGGAGATCATTTGGCAGCGGGCCTCGGAGATTCCCGTCTATCTCACCACGGAAGCCCCCGTTGTGGATGGGCAGTTGACCGAAGCCTTCTGGGAGGGAGTGCCTGCCATTCCCATGTACCTCTCTGGGAAGACCACCTTTGAGACCGGTCGCGCCGAGGCCGCCTATCCCGCCGTGCTGCGCTGGGTTCACGACGGCACGTGGCTCTATCTGGCCGTGGACGCCGTCAATCCTGTGGCTCCCGGGGGGACGCCCGGGAAAGAGTGCTGGGAGCGGGACGGGGCGGAGCTGGTCTTCTCCACCCTGCCCGGGGAACCCTCCAGCGCCTGCCAGGTGATTTTCCTGGATCGTTTCGGGCAAAAGATGGTGGCCTCCCGGAATGCCTCCCAGATTGCTTTGCAGGAGGAGGATGTTCGCCTGGCGGTGGTTCAGCGTCAGGGGGCCTGGTCGGCGGAGCTGGCCATTCCTCTGGAGAAGCTGGCCTTGGGACCCCAGGAGGATTTCTATGCCTTGCTGGGACGAGGGAACTACGAGCAGGAGGAGATTTCCGCCTCGGCGCCTAACGTCAATTCTTTCCACGACTGGCAGGCCACCCGGCGGTGCCGTCTTCTCCACGCTCCTCTGGGCTTGGACTTGCCCTCTACTTTCCCTTGCGACTCCCGGGGGTATCAGGGAACGTTGGTTTTCCGGAACTTCTCGTCCCGGCCCGTGGAAGGGGAGTTGTGGGTCTGTCGTACGGAGCAGTCCAAAGAATCCCTGGGGGAGGTCGCCTTTGCGCCAGGGGAGCAGAGCCTGGCGGCGGAGTTCTTTCTCGGGAACCATAGTCTTCCCTTCTGGCTGGAATTGCGGGGGAGGGAGGGGCAGTTGCTCTGGCGCACGGCGGAATACGGCTATGCAGGGGATTCCATCCAGGGGGTGGTGGAGGCTCTGCCGGAGTATTTCCGCCAGACCGGCCATCCCTATTTCCAGGCGTTGCAACAGCGTCTGGTCCAAGGGGAGGAGCAGATGAAGAACTTCAAGGCGGAGGAGAAGACCCTCCGCCGCTTCCTGGTGCCCCTGCGCAACGGCAGAAAAGACCTCCTGGCGAAGCCCTACTACTTCACGGTGGCCAGCAGCATGGCCAAGGAGGCCTCCGGCACCATCCTGTCGGAAAAACTCTCCCTCGTCCAGGAGGCGAAACTCACCGCCGCCAAAGGGGAGACGGTGAACTTCCAGGTGCGGGTCATACCCTTGGACAAGACGGTCAAAGGACTCACGATCAAGGATTTCTATCTCTATGACATTCCCCAGGCGGGGATGGCGGTCTACCGAGTTCTGGATTTGCTGCTGCCGGGAGATGGCATCTATCCCGATCCCCTCAGCCGGCATCTGACCGTGGAGCTGACCCCGGAGATGAATTCCGTCACCTACTTCTGCTCCGTCTCCGTCCCCCGGGAGCAACGGGCGGGCGAGTATGCCGGCTGCTTGATTCTGACGGATGGGGAAGGGCGGGAGATGACCTGCCCCGTCTCCCTGAAAGTCTGGAATTTCTCCCTGCCTGAGGTGCCCAAGATGTATGCCGTCTTCGGCTACACCGACAAGCCTGTCCTGGAGGCTTCCCATTTTCCGGGGAAGAGCGAGTACCAGCTGGACCGGATGTTCCGGGGAGCGATTCTGGACTACGGCTTCATGCCCTTCAAGGGGTGCAGCCATCCGGATTTCCTGGACGAGGAGCACATGCGCCTCTATGATGACTGGAAGGATCTGGAGCGCCGGTTTGGCATGATCCATCTGGGGTCTCTTCCCTGGTACTACGACTGGCTGAAGAACTTCTACGAATACAACAAGAACCGGGTGCACAAGACCGCCCAGGATTACATGCGCAGCCGCATCCAGGAATACGCCGAACTGGCGGACACCCTCCGGGCCCAAGGGGCCAACATGGAAAATGCCTTCGCCTATTACGATGAGCTGGAGGCCCCGGGGCATCTTCTCCGCATCGGACGAGAGGCCGACAATTCCGAGAGCCTGAATCTCCTGAAGGAACTGAAGGCCAGAACCGGGCTGAAGCTGTTCACCTGCTTCTGCTTCCCCCATGAGGGAGACAATGTCCCCGCCGCCGAAACTGTGGTGGATTTCTTCCTCTTCAACAGCAACTACTTCCCGGAAGGGGAGAAGCCCTTGTGCGACATCCCGGGCCTCAAGGCCAGAGGAAAGCGGGTGGGATGGTACTGGAATGTGGACAAGTCCCCCCTCTCCTTCAACATGGTCAACTGGCCCAATAACGTGGGATTGCGCACCCACTTCCACAAGATGCACCGGCTGGGGCTGGAATACACCCTCTTCTGGGGAATCTGCTGCACGGCCATCCAGTCCCAGTTCGACTGCACGGGCACGCCCTGGATCTCCCGGCGCACCGGGGGCGTGGATGGTATTCTCATGTATCCCGAGGACGGCGCGCTGATTCCCTCCCTCCGGATGGAGCTGTTGCGGGAAAGCTACAACGATGGTCGTCTCATTACCCTGGCGGAGGAATGGGCGGCAAAGCGCCCCGACACCCAGGCCGCCCGTCGCATCCGGGAGATGCTGAAGGACGACCGCTTCTTCGCCAATCCCCGACGCTGCGACCTCACCGACCAGGAGGTCCTGGCATTCCATGATGAACTTGGCGCCCTAGTGGAGGAGCTGGCAAAATGAGCATGACGAATCCTTTTGGGGAAAGTGCCCGGAAGAACCTCCAGTGGTTCCGGGAATCTCCCATCATGATCGGAGGAGGCGCCTGGGGCGTGGGGGAGAGAATCCTCCTCACCCAGGACAACGAGGCCCTGGAGAAGATCCGGGCCGGCTTCCCCGTCTCCCTCTCCTACGCCCCTGGCCTGGAGGTCCTGGAGCAACGGCGCAGCGACTGCAATTTCCAGGCGGCTCTCCTCTTCTGGCTGGCGGGCGTCCTCCTGGATTCCCCCCAGGACCGGAAGACCGCCGGCGACCTGCTGGATTTCCTCTACTTCCGCAGCGGCCTGCTCAACAAGATGGACGACCGCTCGGTCATCGGCGGCTGGACATGGACCCATATCCAGCGGAACTTCAACCTGTGGATGGATGACAATGCCTGGTGCTGCGTCATCCCCTTCCTGCTGGCCAAAATGGATCCCGGGCTGGAGGAACGCTATTCCCTGCGGAAGTGGGCGAAGCTTCTGGCCTCCGATCTGCGCCGGATGTTCAACCGCTCCTTCGATCCCGCCAAGGAGAAGGACATGGAGGATCCGGAGAAGATTTACGCCGGCAAGCTGGAGCATCCCCATTGGGCGGGACCGGTGCAGTGCGCCCTGGTGCTCTATCTGGAGCAACTGGAGCCGCAGTCGGCGGAGTATGCCGCCGTGGAGGATGCGATTCTCCGCTATCTCCACTTCCTGGAGAAGAAGGTGGAGACCTACAACGCCAGCGAATTGTGCTACCTCATGCTGCTGGCAGGGGTGATGATGTTCGTGCCTCTCATGGAGGCCCGGGGGCGGGAGCTGGCCCAGCGTGTCTACCGGGAACTGGGACGCCGCATCGATGGCAATCCCTATGGCATTCTCCCGGCGGAGCATGACGAGGCACCCTTGGGGCCCGAGAAGGTGGATCTGATCTACACGGTCAACTTCTGCGTTCTGGGGCTGGCGGTGGCCGCCCTGCAGGACCGCCAATACCAGGGGGCAGCCCGGAAGATGGCCCTGTTCCTGTCGGAGATCCAGGATGACGGCTCCGACCGTCCTCAGCTCCGGGGGTGCTGGCGAGGCATGTACGATGCGAAGCTGCGCACCTGGGGCGGGGGCAACTGTTACGAAGGCGGGGCGGGAAGCATCTACAGCGGATGGACCAACGCCCCCATCGCCATCGCCCAGCTCCTGGTGGGCTGGATGGAAGACCACCCAGACACCCCCTTCTCTCTCTGATCCCCTTTTTCCCCCAAAAAAAATCCACGCCAATCCCCAACCCCAAACCAACCCCATCACACCATGCGTAAATCATTTACCTTGATTGAGTTGCTTGTTGTCATCGCCATCATTGCCATCTTGGCGGCCATGCTGCTGCCGGCCCTCTCCAAGGCACGGGAGAAGGCCCGGGCCATCAGCTGCACCAACAACCTGAAGCAGGCGGGACTCTTCATGACCATCTATGCCGATGACAGCGATGACTACTATCTGCCTCCCTTCAATCTCTTCCCCACGGATGTGAACGCCTCCTGGATCCAGTATTTGGTCCAGAAATATGACATGGCCGACAAGGCTCTGGTCTG
Organism: Lentisphaeria bacterium; assembly: GCA_016303095.1. Classification (GTDB taxonomy): domain Bacteria; phylum Verrucomicrobiota; class Lentisphaeria; order Oligosphaerales; family Oligosphaeraceae; genus UBA1724. The sequence goes on along the minus strand of JAEDMH010000135.1, from coordinate 383 downwards.
CCCCGCCGCCAACGGAGCCATCCCCATTGGACAGACTACTCTCCCCTCAGGCGTCCTCTCCCTGAAACGACACGCCTACGGCCTCCACACCTCCTCCGTGATGAACACCTATCACACAGGATGGCCTGGCTTCACCCGCAGCACCCTGCTGGCTCACAAGCAGGCTCCCTCCTCCCACCTCTGGGTCTCCGACTCCGAACCCAACCCCACGGGCGCTACCGCCGCCGTCAAGAGCGACCGCACCGACATGGTTCAGCTGGAGGGCGGCTACTACGAGAATGGCGAGGTGAAAAGCGGGAACGGCTGGTATCCCGTCTCCATCCGCCACGGCAAGCAGGCCAATGTCCTGATGTTCGACGGACACGTGGAAGCCATGACCGGAA
>JAEDMH010000134.1 GCA_016303095.1 Lentisphaeria bacterium | reverse complement strand
TCTTCGATCTCCCCACGGAGGCCCAATGGGAATACGCCTGCCGGAAACGGGCCGACGGCACCTGCTGGGAAACCGCCCTCAACTCCGGAAAGAATCTGACCGCCACTTGGGGCGTATGCCCCAATATGGACGAGGTGGGACGCTACGATGGCAATCAGGGAAGCGATACATCATCGACTAGTGACACCAGCGGAGGCACAGCAAAGGTGGGTTCCTACCTTCCCAGCGAACTGGGCCTCTATGACATGCACGGGAACGTGGAGGAGTGGTGCCTGGACTGGTATGGATCCTATGCCACGGGATCCCAGACCGATCCCGTAGGGCCGACCAGTGGCACGTACCGCTTGCTTCGTGGCGGCAGCTGGTACGAGCGCGCTAGCGGCTGCCGTGCGGCGTGCCGTTACGGCGGCATGCCGTCGAACAATAACTACGCCTACGGCTTCCGCCTCGTGCTGCTCCCAGGGGAATAGCCATCCGGGCCAACCTTGGCCAGGCCACGCCGAAGGGGCCCCGGAGGCGTGGCACGGCGGAGCCGCAAATCGGGCTGATGACCTCTGCTGTGCCGTCCCCGACGGAGTCGGGGTGTGCGGAGCACAAGGCAAGCAGCAGAGGTCACGGCCTGGCGATGAGGTGCAAGTCGTGTTCCCTCCCCCTCATTTTGACGGGCGGAAAAAATTTTGAAAAAAATAGGATTTTTTTGACAGATTCCATGTTTTGGCGCAGAATTATAAGATGGACGTGTTCTCTATTCTGGAAAGTTTCCCTTCTCAGGGTAGGGGACATGATCCCTTTGTTCCCCCCTCGCAATCCACCAAATCACACAAGAGAAGTTATGCCCGAAGAAATCATGCTTGCGGACATCATGAACATCCCCGAACTAGGGAACACCAAGGTTCGGTTCAACCTCAACAACGAATCCAGAGAAGAAGGCAATGGCGTGAACGAGCCCATCGAAGTCTGGCTGAAGGATCACGACGTCGTCAATACCCAGTGGCTCTTCTGGCGGTATGCCAACAAGCTGTTCAAGGTGGGCGAGGTTGTCCTGTGCCTGGTTCGTCTGGGCAAGAAAGACGAAGAGGACAAGAAGGACCTTTGGCTTCTCACCACGGTGAAAAAGGTCACCAAGGACCTCGATGTGGAAGACGGCATCAATTACGAAGGTGAAGAAGTGTCCGCCTATGCCAAGTATTTCGGGCGTCTGGTCCTGAGATACCACAAGAGCAAGCAGACTTCGGTTTGGAACGCGGAAACCATCTGGGATGATCTCGTGGTGGATCGCATTCTCCCTGCCGAGTACAACGGGCGTCTTTCCTAGACGGGAACGCCCTCGCCCCCGGAAGAAAGTGGCGATGCCGAAGGGCGCCCGCCCTGGATTCCGGGGGCTTTCCCTCTGTTGACTTTTTATATATTGGATTCAGGATTGGGATTTCAAAGATGGGAAAAGAAATTTTACTGAAAGACCTACTTCATTTTTCCCAAGATGAGGGGAAATCTCTCAAGGTCAAATTCAATCAATGCAATGGGGAAGAATACCCTCTTGAAGTTTACAGAAAGAATCCCGGAAAGGTGAATACGGATTGGCTCTTCTGGCGGGAAGAGCGCCGGTATTTCAACGTGGGCGACATTGCCATTTGTCTGGTGGAAATGGACAAGAGAAACGACTACTGGCTTTTGACCACGGTGAAGGAAGTCACAAAGGAATTGCATGTGACAGGGGGAGTGAACTACGAAGGGAAGGAATGCGAGGAATATTCTCAATATTTTGGGCGGGTTGTTGTGAAGTGCCATAAGCAGAGGGCCCAGATGTACAAGTTTCCCACCATAGCGGAGAAGCTTGTCGTGAAGGAGATACTTCCCGATCTCTATGATGGCGAAGGGTTTCCTGGCTACCACCAGGTGAGATTGACCTTCCCCCAGTTGGAAGCCAATTTGCGGAATAGGGAGTGGATTCAGGCGCTGGAAAGCAGAAAAGGCGTCTATCTCCTCACCGACATGAAAAGCGGGAAGCGGTATGTGGGGTCGGCCACCAACGATAACGAAATGCTTCTGGGGCGCTGGAAAAACTACATCGAAACAAAGCATGGGGGAAATGCTGCCCTAAAGGCGCTGTGCCAGAGGGAGGGGCCAGAATACTTCGAGAAGAATTTTATCTTCTCCATTCTGGAGGACTTCAGTCCCCAAACGGATGACTATGAAATTCTGGCGCGGGAATCCTGGTGGAAGAATGTTCTTCTGACCCGGGATCCCGCCTATGGGTACAATGAAAATTGAATTTCATGGGCAGAGACTTCCTTGACGGTCCCGTTTCCGGTTTCTCCAGAACTCCGGGAGTGTCAAGGAGAGTCAAATCCCCGAAAATCATCCCCCTTGCTGGAGGCTTCGACGCGCTTTTGGGCCACTAGGCCCCAAGGTTGGGCATCCCGTTTCCTTTGTTCCAGACTCTGTTCCGTTTCTGCCCCCATACCAGGATCCATTTCCATGAAGAGAGGTAGTGCAATGCCTGTTTCCTCCGTTTTCCAGTCCCTGGCGTTATTCGTCTTGTCCGGGGAGGTGTTCCGTCAGAGACTGGGGAGGTTTATCTTATGGATGGCCCTCTGGGCCATGGTTCTTCCGGGCATGGGGAAGGAAACCTCCGCCACCTCTGAGAAAAGCCTGGCGGCGGGTACTGTCCAAAGCATCCAGAAGCTGCAGAAGGGCTGGAACCAGATCTTCATCCCCGCTCCCTTGGACGAGGCGTCTCTTCAGCTGCTGAGGGAGCGGGAACTGTACTACTACGAGACGGAAAGCCACACCTATAAGAGGGTCATCCACCCGGAGGAGCTGTCCCCTTGCCAGCGGTACTGGATCCGCCTGGATGCGGAGGAAGATCTGCATCTGCTGGGGAGTTCCCTGGGAGTCTCGGCCACGGAGATCCGCATCGACGGGGAAAGCGGACATTGGCTCATCAATGACGTGGACACGGGGATCCCGGCGGAGGGGGAGAAGGGAGAACAGGGGGAAGCGGGTCCCAAGGGGGATCCCGGCCCCCAGGGGCCTCAGGGAGAAAGGGGACCCAAGGGGGACAAGGGAGATCCGGGTCCCCAAGGTCCCCAGGGGCCTCCGGGACCGGCCGCCGAGGGCACTGGTCCCCAGAATCCGGTCCGGAGCCACGCCTACGGATGGTGCAATGGGGAATGGGTGGACATCACCCGCGCCGTGATGAAGAAACTCACCTGCCAGCTGGATCCCGCAACCGCCAGATGGTCCTTGGAGGGCGTGGTGTATGCCAGCGGGGAGACGGTCTCCCGGGAGAAACTGGCCAGCGGCGAAACGGTTTTCCTGCTCCCGGGAAGCTACGAAATCACGTTCACGGAAGAGGAAGGCTATGACATCCACATCCCGAAAAGGGTGGAATTGACCGAAGACACCACGGTGCCGGTGATCGTGTACGAAAAGGCTCCCGTCTATGTCGTGGTGGACCTCTCCGGGGGAGCCGAGGCCGCCAGTTATCCCGTTACCTATACCAATACCCCTCCCGATGTCTCCCAGGATGCCTGCCGTACCACGGAACTTTGGCTGCGGCGCATCCCTGCGGGAACCTTCACCATGGGAAGTCCCGAAGAAGAATTGGGACGGAACAGTGACGAGACCCAGCATTCGGTGACCCTGACCCAGGACTTCTTCATCGGGGTCTTCGAGGTGACCCAGCGCCAGTGGGAGCTGGTCATGGGGACTCGCCCCAGCTACTTTAAGAATACCAGCTACTATGCTACACGCCCGGTGGAGAAAGTCTCCTACACGGACATCCGCGGGGAGAGCGAAACGGCGGGCGCCGGCTGGCCCGCCTGCGGGCATACGGTGGATGCGGATTCCTTCCTGGGCCGAATCCAGGCCAGAACGGGGCTGGTCTTCGATCTCCCCACAGAGGCCCAGTGGGAGTACGCCTGCCGCCGTCGCCCCGATGGCCTGGTATGGGGGACCTCCCTCAACTCCGGATCAAATCTGACGGTGACCACGGGGACATGCCCCGAATTGGACATCGTGGGACGCTACTATGGCAATACCTCCAGTTTTTCCTCCACCTCCGACACCAGCACCGGTACCGCAAAGGCGGGTTCCTACCGTCCCAACGAATGGGGAATCTACGACATGCACGGCAATGTCTGGGAGTGGTGTCTGGACTGGTATGATGCCTACCCCGCCGGGGCGAAGACGGATCCCCAGGGGCCTGCCAGCGGCGCCAAACGCGTGAGCCGTGGCGGCAGCTGGAACCACGAGGCCTCTGGCTGCCGGGCGGCGGCACGGGACTGCGACGGCCCCTCCTATAGCAGCCGCAACAACTACGGCTTCCGCCTTGCCCTGGTCTCAGAACCCTAGAGCCATACGGGGGAATCTCCCCGCAAACGCTGTTTCTTGCTTCCGCTCCAATCCCAGGATCCATTCCATGATGAGAAGTAGTGCAATGCCCGTTTTCTCAGCTCCCACGTCCCTGGCGTTTTTCGCCCTGTCCGGGGAAACTCTCTTTCCGAGACTGGGGAGGCTTTTCCTGTTGATGGTGCTCTGCGCCCTGGTTCCCCTGGCCCCGGGCGGGGATATCCCTGCCATTCCCGCGGAGTGCCCGGTGGCGGACACGGTCCAAAGCATCCAGAAACTGCAGCGGGGCTGGAACCAGATCTACATCCCCATCCTGGTGGACGAGGCGTCTCTCCAGAAACTCCTGGCCCGGGGACTGTACTACAAGACGGGCGCCAAGGCGGGGAGCCAGACCTACGCGAGAGTTACCCAAAGGGAGGAGCTGTCCCCCAACCGGCGATTCTGGATTTATGGGTCGGCGGAGGAAGAGCTGCTTCTGACGGGGAGTTGCCTGGGAGTCTCGGCCATGGAGTGCCGCATCGACGAGGATAGTAAACATTGGATCATCAATGACAGGGACACGGGTATCCTGGCGGAGGGCCAAACAGGGGAGAAGGGGGAACCGGGGGAGCAGGGCCCCAGGGGAGACACAGGCCCCCAGGGACCCCAGGGGGAGGCTGGCCCCAAAGGGGATACGGGAGACCCGGGTCCCCAGGGTCCCCAGGGACCGGCGGGGCCGGTCAGCGAGGCCACTCCTGCCCATCCTGTCCAGGATCACACTTATGCATGGTGTGACGGAAAGTGGGTGGACATCACCCCCTCTGTGGAGAGAACCCTCACCTGCCTTTTGACCCATCCCACCGCCAAGTGGTATGTGGCGGGCGAGGAACATGCCAGCGGGGAGACGGTCTCCCTGATTCAGGGAACCTACGAAATCACCTTCTCGGAGGAGGAGGGCTACGCCACCCCCGCCCCTCAAAGGGTGGTTCTGACAGAAAGCATCACGGTGCCGGTGACCTACGACAAGGTGTGGAATCTTGCCTGCCTGTTGACGCCTTCCTATGCCAAGTGGTTTGTGGATGGCGTGGAGTATGCCAGCAGGGAGACGGTCTCCCTGATTCAAGGAACCTATGAAATCACCTTCTCGGAGGAGGATGGATACATTGCGCCTTTTCCAAGAGCAAGAGTGGTGAAATTGACAGAAGACACTACGCTGGCAATGACCTACGTTGAATTGGACGAAAATAAGCCAATCTTTGCTGTGGTGGATCTTTCCGGGGGAGCGGATGCCACCAGCTATCCCGTCATCTTCACCAATACCCCTCCTGACGTCTCCCAGGATACCTGCCGTACCACAGAACTTTGGCTGCGGCGCATTCCCGCCGGCACCTTCACCATGGGAAGTCCCGAAGAAGAATTGGGACACCGGGGCCAAGAAACCCAGCATTCCGTTACCCTGACCCGGGATTTCTTCATCGGGGTCTTCGAGGTGACCCAGCGCCAATGGGAACTGGTCATGGGAACCCGGCCCAGTTTTTTCAGGAATGACAGCTACTACGCCACCCGTCCTGTGGAACGGGTCTCCTACGATATGATTCGCGGGTCAGGTTCAACGGCGGGAGCCGGCTGGCCCACCTATGGTCATACGGTGGATGCGGACTCCTTTATGGGACGCCTCCAGGCCCGAACAGGGCTGGTCTTCGATCTCCCCACG
>JAEDMH010000133.1 GCA_016303095.1 Lentisphaeria bacterium | reverse complement strand
TCTCCGTGTCCCTCCGGGAAGCACTCCTGATTGAGGGTCTGGAAGAACATCTCCATGAAACGGAGGCGTTCCTGTGCCAGGGCAGTGCCGGCGGGAGTGAGCATAGCTTGGGGCAGTGCTTGGAGTTTCACCAGGAACTCCCGATAGGCGGAATCCTCCCGACCATAGGAGTGTCCTGCCAGGGCCTCCTGGGCGGAATTATGGACCCGGGCCCCGGTTTTTCCGGCGAAATGGAAAGCCCGTGCCAGGCCGATGGCCCCCAGGGAATCCAGTTTATCCGCATCGAAGAGGACCCTTTCCTCCACGGTAGCGGGGGCTTCCCCCGTGCGGTTCCGGAAGCGGTGGGTGCGAATGCACCGGACCACCCGTTCCCACCATTCCGGGGTGCCCAGCTTCTCCCGTTGAAGGAGCTCCCGGGCCTTGGTTGCCCCCAGCACGGCGTGGTCCACCTCTCCCTGGCTGGCCATCTCCTCGGGACGGGCGATATCGTGGAGGATGGCGGCGGCGGTGACCACCGAGAGGTCGGCTCCCTCCTGTCGGGCCAGGCTCTGGGCGGAGAGGAGGACCCGTCGGGTGTGGTCCCAGTCATGGCAGGAGGGATCCCGCTCCAGCTGTTCCCGGGACAGTTCCTCCAGGCGGGATTGCCATCCCGGGGGCAGAAGAGGATCGGGGGTCATTTCCGGAGGAACTGGGGTCCCTTCGGGGTATCTTTCACCACCCAGCCGGCTTCCTCGATAGCCTGGCGGAGCCCATCCGCCTTGGCCCAATCCTTGGCCTTCCGGGCGGCCTGGCGCTCCTCCGCCAAGGCAAGAATCTCCGGGGGCACCTGGAGCTCCTGGGGATCGGGCTCCAGAATGGCCAGAATCTGATCCATGGAGGACAGCACCTCCAGGGCCTCCTGGGCGGCCTGGCGACTATACTGACCGCCATCCATCCCCCGATTGCCCTCCCGGAGGAAGTCAAAGAGCACCCCCAATCCGGCGGAGACATTCAAATCGTCCTGGAGAGCGCTCAGGAACTTCTCCCTGGCCTGGGCAAAGGCCTCTTTCTGCTCCAGCGTGACCTCTCCCGGCGTCCCCTGGGCGGCCACCTCCTTCAAACGAGCCGTGAAGGCGTCCAGCCGCTGGAGATTGCCCCGGGCCTCCTCCAGGGCCTGGAGGGAGAAATTCAGGCTCTGGCGATAGTAGGTGCCGATGAGGACATAGCGGATTTCCCGCCCCGTGTATCCCTTGGCCAGGAGATCCTTCAGGGTGTAGAAGTTGCCCAGGCTCTTGGACATCTTTTGGTTCTCCACCATCAGGTGGGCGCAGTGCAGCCAATGTTTCACAAAGGGGCAGCCATTGGCGGCCTCGGACTGGGCGATTTCATCCTCGTGGTGGGGGAACATGTTGTCAACGCCGCCGCAATGGATGTCAAAGGTCTTTCCCAGATATTTGGAAGACATGGCGGAGCATTCGATATGCCAGCCCGGACGCCCCCGTCCCCAGGGAGAATCCCACCACACATCCCCGTCCGCCTCATCCCAGGCCTTCCACAGGGCAAAGTCAGCCATGGCATCCTTGGCATATTCATCCATCTTAATGCGCACCCCCACCCGCATGGCATCCCGGTCAATACGCACCAACTGCCCGTAGGCAGGCCACTTGGCAATGGAGAAATACACCGACTTGTCCTCGGCCTGATAGGCGATCCCCTTGTCAAAGAGGGTCTGAATCAGCTGGATCATCTCGGGAATGGTGTCCGTGGCGGCAGGATAGACATCCGCAGGAAGCATCCGCAACGTTTGGATGTCCTGGAAAAAGGCGTCCTTGTAGGTCTGGGTGAACTCTCGCAGGGGAAGCTTGGCCGCCTGGGAACCCCGGATGGTCTTGTCATCCACATCCGTGAGATTCATCACATGACGCACCTTGAGACCCGAGGCCAGCAACGTCCGCTTCAAAATGTCCTCAAAGGCATAGCAACGGAAATTCCCAATATGGGCAAAGTTGTAGACCGTGGGACCGCAGGTGTACATCCCCACCTTCCCCGGATGAAGGGGAGTCATGGGTTCCACACGGTGACTCAGGGAATTATAAAACTGAAGGGACATCGTTCGCAGGGGATTGAGGGAAACACGATAGATGGGGAAAGACGGTCAAAGCAGGAAAATATAAACCCCTTTCCCAAGCCCCCCCCAGCCAAGGGCAGAACTAGAAACCTAGAGATTCTAGAGGTTCTAGAGATTCTAGAGATTCTAGAGATTCTAGAGATTCTAGAAATCTAGAAATCTAGGACTTGCATCCTAAAGAAATCCCAGGGGCGGGACGTGCGGGACGCACGAACCGCCCCCTCCGTGGTCTCCGTGCGCCGCGCAGCGGCGTTTCCGTGCCCTCCGTGTTTAAACTCCGTGCCCTCCGTGTTTAAACTCCGTGTCCCCCGTGTTCCCGGCGTGTCACGGGATGGGCATGGCCTCCACGGTGGGCTGGATATAGGGCACGGTGAAGACCCCGTTCCCCCAGGGCCTCACCCCATAGGGTCCCAGCACCTCCACAGGCATCCACCGCTCCTCTCCGGGACGTCGGCACTCCAGGGTTCCATCGGAGAGGATGGTTCTGCCATCGGAGAGTTTCAGAGAGAAGAGCATGCCGCAGGGAGCGCCCCCCAGGTCCACCCCGTGGATGAGGATCTCGTTTTCCCCGGGCTTCAGTTCCTTGGCCACATCCAGAGTCCAGGCGCAGGTCCACTCCTTTTGGCGCATCACCTCCTTTCCGTTGATGGTGCAGGAGAAGCCGTCATCCACCGCCACGGAGAGCACCGCGCTTTCCAGGGGGGCATCCACGGTCACAGGAATGCGGACGATGGCCTGGGAGTTGGCGGTATTGCTCTCTCCCGGCAGCCAGATCCAGTTGGCCTTCTCGTAGTATTGGGGGAGATCCACCCGTTCTGCCTGTCGGCTGGTGGGGGGGATTTCCAGGGGGGGCGGCAGAGGCTTGTCAGCATCCACCAGCACCAGGAGTCCATAGGGTGGCAGCGTGGTGGTGAAGGCGCCGTTTTCGGGCTGGATGACCCGTTCCTCCTGGAGGACCCGGAGGCGGGAGGGGAAGGGACCGGTCACGGTGGTCTGGATCTCCTCTCCGGACTCATTCAGCACGATCCACACATCTCCCGCCTCGTTGCTCTTCTGGCAGACCAGGATCTCGGGCTTGTCGGCGGCGGAGGCGCCCTGGGTTGCCGGGGCGATGAGGATGGCGCTCAGGGAGGTCACCTCGTGGATGGTGGTGGAGAGATCCGCCAGGAACTGGTCGTTCTGCTCGCTCCCCAGATTCAGCCCCCAGTAGGAAAGGCCGGTGGCTCCGTGGGCGATGGCCTCGTAGGCCATGAACCGGGATTCCTGGAGGGTGGGGTAGATCTTCTCCTGGGTCTTGTTCCAATCCCCCCAGGAGAATCCCTGGATGGTCATCCAGATGGGCTTCTGATCCCGGACGGTCTCCCGGCAGATGTCCGTGTATTTTCCCACGCTGGTCATCATCTTGTCCTCCAGCCCGGAGTGGGAATTGGGGGCGGGAATGGGATAAATGTCCACCCCGTAGACATCGCAAGCCAGAGAATAGGCCCGGTTGTCCTCAATCCGTCCCCGGGGCGCTTCGTTGAGGAAGGCGGGACGGGTATCGTCCAAATAAGCCAGGAGCCGCTGGTAGGCCTGGAGGCTGCGGCGCACATCCTCGCCTCGCCAGGCGGGCTCGTCGGTGACAAACCACAGGGCCGTGGAGGGATGGACCAGGGCATCCTGGAGTTCCTGGCGCAGCTGCTCCCCGTTCTTCCGGGCCGCCTCCTCGTCCGTCAGGGTGTAGAAGGAGGAGGGGATGTAGATCATGCCCAGCAGCCCCGCATCCGCCACAACATCCAGCAACCGGTGGTTGCAGATGACGATGTTGAAGCCCAGTTCCCGCTGACGGCGGAACCCCTCGTCCCGGGGCAGGTCTCCCCGGTTGCCCCAGGAGTGGATGGGGAAGATGGGCTTGCCGTCGATGTGGAAGACGTGATTCTTGTCGAAGGTGAAGGAGCGGGGAGGCACGGGACGCACCCGGAACTCCACCTGGGCCTCCGCCAGCACCTTCCCGGAAGCATCCTCCAGCACCGCCTCAAGGGGATAGGCGCCCTGCCCCTCCGGCACCGGCAGCTGGAAGGACATCTCCTTCTGGGCAGGCAGCACCTGCTCCTCCCCCCGGAAGCGCAAACGGAGCGTCTCCCCCTTCAGCGCCGCAAAGAGACGGCCCGTGAACTTCTCCCCAGGAGCGCACTGCCCCTCCACCACCCCGTTGTGGTAGGCAAAGGGGGCGTCCAGCACAATCTCCAGCAACGGCAGGGAGGAATGGGTCTCCTGGAACATCACGTTATCAAAGTAGACCTCCCCCTCCTCTTGCAACTGGCACACCAGGGACACCGCCATGTCCCGCTCCGCCACAAAGGTGGCCTCCTTGTGCTGCCAACGGTCAAAGCAGTCCCGCCAGCCCGCAAAGGCCGGAATCACCTCCCCCTGGTCGTCCAATACCGCAATCCGGGACCAGGTGGCCCCCTGAATGTCCGTGTAGCGCTTGTCAGAGCCCCCACGCACATCGTAGGAAAGCTTGTAGATCTTTCCCGCCTGCACCTGGATGCCGTCCTGACGCAAGAAAGCCTCCTGGCCAATGCCCTCCAATTTGGCGGAAATCCCGTAGTCCCCCTGATGGTCGTAGGGCACCGCATGCACACCCTGCCAGCCCGAAAGCCCCACCCGGAAATCCCCATTCCGCAACACTCCCTGCTTGATGGCAAGCCGGGGAGCCCGATATTCCACCGCCCCCTTCATCCCCTTGGGGGTGGACAACACGGCGTAGCAGGCCTTCTCTCCCTGGGCGGGAGCCACAAACTCCATCTCCGCCTCCTGCCAGGCAGGGGTCACTTTCACATTCTTCAGGGCCAGGAAGCTGGGAGTGCCCCGCTCCACATAGAAGTCGGCGGACGCACCCTCCGTCCCCCGCACCAACACGGTGAACACATAGGGCGCCCCAGATTCCAGCACAAGGCTATCCTGCACCACCAAGCTGCGCCCGGCCTCGCTCCCCGTGAGCTTCACCGAACAATCCCCCGTGATCTCCACTCGATCCGCCGCATTGGGATGCCACTTCCCCTCCAGGAAGGCCACATCTTTCAAAAGGTTCCCCTCCCGGTTGGCATAGGCCGAAAAGCCCCCCTCCTCTACCGCCAACACGGGATTCCGATACTCCAAAATCCCCCTAGAACCCGGCTCCGCCGACAATACCCCGTAGTACGAATCCCCCTCACCCGCACCCGCCCGGGGAGTGAAGACAAAGGAGGCACGCTGCCACTCCGATGTCCCCTGAATCTTCTGACCCGCCCCGTGCCAGTCACTGCTCCTCTCTAGGTAAAAATACCCAGAGGCCCCCGATTCACTCCGATACTCCACGGAAAACACATACGACAACCCGGGAACAAGATCCAACCCCGTCTGCTGCAATAGGGTCCGACCCTCCGACGAAGACCCGCTCCCCATCCTCACAACCCCATCCTCCACGGAAAGAAGCTCCCCATGCTGGGCAACCCAATGCCCGCCAAGGGAACCAAATCCTTCGTCCCGCAATAGGTTCTGACTAAAGGACAGGGTCAAAAACACAAAGAGAAACGACCCAAACACTCTCCAATTCATGATGCAAGATCCTCCTATGGGGAATGAAAGAAAACGGACAACCAATGACAAAAAAGGAAATCCCCACCCCCGCGCCCGCTTCTACAAGACGCCCAAAACACAAAACACAATAGTATAACCCCCACCCCAAAGTTTATCCACCCCTCATAGACGCACTTGGCCTGTAATAATATAACTTGTTAAAAACAAGGATGTTATGCTATATCAAAGAACCACGCCTTGGTAGTCCCGGCTGGGTTCGAACCAGCGACCAAGACCTTATAAGAGTCCTGCTCTAACCGCTGAGCTACGGGACCACGGAAAACCCCGTTAATGTGACATCTCCCCTCCCTTTTGCAACCCCCTGAAACACAGAAACCACGGAGGAATAACACGGAAACCACGGAGATTGAAACACGAAGAGCACAGAGGGTTAACACGGAAACCACGGAAGGCCCGCTGCGCGGGCACGCGGAGACCACAGAGGGCGGCCCGTGCTACTCGCACGTCCCGCCTTGGGGGATTTTTTTGGGGGGGA
>JAEDMH010000132.1 GCA_016303095.1 Lentisphaeria bacterium | reverse complement strand
ATGGAGCCAGAAGCCGGAATCGAACCGGCGACCGCCTGATTACAAGTCAAGTGCTCTACCAGCTGAGCTATTCTGGCGCATTGAGGAAGTGGGGTTAATTTACCTCATTGTCCTCAATCTTCCAGCCTAGCCGTTTGGTCCTCTCCTTTTCCTCTTTGGTGTTGCCATGCGTCTTTTTCTTTTGTTTCTCCTGTGGGGTTCTGTTTTGGTCTATTCCTTTCCCCTGGAGGAATATCGGATAGCGGTGATTCCGGAGGCCACGTTAGCGGAGCAGACGGCGGCGGAAGAGTTGCAGAGTTATTTGGCGCAATGCAGCGGGGTGACGTTGCCGATTCTATCCTACGCAGAGGGGTTAGCGGGGCCGTTGTTTGTGGTGGGGGGCAGCGAGGAGGGGTTGGAGGCATCGGGGCATTCTGCGGTGGAGGAGTTGAAGCCGGATCAGATTGTTCTTTGGAGCGTAGGGGATCGGTTGCATCTCTTTGGGGCCCGTCCCCGGGGCACTCTCTATGCGGTCTATGAATTTTTGGAGGAGAGCGTGGGGATCTTGTGGCTTTCGGCGGAGGTCACAGTGGTGCCTCGCCTTTCTCCCTCCTGGGAGGTGCCGGCCTGGAACACCCAATATGCTCCTCCCCTCTACGTAAGGTCGGTGCAAACGGCGGTGAACGGGAACGATCCCGCCTTTTTCTCCCATCTGCGCCACAACGGATTCTTCCAGCCCGCCGACGACCGATACGGCGGATTCCGGGATCTCTCCTTCCGACTCTTCGTCCATACCTTTGAACAACTCCTCCCGCCTAAGAAATACTTCTCCCAGCATCCCGAATGGTATGCCTACCGTCGGGAACCCTTTCAGAAGGCGGGGCGGAAAGCCAACGCCCAGCTCTGCCTCACCAATGGGGCCATGCGTCAGGAATTGGTGAAGAATACCCTGGCGTCCCTGCGGGAGGACAGCCAGGTGGGGTTTATCTCCATCAGTCAGAATGACAACGTCCGCTTCTGCCAATGCCCCAAGTGCGAAGCCCGGATGGAGGAATTGGGGAGCATCACGGATCTCTATCTGGAGCTGGTCAATCAAGTGGCGGAGGCGGTAGCCCTGGAATTTCCCAAGGTCATGGTGGAGACCCTGGCCTACCGCTTCACCCGTCATCCTCCCAAGAGCGTCCGGCCAAGGGAAAATGTGGTGATTCGGATGTGCACCATCGAGGCGGCCAGCTTCCAGAATCTGACCACGCCCGGCCCCAATTCCCAGCTCTATGAGGACATGACGGGCTGGGCGCCTTGGACGCGGCAAATGATGGTGTGGGACTATACCACGGTCTTCCGCAAATACTGGCAGCCCCATCCCAACTGGGAGACCCTGGGGCCCAATCTCCGCTTCTTCCGGGATTGCGGAGCCATTTCCGTCTTCGAGCAAAATGGGAGCGGGCCGGGGGGAGGAAAGGCCGCGGATCTTCCGGAATTGCGGAACTGGCTTCTGTCCAAGCTGATGTGGAATCCAGACCGGGATACCTGGAGCCTGATTGAGACCTTCATCCGCCCCTACTACGGACCGGGGGCCGACTTCATCCGAAAGTATCTCCGCACCACCATTGGCCTGGCCAAGGGAAGCGACAATTGCTACACCACCACCACCCTGGGATGGCTGCCGGATTCGGTGCTCCGGGAGCTGTGGTGGGAGGGGGAGAGCCTCTACCAGGACTTCAAGGAGGACGCCACCTATGCCAGTCGTCTCATGGCCGCAGTCCTTCCCCTGGCCATGAGCGCCATGGAACGGGGCTTTCTGCCTCCTTCCTCCTGGACCTTTGCCGAGTATGCCGACGAACTGGTGCGTCGCCTGTATGCTCTGGGGATCTCTTCCCTGACGGAGCACGCGTCCGCCCCGGGGCATACGCCGGAATTGTGGCGCAAAGTCCTTCCCCTGCCCAAGGTTCCGTGAGGGAGCGCCCATCCCGGAGGGGGGGGGAGTGCCTTGGAGGCTCAGGGAGCCGGTTCTGGGGGAGGGGCTTGGGGAGCGAAGCGTTGCTGGAGGGCGTTCCAGGCCTGGAAGAGGAGGGCGGCCACAAGCCAGGCCAGGAAGAGAGAGACCAGATTGTGGCTGAAGAAGTGGTTCCCGTCCATGGTGTGGCAGATTCCCATGAATCCTCCCAGGGCGGTGGCAAGGGCGAATCCCCACCTGCGTTTCCGGGGATCCTGGGGAATGAAGGTCAGGCCCATGAGGGAGAAGCCTCCGCTGGCGTGACCGGCGGGCCATCCGTGGTAGCGTTTCCCATTGGGTTCCCGGGAAGTGCGGAAGGCCTGGAGGAGGGAGCGTTTGGGGAGGATGCCTCCGTATTGGGCCAGTTTCTTGGGATAGGGCATGCTGTTGTGGAACTTCAGATTGGCCACCAAGGTGGGGATGGTGAGCATGCACAGGAGGACATAGGCGCGTCGCCAGGGGAAGCGCCGTGTCTTGAGGAGGGTCCAGAGGGAGGAGAGGAAGAGGAGTCCGGAGAAGAGTCCGATGAGTCGGACGGGGATGGTGTAGTAGACCAGCCCGAATCCCCGGTGCTTGTCCAAGGTCAGGAGCCATCCCCGTTCCGGGGAGTAGAAGAGGGATTGGAGCTGTTCGTCCCAAGGGGTGGTTTCCGCCAGAAGGATGGTGAGGCAGAGGAGGAGGAGAGGGATGGCCCAGGAGGTCCATCCCCGGAAGAGCCAGTCTTTGGCGGGGGCGGGAGTGCGGGGGGTGTCCATGGGATCAAGGGGTCTGGTAGGTCTTCAGGCGGTCCAGCTGCTTCTGGTGCCGGAGGCTGGAACCCTGGTAGAAGAAGATGGCTTTTTCCTGTTCCGCCTTGTCCACGGGGGTGTGGTGGTCATCAAGAGGGAGGAAGGGGGGAGTGAGGGACCAGAAGGTGGTCTCCGCCTTCTTTCCGGGGGAGAGGGTGGTGAGCTCCCCCGTGGTGCCGTTGAGGAGCCCCAGATGCTGGAAGGTGCCGGGGAAGGCCCGTCCCCCATCGGGAGGCAGGAGGCGCACATCCGTGCCGAAGAAGGCGCTTTCGTAGGACCATCCCAGGAGGGCCAGGAGGGTGGGGGCCAGGTCGATTTGGCTGCAGACGGCGTGGATTCTTTGGGGAGGGATCAGGAGGGGGTTGTAGAAGAGTACGGGGATGTGGTATTTGTCCAAGGGGAGGGCGGCCCTGCCGCTGGTGCTATGGCAGTGGTCGGCCAGGACGACGAAGAGGGTGTTGGGGAACCAGGGCTTGCTTCTGGCCTTTTCCAGATATTCTCCCAGGGCGTAGTCGCTGTATTCCACGGCGGCGAAGCGTCGGAACTGGGGGGCGGAGATCACGCCTTGGGGGAAGGTGTAGGGGCGGTGATTGGAGGTGGTGAGGATGAACTGATGGAAGGGGGTGTTGGCTTCCGTCTGGCGGTCCGCCTCATCCAGGGCCCATTGGAAGAGATCCTGGTCGCAGGAGCCCCAGGCATTGGCGAAGGTCTTGGGGAGGGAGAGGGGGGAGCGGGCGTCCTGGACCTGGTAGCCGTTTCCTTGGAAGAAAGCTTTCATGCCGTCGAAGCGGCTGTCTCCCCCGTAGAGGAAGGTATTGTGATAGCCCTTTTCTTGGAAGATGTGGCCCAGGGAGAAATAGCCTTCGGGGTGGGGGCGTTTCACCAGAGATTGTCCGGGGGTGGGGGGGATGGAGAGCTGGATGGCCTCCAGTCCCCGGACGGTGCGGGTGCCCGAGGCGAAGCAACGTTCCCAGAGCATCCCCTCCTGGGCCAAGGCGTCCAGATTGGGGGTGAAGGACTTTTCGAGCTTTTCTCCCAGGCATCCGGTGAAGGAGGCGGAGAGGCTCTCCTCCAGGATGATGACCACATTCCAGCGCTTTTCGTCGTGGGTTCCCGGGAGGGTGCGTCGGATATCCAGAGTATCCTGGGTCAGAAAGCGTCCCCCGTCCTTTCCCAGTTCTTCCTTCAGACGCGCGGAGGCTTCCCCGGGGGGCGTGGTGCGATAGAACTGTTCATATTTCAGGGAGTTATGGCGGAAGGCGCGGGCCAAGGAGAGGAGGCCGTTGCCCGCCAGTTCCGCCTGGCAGTGGTTGCTGCGGAAGAGGCGTGCCAGATCCTGGGAGGGAGCGAGGAGAGTCAGGAGGGCCAGGGTCAGGAGATAGGCGGCGAGGAAAAGGAGGCGTCGGCGGAAGTTGTCCCGCGCCCGCACCCATCGGGAGTAGAGTCGGCAGTAGCGTTGGATGAGCCAGGCGATGGCCAGGGAGAAGGCGGCCATGGCCAGCAGGATTTGCCCCACGGGGTAGGATTGCCAGATGTTGCTGACCACCTCCGTGGTGTAGGCCAGATAGTCCACGGCGATGAAGTTCAGGCGGGCCTGGAATTCGTTCCAGAAGAGGAGTTCCGCCGTGGCCAGGAAGAGGAGGAGAAAGAGATGGAGGGCGAGGATGCCCAGGCAAAGCCAGGGGCGGAACTTCTTCCCGCCGCTGGGCAGCAGGGTCAGGAGCAGGGCCAGGGGGAGAAGCATCCAGTGGGCGGCGGCCAGATCGGAGAGGGCGCCGGCGGCGAAGACCAGGCACAGCAGGGGAAAGGACATTTCCAATTCACCCCAAGCCAGGCATGTGAGCAATAGCCGAGTCAGGAAGAAGCTCAACAGGGCAGCCCCCTCCAGTAAAAGCAAGCCCAGAAGCCCCCCAGGAAATTTCTTGGACAACTTCTGAAATAGGTAAAAGACGGTCTGGCTCATGGCAGTTTTCTTGGCGAATGAAGGGCGTCCTTCCTAGGGAAGGAGAGAAGACGGGACCATTCCCCGAGGGGACTTGTCCTGTCGTCATTCTTAGGATATTGGTTTTACATAGCGGAAATCCTGCCAAGGGATTACCAAGAGGCAATGTGGGACAAGGTGCCTCCCCTTTCGTGCTTTTCAGGATTTTCCTTCGGGAGGAAGGAAGAATCCAGGGAAAGGGAGGACGGAACGCAGGGGGCGGGTTATGCTATGCGGGTTGTCCGGGGGGGGGGGAGGCTCTCCGATGCCCCCTCCCTCCTTTTTCCGTTTCTTCCTCCTCTCCCTTGGGTTTCCCCTCATGAACATGCGCCTTCCCTTGAGCTTCCTTCTTTTGTGCTTGGTCTTCTGGCTTCAGGGAGAAGAACCTCTGCGCATCGCCCTCTATCCCTATGTGCCCGATCTGGCCCATTTCGAGGAGACGTTGCGCCAGGCCTGGAAAGCCCAGGGAGAGACCCGGGAAATCGAAGTGATCCCCTACGATTACTATGTGGATCCCTTCCCCGAAAATCTGGACATCCTGCCCACGGATCCCCTGTATCTGGATTCTTATCTGGCCGAGGGCAAACTCCTGCCTCTCCCCCCGGAGATGCTGGCGGATACGGATTTCTTCCCCTTCGCCCGGGCGGCCGCCCTCCGGGAAGGAAAACTCTATGGCATCCCCGCCATGACCTGCGCTTCCTTCCTCTTCTATCGCCCAGGGGACCAGGCCGCCCAGGAGGCGACCACCATGGAGGAATTGCTCCAGAAGACAGGCGCTCCTTCCGGGGAAGGGGAGTTGCTGCCTCCCGGGGAGGGTCTCTATGTCTCCCTGGAGTCGGTGGCCACCATTTCCATCTTCGCCGCCAAGCTCCAGCAGGCCCTGGGAAGCCGTGAGGCCGCATGGAAGGAACTGCGGGCCATGGTGAAGATGGGGCGCCCCGCCCAGGTGCAGCTGTGGAAGGAGGAGGATGTGGCCTTCCGGGAAAAGAGCTTTGCCCAGGGCGGCGGACGCTTCCTCTATGGATACCCGGAAGCCGCCGCCCATCTGGATGCCCAGGCCCGGGAGGGATTGCAGCTGAAGCGCATGCCCCAGGCGGATACGCGATACTATGTGAATCTTTATTCCCTTGCGGCAAACTGCCTCCAGAAGAAACGGGAAGACGCCCTCCGCCTCCTGGTGCTGATGACCAGCCCCAAGGTGATGGAAGATTCTATCGCTCCCGAAGGAAAGCCCATGCAATATCTCCTCCCCGCCCGCCCCTCGATCCTGAAACGCCTGGCAGAACGGGATCCCTTCTACAGAAAACTAAGCCGGGAACTCCTAAACCCCCAATGCCAATTCTTCGGTCTGGACCAAAAGGCCACACAAACCCTCCAGGAACTGGGCAAAGAGTGCACGACGGAACTGGGACTGGATTTCTAGCCAAAAGGTAGAGATTCTAGAGATTCTAGAAATCAACTAGAGTCAAAGGAGTTATAACAAAATA
>JAEDMH010000131.1 GCA_016303095.1 Lentisphaeria bacterium | reverse complement strand
TTCCCAGGCGCCGGCAGGGGCGTGGGTGGTTCCCGCAAACGGGATTATCTTAATCCCCGATTCTCTCTTCCGCCCCCGTTTTCCTTTCTCTGGGGACCCCGTTTTTCCTCTTCCGACTCTCCCGAATCGAAGATATGCGCCTTTCCCCTTTCCTCTCTTCCTGGCGGGTTGCCCTGCTCTTTCTTCTCGTCCTGCCTGTGGTTTCCGCCGAGTCCACCACCAATCCTTTGGAGGGCTTCCAGCGTTTTTCCGAGACCCGTGCCTGGATTCGGGAGGCGGAGGAGTGTCTGGAGCGGGAGGATTACAAAGGAGCCGCCAAGATATATGGCAAGGCGGCCAAGATTCAGGAAGAAGAATCCAAGAAAGCGGAGTTCCTCTTTCTTCAGGCCCAGAACCTTCTTCGGGCGAAGAAACCCCATGCCGCTTTGGAGGCCTACACCAACCTTTTGGAAAACCATCTCTACCACATTCCCCTGGAGATCGTCATGGAGCAGCTGCGGCAGCTGGCGGATGACTTCCAGAATGGGCGGGGCACCTTTCTGGGGATGGATGACCCCATCACCTCCATCCAAATCTACACCATGCTCATCCGCTACCAAGCCGATGTGACCCGCTCCTTGGACGACCGCCTGGTGCTGGCCGCCAAGCAGAAGGAGGAGGGCATGGTGGAAGAGGCCGTGGAGACCTATCAGCAGATCCTCAAGGTCCTCCCCAGCAATCCCGACGCCCGCTACGGACTGGCCAGACTCCTGGACGACACCGCCGCCAAGCGGGACGGAGATGGCACCATCGGCAAAGCCGCCGTACGGGAGGCCCGCCGCTTCCTGGCGGACGCCAACCCCGAGGATCCCCGGCGGGAGGACGCCAGCCGGATCATCCAGGATTGCCGGGAGCGGGAGGCGGAACGCCTTTGGGAACGGGCCCAGTTCTATCTCTCCCAATACCACTACAAACCCCAGGTGGCCCGGCGGTATCTCATCGACCTCCAGCGGGACTACGACGACACCCCTGCCGGACGCAGGGCAAAACTCCAGCTGGCCGAACTCTTCCCCGAAACCGAGGGAAACTGAACCATGATGCGTCTTTCCCTGCTCCTCGCCGCCACCCTTCTCCTGGCCTCCTGCACCACCTATCGCTGGGGAACCCCCTTCCCTGAAGGACAGCGCATTCTCGCCTTGGAGGACGTCGCCAATCTCAGCCGGGAAGACGCCTTGGCTCCCCTGCTCCAGGACGCCTTGGCGGAACGGATCCTCCAAACTCCCGGACTCCATCTCCATCGTGCGGGAGAATCCCGGGCGCCGGAACTCCGCCTGACGGTGAAAATCCTCCCCCTGGATCAGGAAAAGGCCGCCCGCGCCCAAACCCGCACCCGCATCGCCTCCCATGACGACAGCGATTCCTACCAGACGGTTCTCTATCGTCTGACCATGACCTGCCAATACACCGTCACTCCGGTGGATGCCACGCTGCCCCCCCGAAGCGGGGAAGTGGAAGTCACCGCCGACGTGCCCCTCCTCCAGGATCTGGCCCTGGCCCAGAAGGGCGCCCTCCCCCAACTGGCCCGCCGCGCGGCCCAGGAAATCCTGGCCCAAGCCGCCGGGGAATAACCCCGCCCCTCCCCTCGTGGACGCCCTCTCCCTCCGCATCGGACAAGGCTACGATATCCATCCCCTCCAGAAGGGACGCCCCTTCCGACTGGGTGGCCTCACCCTGCCCCATCCGGAAAACCTGGGCCCCATGGGGCACTCCGACGGAGACCCCCTCCTCCATGCCCTCATGGATGCCATCCTGGGCTCCGCCGCCCTGGGAGACCTGGGCACCTTCTTCCCGGACCGGGATCCCCGCTGGAAAGACGCCGACAGCGCCCTGCTCCTCCAGCGCCTCCTTCAGGATCCCCGGCTCCAATCCTGGAAGCTGGTGAACCTGGATGCCACCCTTTTCCTCTCCTCCCCTCCCCTCGCCCCTTTCCTCCCCCGCCTCAAAACCCGCCTGGGAGAACTCCTCCAGGCCTCCCCGCACCAGATCTCCCTCAAAGCCAAGAGCGGAAACGGACAGGGAGAAATCGGGCGGGGCGAAGCCCTGGCCGCCCAGGTCGTTCTCCTGGCGCAGCTCCCCCCTCCCTCCCCCTATAGCCTCGAAGAAAATCACCTTCCATGAGAAAGTACACCAAGGAACACCAGTGGATCGAAATGCAGACCGACGGCACCGCTAAAGTGGGCATCACCAAATACGCCGCCGAAGAACTGGGGGAAATCACCTTCGTGGAACTGCCCCCCCTGGCAAAGTGCATCCACGGAGGAGAACCCCTCTGCGTGGTGGAATCCGTCAAGGCCGCCAGCGATGTCTTCATGCCCGTCACGGGAACCATCGCCGCTGTCAACACCCCCCTGGAAAAAGATCCCTCCCCCCTCAATGACGACCCGGAAGGAGAGGGATGGCTCTGCCTCCTCCAAAATCCCGACGCCACCGCCCTGGAAACCCTCATGACCCAGGAGCAGTATCAGGAATTCTGCCGGGAATAATCCCCCAGGAAATACACGTCCAGGAAAACCCGGAACCACAGAAGAGGGCAGGGCAGGCAGCGATATCCCACGCACACGCCCCCCCCTCTGTCTTCCAAAATTGTCCTGGATTCTCATAACTCCTTGACAATAAAGGAGTTATGAAATATTCCGAACCACCCGGCCTCCCCAATCCCGCCCCCCCCGGAAGCATTCCCTGGGCGCCATGGACAACCTTGCCTGTCCCTTGAAATCCTGCCTTTCCTGCTTATATTAAACGGCTTACCAAAAAGGGACAAGATTTTTTCTTCATTCATATCTCACTCATTGATAAGGAATTACCACCATGAAAATGACCTTCCAGCCCCACAACAAGAGCCGCAAGCGCACCCACGGTTTCCGGAAGCGCATGGCCACGGCGGACGGGCGCAAGATTCTGGCCCATCGTCGGAAGGTGGGGCGCAAGCGCCTGACGGTCTAATCCCCCCCGCCATGTCCACCATGGCCGGGGTGTGCGGCAACCATCCTTCCCCGAAGGCCTTCGGACCCGACGCCAGATTGCGTTGCCGCGCCCACCTTGACGCAGTGCGACAGGAGGGAGTGAACCTCCCCTGCCGATACTGCGTCATTGTCGTTTTGAAAACGCCGCCGGACGGTTTCTGCCGGACGGCGTTTTTGATTTCCCGTCGTTTTGACCTATCCGCCGTGGTGCGCAACCGTGCCCGGCGGCTTTTGCGGGAGTGTTGGCGCACTCTTGTTCCCTCCCTTTCCCCCTGCTGGGTGCTCATGATTCCCCGTCGTCCCATCAAGGGCGCCAAACTGGGGCAGCTTCTGCCGGAGGTTTCCCGGCTTTTCCGGAAATCGGGGGTTCTTCCTGGGCCATCCCGGGAGGAGGGGACGATCCAGGGTGGGGAAGGGCAGGGGAGATGAGCGGTCAAGCCGATCCCTCCGGGTTCCGGCCGGGTCTTGCGGCCCGATTATGCATGCTGGCCATTGATGGCTACCGGCGCTTTCTCAGTCCCTTGAAGCCCCCTGTCTGCCGCTTCACCCCCAGCTGTTCCCAATATGGACGGGAAGCCTTCCGAATCCATGGTTTCTGGAAAGGCCTCGCCCTGACCCTTTGGAGAATTCTCCGGTGCAACCCCTTCTACCGGGGTTCCCTGGTGGATCCCGTTCCCCCCCGGAAGACGCCCCCGGATTCCCCCTCTGTCTCCTAGGGGGGGGCTCCCCCTGGCATTTCGAGATTCTCCCCTTTCCTCCTTCTCTTTCCGCCCTCGGCTTTCCCCTCTCCGGACATGAAGAAATTCGATCCCGTCACCATCATTGGCTCCCTGGTCTGCATTGTGGCCTTGGCTCTGATCTTCGCCCACAATTGGATCCAGGCCCGGCAGGCTCCCCCCCCGGCGGCTCCTGTCTCCCCCGTGATCAGCACGGAAGCCCCGGCGGCAACCCCCGCCCCCATGGTGCCGGGCGAGGCGCTGCCCCTTCCCGTGGCGGAGAGTTCGGGAGAACCGATCACCCTCACCCTGGAGGGGCAGATGGTGGTGGAGGCGGATTCCCACGGAGGAGGCATCCGGAGCGTGACCCTTCCCGAATTCCGCCTGCAAAGCCGGGATCCCTCCCAGAAAGACCCCCTGGTGATCGGGCAAGGCAAAGTGCCCTTCCTGTCCCTGTCCCTGGGAAGCACCCCTCTCCATACCCTGGCCACCAACACGGGCGCTGACAACCGCTCTCTGGCCACCACCCGGGTCACGGGAGATCAAGCCTGGACTCTGGAGGAGAGCTGGACTCTGGCCGACCCGGAAAAAGACCCCTACACCATTCTCTACACCCTCCGGGTCACCAACGCCTCCCAGGAATCCCGCACCCTCTCTCAACTCTCCCTCTCCTGCGGCGCCCTCCCGGATTTCCTGGCCAAGGGAGAAGGCAATACCTCCTTCTCCAAATATCTCTCCGGCTGCGTGGCCTATGGAAGAGTGGGGAAGAACGACGCCAAGACCCTGGATATGAAGAAAATCTCGGCGGAGAAAATGACGGCGGAAAAGCGGATCCAATACGAAAACACCCCCGCCAACTGGGTGGGCGTCTCTTCCAAATATTTCCTCTTCGTCCTCCGCAATCTCTCCGTGGACGGACAACCCTCCGCCTTCCGGGGATTCTCCCCCCGGCAACCGGCAGAACTCCTTCCTCTCCCCTGCTATTCCACCGCCGCCCTGCTGCCGGATCTCTCCCTGGCCCCCGGAGAAAGCACCACCATCACCCTCTCCGGCTATGCCGGCCCCAAGAACCTCCAAAACCTGGAACCCATGGGCCAGGGCCTCCCCTCCATCCTCAACATGGACCTCTTTTTCTTCTGGCACTTTGACTGGATGGGATGGCTCTGCCGCATGCTGCTTCTGGGCCTCAACACCATCGCCGGCTGGTTCCCCCCCTCCTGCGCCTACGGCATGGCCATCATTCTCATCACCTTGCTGGTGAAGCTGGTCTTCATGCCCCTGGCTTGGCACAGCACCCGGAGCATGAAGCGGATGACCGCCCTCCAGCCCCAACTGAAAGCCCTCCGGGAAAAATACAAGGAAGATCCCCAGAGGATGTACTACGAACAGCAGAAGCTCTTCAAGGAGAACAATGTGAGCCAGACCGGAGGATGCCTCCCCATGCTGGTCCAAATCCCCGTCTTCTTCGCCATGTTCAACACCTTCCGGGGAGCTATCGAAATCCGAAACGCCTCCTTCCTCTGGGTGGCCGACCTCTCCATGCCTGACCCCATCTTCGGACTGCCCATCCATCCCCTGGCCATCCTCACGGGAGCCACCATGTTCCTGCAACAGAAGCTCCAGCCCATGCCCGATCCCAACCAGGCCCGAATGATGAACATCATGTCCCTGGTCTTCGTGGTCTTCTTCTACAATATGCCGGCGGGATTGACCCTCTACATGACGGTGAACCAACTCACCTCCATCCTCCAAATGCTCCTCTTCCGAAGATGGGAAAAGAAGGCCGGCGCCACCCCCGTCGCCCCTCAGAAAAAGGCCGCCTGACAGAACCCTGTCCCATCCCTTCCTTTTTCCTTAACTCCCGTCCCCCCACATACTGCAGGATACCCTATGATGACACCCACGGAACTCCAATCCCTCGCCAAGGAAACTCTGGACCAAATGCTCCATGCCTTGGAAATCCAGGCGGATTGCCAGGTGGTCTCCCAGGAAGATGAGGAATCCCATTCCCCCGCCTTCTCCCTCTCCCTGGAAACCCAGGAGGCAGGACGCATCATCGGCAAAAAGGGCCAGACCCAGGAAGCCCTGGAACTGCTCCTGAACCGAATCCTCAAACGGAAGGACGAGGACGCCCCCTGGATCCCCATCCTGGTGGATGGAAGAAGCACCGGAAAAACCGGAGACACACCCAAACGGGGACGGGACGAACGACGCTCCATCCTGGACGAGGAGACCGTGGACCAGCTCACCCGCATGGCCCAGGACTGCGCCAAGGAAGTGCGCCATTGGAAGAAGAGCCGGAAGCTGGGACCCTATCTCCCCGCAGAACGGCGGGTCATCCATACCGCCCTCAAGGACGATCCTCAGGTGGAAACCAACTCCATTCCCGCCCCCGAGGCCGGCGAACGGATGAAATACGTGGAAATCTCCCTGAAGGCGTAATCCCCACTCCCCACAACCGCCCCCGATTCCCCAAAGGGGAGGGAAGGGCGCATTCCCCCCACCCATTCCTCGGCCGAATCCCATCACACC
>JAEDMH010000130.1 GCA_016303095.1 Lentisphaeria bacterium | reverse complement strand
CGTGCCCTCCGTGCGCCCGCAGGGCGTTTCCGTGTCCGACCTGTTTACTCTTCTTGCGTTCCGTGTCTGACCTGTGCCCGCGTAGCGGGGCGGTGGCGTGGCCGGGAATTCCTGAGCGTAGGGGAGAAGAGGGAGGAGAGAGGGGGTAAGGGGGTGGCGTTGGCGTGAGGAGGGGTGACGGTACGGGCATGTCCCCCAGTCTTCGTCAATTGCGTGTTACTTCCCCGGCCTTTTGGGTCTTTTGCGGACTGTTATGCGGGGCGTTATGTCGTGGGTGGGGAGGAGGCGTGGGGTCGTGGGCGTGGTGTTTGGCGGGATGGCTGGGGGTGACGTGGTGGAGTGGGGGGCGTGGCTGGCGCTGGCTGGCCTGGGGGCTTTTGCCCTTGGCGGGCTGGGGATGGTTTTTCCTGCGGGACACCTGGGGGGAGAAGGATCGGGCGGCGTTGTTTCCCCGGGAGCGGACAGCGGGGCGCTTTTCCCTGGTGGTGGTGGAGACGCCCCTCACCGGCGGGATTCTTGCTCCATGGGATGGCGGTGGCGGAAGGGTGGTGGGGGAATTGCGATGGGCGGCCACTTGGGGGACGGATGGGGTTCCGGTTTCCCTCCGCCATCGGGTTGTGTTGCAAGGGGGGGATTTTCGGGAGCAGTCCTTGCTACGGCAATTGCCGGAGGGGGTTTTGCTGGAGGGGCGGGGGATTTTTCGGCCTTTGTCTCCGGAGGATTCCCTTCGTTCCCAGGGGGTGCGCCAGGAAGTGCGTTTGCGGGAGTGGCGGGTGGCGGGGCAGGAAGGGCGGATGGGGGTGAGACGCTTGCGGGAACACCTGGGGGGTTGGCTGGTGGAGGGGCTGTCTTCGTCTCCCTGGGAGGGGCAGATCGTATTGGCCTTGGGGTTGGGGGCGTCGGAGGCGTTGCCCCGGGAGTGGCGTCGTCGTCAAGCCTGGGCAGGGACCATCCATGCCTTTGCCATATCGGGGATGCACGTGGGGATGGTGGCGTGGCTAGCGGGGTTGGTGTTGCAGTGGCTGGGGGTGCCCTTATGGGGGCGTCGTGTGGGTTTGGGGATTATGCTGACGGGATACGTGTGGTTGACGGGGGCGTCGGCGTCGGGCTTTCGCGCCCTGGGGATGGTGCTGGCGGTGTTTTACGCCCGGATGCGGTGGCGGGTTCCTTCCTGGGCCAATGCCCAGGGGATTTCAGGGCTGGCGGCCCTGCTCTTCCAGCCTCTGTGCGTCCTCAATCTGGGATTCCTCTATTCCCACACAGTGGTGGCCCTGCTTCTCTTCGCCGCCCCCCTCTTCCGGGAACAGGGAGAACTCCTGGAGGAACGACAACGCTGGCTCCCCCAGGAAATGCGACGCTATCGCTGGATTTTCCTGGGCAAATGGGGGATGGGCACTCTGGGGGCCGGCATCCTGGCCTGGAGCACCGCCCTCTGGCTCTCCCTGGAGACCAATGGCCGGCTGGGATTGATGGCTCCCCTGGTCAATCTCCCCCTGGGACTCCTGATCCCCCTGATCCTGGCCTTCCTCCCCCTGCGTCTTCTCCTGGGCTTCCTTTTTCCCCAAGCCAGCTCCCTCTGGGCCGGAATCCTGGGGCTCCTCCTCCGTCTGGCAGGAGGGGTCTCCACCCTGGGGAGCCAGGGCGACCTCTGCGTGGCCGTGGTTGCCCCTCCTCTCTGGACACGCCTCCTCTTCCTTCTCTCCCTCTGGGCCGCACTCTGCTGGCTGCGGGATCGGAGCTATGCCCGACGATACTCGGGAGGAAGCAGGGAATCGAAGCGCTGATGCTGGCTCTCCCGATATTCTGGCGAGAGGGGAGTGGGGGAGGGATAGAGACGCTCGCCGTCAATGAGGGCGATCTCCCCGTCGGGACAATAGAAGAAATGCTCTGGCTTGCAGTCCCGTTTCCAGTCGATTTGGGCCTCCTGGAGCCGGGAGAGGGTTTCCCGGGCCTTCCTCAGGGCCTTCTCCTTGGTCTCTTGGGGCACAGAGGGATCCTGAACCAAGGCGTCCACGGCGGTGCCTTCCACGCCCAGTTGAAGCATGGCCCCACGGCGGGGCAGAAGCCAGGGCGTGTGTTGGAGATAGGCCAGCACCACCGGCACCCGAAAGCCCAGGCGCCGGACATTCTCCAGGAGGCGCACCTCCCGCTCCGTGTTGGTCTCCGGGGCCTGGAAGTGCGCCAGACGGTGGAGGATGACGGCGGGCTTTGTATAGAAATCCTTCTTCAGGAATAGGATGCGACCATCCTCCAAGGGGATGCGATAGGTGGCGCCCCGGGTGTGGCTGCTGACGCAGGCTCCTCCGGTGTATTCCAGGAGAGCCTTGGGCGTGTCCAGGCCGAGGGAATGGAGGAGGGGTTCGTAGGAGGGGGTGAGGATAATCTTCATGGGGGGAGGGAGAAAGGGGGTGTCGGAGACGCCTCGGGCAGGGGCCTTGTCATTCTAGCCTTGGGGAGCTTCCTTTTCCTGCAGCATGGCCAGGAAGGCCGCCTCGTCCAGGACCTTCACGCCCAGGGCCAGGGCCTTGGCGGTTTTGGTGGCTCCCGTGTTCTCGCCGGCCACCAGAAAGGAGGTTTTGCCGCTGACCGAATCGGTGACCGTGCCTCCCAGGGCCCGGATCTTGGCGGCGGCCTGGGTGCGTCCCATGGAGGCGAGCGTGCCCGTGAGGACGAAGACCAGGCCCCGAAGGGGTTTGGCCGAGGGGTCGTCGGCGCCTTCGTTTCCTCCCTCCGGCTGGATGTGGAGCTCCTGGAGTCGTTCCCGCCAGCGGCGTCCCACGGGCTCTTGGAAGAAGGCGAGGATGGCCTGGGCGGTCTTGGGTCCCACGCAGGTGGTGACGTAGGCGTCTTTGTTGGGGGAGAATTTCACCAGGCCGGCCCGTTGGAGAGGAGGCAGCAGGGCGTCCCGCCGGGCCTTCCGTTCTGCCTCCGGGGAGAATCGGTCCTCCTGGAGTTCCAGGAGTTCCAGGAGGGCATGGAGATAGGGAGAATCGGCCACCTCCTCCAGATCCTTGTGGATGCGTCCCAGCTGGTAGGCGGTGGCGCTGCCCACCTCGGGGATGCCCATGGCCTGGAGCCAGTGTCCCAGATCCTTTTGGCGGGCCTTGTCCAGGGCGGCCAGGACTTTGGCGGCGTTCTTGGGGCCGAAGAGCCGGGGTTCGTCGGGGGTGCCCAGATTCAGGGAAGCCAGCTGTTCCTGGGTGAGGGAGAAGAGATCCAGGGGTTCCCGCACCCATCCTGCGTCGCAGAGGCTTTCCGCCACCACATCTCCCAGGGATTCAATGTCCAGGGCATTCCGGTGGGCAAAATATTCCACCCGGCGCACATTCTGGGCGGGGCATTGGAGATTTTCACAACGCCAGGCGGAAAATTGGGGATCCCGCCGAATGGGGCCTCCGCAGGAGGGACAGCGCCCTCCCAGGCTGCCGGGAAGATCGAAGGGCTTCGCCTCGGGGGGACGATGCTCCAAAAGCACCCGCACCACGGCGGGAATGACCTCCCCCGCCTTCTCCACCAAGACCATGTCCCCCACCCGGATGTCCTTCCGGGCGATCTCATCCTCGTTGTGGAGGGTGGCCCGGGCAATGGTGGAGCCGGAGAGGGGGACGGGCTCCAGCTCCGCCACGGGGGAGAGGACCCCCGTGCGCCCCACCTGGATGGTGATGGCCTTCAGGCGAGTGGCGGCCCGCTCCGGCTCGTATTTGTAGGCTTTGGCCCAGCAGGGGGCTTTGGCGCTCATGCCCAGAATCTCCCGCTGCCGGAAGGAGTCCACCTTGATGACGGCTCCGTCGGTGTCGTAGGGCATCTCTCCCCGAATCTGGTCCAGTTCCTGGATGGCCTCCTGGATTTCCTGGAAATTCCGGGCGGTGCGCCGCCACTTCTGGGTCTTGAGGCCGAAGGCGTGGAAGGTCTCCAGGAGCTGTTGCTGGGAGGAAATCTCGATTCCCTCCATCTGTCCCTGGGCATAGAAGAGGATGTCCAGAGGGCGGGTGGCCACCTCCCGGGAGTTTAGGAGCTTCACGGAGCCGGCGGTGGCGTTCCGGGCGTTGGCGAAGGGCTCCAGGCCCTCCTCCTGACGCCGCTGGTTCAGCCGGGCAAAGCCTGCCCGGGGCAGATAGCATTCCCCTCGGGCCTCGAAGAAAGGGGGGGGATTGGGGGTGGCGAGACGGAGGGGGACGGAGGGGATGGTGCGCACATTTTCCGTCACATCGTCTCCCTGGCGTCCATTTCCCCGGGTGACGGCCTGGGTGAAGACGCCGTTGACGTAGCGGACGGCGATGGAGATGCCGTCGATTTTCGGTTCCACCACATAGAGGGGGGCTTCTCCTTGGAGTCCCCGGAGGACGCTTTCATGGAAGCGTTCCAGGTCGGCGGCGTTGTAGGTGTTTTCCAGGGAGAGCATGGGGAGGGTGTGTTCCACTGTCTGGAATCCCTCCAGGGTGCCGCCGTGCATGCGCTGGGTGGGGGAATCAGGGGTGACCAGTTCCGGGTGCTGGCCTTCCAGTTCCCGGAGTTGCCGATAAAGGCGGTCATATTCCTGGTCGGAGATTTCCGGGGCGGCCTCCAGGTAGTAGAGCTGGTCGTGGTGTCGGATTTGGGCGCGGAGGGCTTCCGCCTGTTCCCGGAGGGTGGAATCTTCCGGGGAAGAGGCCTGGGGCTCTTCCGGGAGGAAGAATAGCTCGTCCTGTTGATAGTGTGTCATTTTCCGATGCAGAAGCGGTGAAAGATGGTGTCCAGGACATCCGGGTCCACGGTTTGTCCCGTGATGCCTCCCAGGGCGGCGATGGCTTGGCGCAGAGGAATGGCGGCCAGCGCCCATTCCTGGGATTCCACCAGGGGACAGGCCTCGGCCAGGGCCCGGGCGGCATCCACCAGCAGCTGGCCATGCCGGGCGCTTACGGCCACGGTGGCCCGGGCGGCGTCCTGGGCTTGGGTGTCCAGGAGTTGACGGGCCAGCTCCTCCCGAAGAAGCTCCAGGCCCTGGCCGGTGGCGGCGGAGAGGGGAAGCATGCCCGGGGGCGGGTCCGCCAGATCGCATTTGTTGGCGACGATCAACAGGAGACCCTGATGGGGCCATTGGGGCCAGGCGGTCTCCCGGGGACGGGCGGCGTCCACCAGCCAGAGGATGGCGTCCGCCTGGGCGGCGGCTTCCCGGGCCCGGGAGATGCCGTCCTGCTCCACCGGGTCGTCAGTCTGCCGGGCGCCGGCGGTGTCCACCACATGGATGGGGATGCCCTGGAGGAGGAAATCCGCCTCCACCGTATCCCGGGTGGTGCCGGGGATGGGGGAGACGATGGCCCGGTTCCGTCCCAGCAGCAGGTTCAGGAGGCTGGATTTCCCCACATTGGGGGCGCCGGCAATGACCAATCTGGCGCCATGGCGCAACAGTTCCCCTTCCCGGCGGCTCTCCGCCAGACGCTGGAGCTCCTGGCGACAAGCCTCCAGGGCGCCCGACACCCGCTCCGGCGGCATCCAGTCCAATTCTTCCTCCGGAAAATCCAGACGGGATTCCACCTCGGAGAGCAGGAGGGTGAGCTGGTCGTAGTGACGCTGAATCTCTTTGCCCAAGACGCCGGAAAGCTGGCGGTTGGCCAAAAGCAGGGCTTGCTCCGACTCGGCGGAGACCAAATCCGCCACCGCCTCCGCCTGGGTTAAATCCACCTTCCCGTGAAGGAAGGCCCGACGGGTGAACTCGCCTGCCTCCGCCGCCCGCACCCCGCAGGAAAGGATGGCCTGGCAGGCCAGACGGGCCGCCATCGCTCCCCCGTGCAGATGAAACTCCACCACATCCTCCCCCGTGTAGCTCCGGGGACCCGGCATGAAGACGGCAAGACAGGAAGCATCCAGACAGGAGCCCGACGCCTCGTCCCCTAAACGCCCCAAGAGAAGCCGCCGGGCATTCTCCGGCGCCCCCAGATCCCGCTCCCCGCTCCAGAGCCGCCGGGCCACCGAAAGACTCTGGGGACCGGAAAGCCGGAGAATCGACACCGCACCACCAGGAGCGGTGGCCGGGGCGCAAATGGTGTCTTGCAGGGAGACGGCAGGAGACATGAGGGAAAATCCAAAACCAAAAGGACGGAAAAAGGAGGGAGAGAAACCCTAAAATAACCCCTCTCCCAAGGGCTAGAGGGGGGAAAAGCTAGAGGTTCTAGAGGTTCTAGAGATCTAGAAAACCTCCCCGGGCGGGACGTGCGGGGGGCAGGTCCCGCCTCTCCGTGTCTTCCGTGCGCCGCATAGCGGCGTTTCCGTGCCC
>JAEDMH010000129.1 GCA_016303095.1 Lentisphaeria bacterium | reverse complement strand
TGGCGGAGAGAGTGGGATTCGAACCCACGGAGGGTTGCCCCTCGTCGGTTTTCAAGACCGATGCCATAGACCACTCAGCCATCTCTCCCCAAAAGAATTTTCGTTTCTCCCCCTCCTTGCGGAAAGCGACTTAATATGACAAGAAGAGCCTGGATTGCAAGAGAGGGAGCGATTAGGAGAAATTCCCGTTGCTTACCTCTTCTTCCCTATTGGGGGGAAACGGGAAGAGAAGGAGACGGAATGGCTCCAGGAGAAGGAGCAACCGCATCTGCCGGGAGAGAGGCATAGACCGTTTCCGGAAGTTTCCACATAGCGCCGGTGGCAGGATCCACAATCAGACAACCGATGAGTCCCCCAAAGAGAATGTTACCCACATACCAGCCATCCAACGAGGCGTTAATGGGCATCTGGGTAACCGTCTTGCCATCTTCCGAGTAGCAGAAAAACTGATAGTGGGCGCGGGAGAAGAATCCATTGCTCGCATCCAGGGAGACGACAGCGGGCGTTCTACCTGCAGAGATGGTCAAGCCATACTTGTTCTTCAACTCGTATTTTGCTCCTGCAGGGGAGGAACACAGAGCCACAGGATAGACGGACTCGGAAATGATAGAGGCGCAAGAGCAGCAAAGGAGAAGCGCCAGGAGGAGGAGGAAGGTTTTCAACATCGTCAAAAGAGAAAGAGGGGAATTGAGTCTGCGTTGAATGGGAGCGAGGAAGCGAATCACTCTTTGGTTTCGGCACCGACGAACTGTCGGAGTTTTTCCTGCATAATGAGAGGCACCCGTGCGGGGCGTCCGGTTTTCAGATCCATGAATGCGTGTCGTGTCCATCCTTCCACCAGGAGTTTATCCTCCCGGAGCACCTGGCAGTCCACCCGGACCCGGATGCCGGAGAAGTCGGCCACCCTTGCCCGGATGGTGAGCAGATCGTCATATTGGGCGTGGATATGATACTTGAGGGAGGCCTCGATGACAGGGAGTCCCACCCCCAGGCTTTCCAGTTCCCGGTAGGTGAAGCCCAGGCTTCGCATCAATTCGTTTCTGGCCCGTTCGAAGAAGACCAGATAGTTTCCGTAGTAGACGAATCCCATCTGATCCGTGTCCGCATAGGGGACACGATAGGTGATTGCGGCATCCATGGGGAGAAGAGGAGGGAACAAAGAAGGGGAGAACGCAAAGCGCCCTCCCCTGAGAGAATGTCCTTCCCTGTTCATCGGGGCCTCCCCCTTTCCTCTCTTGTCCCCAGGAGCGGGGCGAGAGAGGAAGGAAGGTGGGGAAGACGTCCGGAGAGAGGGCAGCCGAGGATTACACGCCCAGGCGCGCGGTGCGGCTCAGTTCGCCCAGAGTGCGATTGATGCTGGGAGTGTATCCCTTCAGGGGCATGATGCGTTCGTGGATGGTGTCCAGGATCCAGCTCACCTGGGGGAAGAACTTGCTCTCCAGCTCGGCGGCGGGAGAGACCCAGTTCCGGCTACCCACCACGGCGATGGGGGCATCCAGGGAGTCGAAGGCCAGCTGGGTGAGATTGGCGGCCACATTCTGCATCACGTTGCCCCGTTCCACGGCCTCGTTCAGCAGGATGGCCTTGCCGGTCTTCTTCACGGACTCCACCAGCTTGTCGTAGTTCAGCGGGTTGATGGAGCGCAGGTCGATGATCTCGGCATCCACGCCGTACTTGGCCAGTTCCTTGGCGGCGTCCAGGGCCTTGTACAGGATGGGTCCCAGGGTGATGATGGTCAGGTCCTTGCCGGTCTTCTTCACATCGGGCTCCCCGATGGGGATCTCGTAGTATCCGGTGGGCACGCCGCCCTCGTGGAACATCTCGCCGTGCTTGTAGCACTGCTGGGACTCCAGGCAGATGACGGGATCGGTGCCGGAGAGGGCGCTGTTGAGGAGTCCCTTGGCGTCGTAGGGAGTGACGGGGTAGATCACCTTCAGGCCGGGGATGTGGTTGAAGATGCTGGACCAATCCTGGGAGTGCTGGGCGCCATACTTGAAGCCCACGGAGATGCGGACCACCACGGGCATCCGGAGGACGCCGCCGGACATGGCCTGCCACTTGGAGAGCTGGTTGAAGAGCTCGTCACCGCAGCGTCCGATGAAGTCGCAGTACATGATTTCCGCCACAGCCCGTCCGCCAGCCAGGGCATATCCCACGGCGGCGCCGATGATGGCGGCCTCGGAGATGGGGGAGTTGAAGAAGCGGTGGTAGGGGAGCAGTTCCGTCAGGCCCCGGTAGCAGGCGTAGGCGCCGCCCCAGTCCCGGTTGTCCTCTCCGAAGGCCACCATGGTGGGATCCTGGGAGAAGCGATGGGTCATGGCCTCGAAGACGGCGTCGCAGATGTTGTAGACCAGCATGGAGGAGTAGGGCTTGCCGGTGGCGTCGGCGTAGAAGCGCTGCTTCTTCTGGATCTTCTTGAACTGCTCGTTCTCGGCCAGGGGCTGGAGGAAGTCGGCGTCTCCCTTCCGGGTTTCGTCGCAGCTTTCCAGCTTCTTGTTGGAGAACATCACGGACTCGATGAACATGGAATCCATGGTTTCGTAGGGAGAGATCTCCTTGTCGATGGAGAGGATGAACATCTCCTTCACCAAGTCGTGGACCTGCTTTTCGGTCTGGGCGGCCTCCTGTTCGGTGATCACCTTGGCCATCACCAGCTTCTCCTTGTACTGGCGGATGGCGTCGAAGTCCTTCCAGATGTCCAGTTCTTCCTTGGTGCGGTAGCTGGAGGCGTCGGAGGGGGAGTGTCCGCCGATGCGGTAGGTAGCCACATCCAGGAGCGCGGGGCCCTCGCCCTTGAGGAGGTGCTCCTTCTGGCGTTTCACGGCGTCGGCCACGGCCAGGGGATCATAGCCGTTGACCCGTTCCGCAAACATTTGATCGGGATCCACGCCGGCGCCGATGCGGGCCAGCTGCCCGAAGCCCATGGTCTCTCCCAGATACTTCTCCTTGGAGGAGCCGGCGGTCTGGCCGCCCATGCCGTAGGCGTTGTCGGAGCAGTTGAAGAGGATGGGGAGTCCCTTGAATCCCTTTTCCTTCCAGAGCGTCTTGAACTGTCCCATGGCGGAGAACATGAGACCTTCCCAGACAGGGCCGCAGCCGAAGGAGGCGTCGCCGATATTGCACAGGACGATGCCCTTGCGGTCGTTCACCAGCTTGAAGAGAGCGGCGCCGGGGGCCACGGGGCCGCTGCCGCCCACGATGGCGTTGTTGGGATAGATGCCGAAGGGGGTGAAGAAGCAGTGCATGGAGCCGCCCCAGCCCTTGTTGAAGCCGGTGACCCGGGCGAAGATTTCGGCATAGGCGCCGTAGACCAGGAAGTGCCGGGCCAATTCCTTCACGGTGGAGCACTTGCAGTGTTCCTGGACCACCTTCAGAGTGGCGCCGCCGAAGAACTCCTCCATGACCTTCTGGAGGGCGGCGTCATCCAGCTTCCGGATGGCGGAGAGTCCCTTGGCCAGAATCTCGGAGTGGGAGCGGTGGCTGCCGAAGGTGAAATCGTTCATGTCCAGATGATAGGCGGCGCCCACGGCGGTGGCGGCCTGTCCCAGAGAGAGGTGGGCGGGGCCAGGATGCTTGTAGCTCACATCCTCGTATTTGCCCTGGAGTTTGATCTCGTTGATCACCGTCTCGAAATCATGGCACACCAGCATGTCATGGTAGATGGCCAGGAAATCTTCCTTGGTGTAGTTCTTCTTTTCCTGGGCGATGGTCTTCTTGTATTGGCAGACCGGAATATCCTCGAAGTGGATGAAGCCGGGTTTGAACCAGTCCTCCGGACGAATTTCCAATGCTTTGGTCATGGGAACGGAATCCTTGCTATGCAGCGGTTGGGGATGGAGTGTGAGAACAGGAAAAAGGGGAAAGGGGGACGGATGAGCCACCGTCCCCGGGGAAGAAGAGAGGCCCTAGGCGTGGAGGACGGCCTCCCGGATGGATTCGGAGACGGTGGGATGGGGGAAGACGATGCGCTGGACCGTGTCCACCGTCATTTCCTGGCCCACCATGGCGCTGGCCGCGCAGATGAACTCGCCGGCGCAGCCGCCGATGGCATGGACGCCCAGCACCTGGCCATACTTTTCGCTGACCAGAACCTTGACGGTGCCGCTCTTGCCGGCATAATCCACCAGGAAGCGCCCGGCCATGGCCATGGGCTGGACCACCTTCCGGTAGGCGATGCCCTTGGCCTTCAGTTCCTGCTCCGTGGCGCCCACCTGGGCCACCTCGGGATGGGTGAAGATCACCGAGGGAATGGCCTTGTAGGTCATGCGGTCCGCCACCCCGAACATGTTGTTCACGGCCACCACGCCTTCCCGGGTGGCGGCATGGGCCAGCAGGCAGCGGCCCGTCACGTCGCCGCAAGCCCAGAGGCCGGGCACGCTGGTTTTGCCGAACTCGTCGGTGACCACGCCCTTCCGGTTCATGTCCACCTTCAGGGCCTCCAGGCCCAGATCCTGGGTCACGGGGCGGCGTCCCGTGGCGTTGAGCACATAGTCTCCGGTGACCTGTTGCTCCTTGCCCTCGGGATCCAGATAATGGAGGGTGGAGCCCTCGATCTTCACCACCTTGCAATTGAGGTGGATGGCGATGCCGGCCCGGGTGAGTTCCTTATGGAGCTGCTGTCCGATTTCGTCATCCACCACAGGGGCGATCTTGGGCATCATCTCCACGATGGAGACCTGGGTGCCTGCCGCATGGAAGAAATTGGCGAACTCCAGTCCGATGACGCCGCCGCCGATGACCACCAGGGCCTTGGGGAGCTTGTCCAGGGCCAGGATGCCGGTGGAATCCAGCACCAGAGGATTGTCCCGCAGTCCGGGGATAGGAGGAGCGGCGGGGACGGAGCCGGTGGCCAGAAGGATGTTGGCGCCTTCATAGACTTTGCCGTCGGCCTCGATCTTTCCGGGAGCCAGGATTTTGGCCTGGGCCTTCACCACTTCCACGCCGGCGCCTTTCTCCAGGGCGGCCACGCCGCGCACCAGCTGGGAGACCACCTTCTGCTTCCGGGCCTGCACGGCGGCCATGTCCAGCACGGGCTTGGCCTCGTTCTTCACGCCGTAGACCGCCGCCTCCTGGCACTCCTCCAAGCTTTTGACAGAGCGCATGAAGGTCTTGGTGGGGATGCACCCCACGTTCAGACAGGTGCCGCCCAATTCCTGCTTTTCAAAGAGGACGACCTTCTTGTGGAAATGCCGGGCGGCGTAGGCGGCCGCCTCGTATCCGCCGGGACCGGCGCCGATGACCATCAAATCATACATGGGAAAACTCTCCTAGGATTGTGGAAAAAAGGGGGGAGAGAGGGGAGGAGTTCCTCCGTCCTCCCTCCCGGGCTTTAGGAAGGGAGACGCTACCGGGCAATGCAGATCAGCTCGAAGTTTTCGATGTTGGCGCACAGGGTCTGGAGGAAGCGGGCGCCGGGCGCGCCATCCACCACCATGTGGTTCATGGTCAGGGAGAACTGCATATAGTCCCGATAGGCGATGGAGCCATCGGCCTGGCGGACGGGACGCAGGAGGGTCTTGCCCACGCCCAGCATGGCGATCTGGGGAGCGGAGATCACGGGGGTGAAGTTGATGACCCCGAAGGAGCCCAGATTGGAGACCGTGAAGGTGGCCCCGTTCATCAGGTCGGGAGCCAGATTGCCGGCGTTGGCGGCCTTGGCCAGGCTCTTCACCTGACGGCACATCTCGGCCAGGCTCATCTTCTGGGAATGATGGAGCACGGGCACCAGCAGGCCCTTGGGCGTATCGCAGGCAAAGCCCATGTGGACGGCGCTGTGGAGCTTCACCACGTTGTCAGCAAACTCGCCGTTGAGCTCCGGC
Organism: Lentisphaeria bacterium; assembly: GCA_016303095.1. GTDB lineage: Bacteria > Verrucomicrobiota > Lentisphaeria > Oligosphaerales > Oligosphaeraceae > UBA1724. The sequence goes on along the minus strand of JAEDMH010000129.1, from coordinate 584 downwards.
ACCTCCTGCAACGTCTTGATCACCGCATACATCACCATGTCGCCAATGTTGATGTTGGCCAGACCCAGCTTCTCGCCAGCGGCCTTGATCTTCTTCCGCAAGGCCAGAAGCCCGGTGACGTCCGCCTCGCAGTTGAGGGTGTACTGGGCCATGGTCTGGAGAGATTCCTGGAGACGCTTGGCAATGACCCCGCGAATCCGGCTGAAGGGCTTCTCCGTCACCACATCCTCATCCTGGAGGGCAGGCGCCGCGGCGGCAACAGCGGCGGAAGGCGCAACAGTGGCGGCAGGAGCGGGCGCGGCGGGAGCGATTCCCTTGGAGAAGTTCTCCACATCCTCGGCGGTGATTTCTCCCTGGGGGCCAGTGCCGGCAGGAGGCACCTTCGCGCCGGCGGCCACCATGGCGGCCGCGGCGGGAGTCAGATGGGGACTGGTCTGGTAGGCGGCCATCACATCCTTCTCCATGATGCGTCCCTGGGCTCCGCTTCCGGCAATGGCGCCCATCACAAAGGGATGCTCCGCCACAAAGCGGCGAGCCCGGGGAGAGAGGGGCGCCCCTTCTCCCGCAGCAACGGCAGGAGCGGC
>JAEDMH010000128.1 GCA_016303095.1 Lentisphaeria bacterium | reverse complement strand
GGAACAACAAGGCCGACGGGCACCGGCGGCCGAAACGCCCCCATCCCGCAAAGAGAGCCCTCCGTGAACTCCGTGCGCCGGCTTGCCGGCGTTTCCGTGTGCTCCGTGTTTCCCTCTCCGTGTGGTGTGGTTATTCCGCCAAGAGCCAGGATTTCAGGAATTGGGCGGCCACGGGGACGGCGGTCTTGCCTCCGCTGTCTCCCCGTTCGATGACGCACGCCAGGGCGTATTTGGGTTCATCGGCGGGGAGGAAAGCGATGACCCAGGTATTCTTATGTCGGTTGGCCCCATTTCCCACTTCGGCGGTGCCGGTTTTGGCGGCCACGGGAAGTCCGGGGATTTGGAGGCCGGTGGCTCCCCCCTCCCGTTCCTCCACCGCCTGTCGCATGGCCTCCCGGACTAGGATGAAGGTTTCCGGGGAGGCGGAGATTCTTCGGCGGATGCGGGGGGCGGTTTCCTGGAGCACCTTTCCCTCTGGGGTAAGGATGCGTTGGAGGAGGTGGGGCTGGTAGAGGATGCCGTCATTGGCCAGAGCGGCGGCATAGAGGGCGGCTTGGAGGGGAGTAATGGTGATGGCCCCTTGTCCGATGGAGGCGTAGGCGGTGTCAATGGCCAGCCAATTTCGTCGCCAGAGTCGTCGAGCCACCTCCCGTTGGGGGGCGATGCCCGCCCCTTCTGGAATTTCCAGGCCGGTCTTTTCCCCGAAGCCCGCCTCCTTCATGTACTCTCCCAGTCGGTCGATGCCCAACTTCAGTCCCAGCCAGATAAAATAGGGGTTGCAGGAGACCCGGATGGCCCGGGGGAGATCCACCAGGCCGTGGCCGTAGCGCTGTGCGCATCGGATGGCGGTATTTCCCAGGAGGTAGCGTCCCGTGCACTCATATTCCTCCAGGGTTTCCTCCGGCAGTTCTTCCAGGGCGGCCAGGGCCACCAGGGGTTTCACGATAGAGCCCGGGGTGTAGGTGCCCTGGGTGGCTCGGTTGAACATGGGGCGGTTTTTCTCGTCCTTCAGCATTTCCCCCAGACGGGCGGAGGAGAGTTCCGCCAGATTGAATGTAGGAGCGGAGGCCAGGGCCACCACGGCGCCGGTGTGGACCTCCACCACCACCAGGGCGCCCACATGTCCCTCCAACGCCTTTTCCGCCGCCGCCTGGGCCTGGCTGTCCAGGGAGAGCTGGAGTTCCTGGCCATTTTCCGGGGGGCGCCGTTCTCCGATGACCTGCCGGGCATAGCCCACAGGATCCACCAGGAGGAGTTCCACTCCGGGCTTTCCCGCCAGTTCGGAGTCGAATGCCTTTTCCAGGCCACTCTTGCCCCGCACCTCCGCCGTGGCGTAGAGCCGGGGCAAATCCTCCATCACATCGCTGCCATCCGGCTGGCTTCTTCCCGTATATCCCAGCACATGGCTGGCCAGTCCCGGCTGGGGGTAGCGGCGTTGGGGCACAGGACGCACCTCCACCCCAGGAGGCATGGGCAGGAGTTCATGGAAGACCACCAATTCCTGGGGAGTCAGACCCTGGAAGACCGTCAGGGGCAGCACAGGGCGACGGGTCAGCTGGGTCACCACGGCATTGCGCTGCAGACGGGAGGGGCGTCCCAGATAGCTGGCCAGAATCCGTTCCTGGGTCAGGACATATTCGATGGTGCGGTTTTGGCGCCCGGGCTGTCGCATTTCGGAGACATAGAAGACCAGGTCGTAGCGGTCTTCGTTTTCCGCCAGGGGGATTCCGGCGGCATCCAGGATGCGTCCCCGGACAGGATTCAAGCGCACGGGTCGGATGGCCTGGCGCCGGGCCCGGGCCTGGAGTTCCGGTCCGGAAAGCACTTGGACTTGCCAGAGCCGGAGCAGCAGCAAAAGCATAAGAACCAGCACTGCGACAGCGCAGAAAAGGCTCCGTCCCCGGATCATTTCCGGGGAGACGGGGCCTGTGGTCTCCTCTTGGCGTTTCTCTGTTCCGGCCACGTTCTTGTCTCCGGTCTAGGGATTCACGCTCCCCGCTCCCCCTCTTCCTGCCATGCGCTGAGGAGGCGACGTTCCAGAAGTTTTTCCTGGAGCCATACCAGGAGAGGCACCAGGAGCAGGGACCAGGCGAGGGTGACCAGCAGCTGGACCACCGAGAGCCTTCCCGGCATCAGCAGATGGCATCCCCAGGTGCAGAGTCCCACAGCAGTTCCTGCCGTCACTACGGTGCTGAGGGAATCCAGTCTGCCCCACTTTCGCCAACCGTGGGCCGCCCACAGAAGAAGCAGCACCGCCAGCGTCTGGACGGGGCGTTCCCGCATCCAGAGGGCATCCAGGAGGCTGGCGGCAGGCAGCGCCAGAAGGAGCGTGCGCCCTGCCCCGCCTCGCAGGGCAAAGACAAAGGAGACGGCGGGCAGCAGGGGGAGAGAGACCCCCCCATTGCCAGCCAGAACCGTCACCACCAGGGCGGGAAAAAGAAGGGCTGCCAGAACCAGGAAGAACATGGGATCACCCCTCCCTCCGGGGAGCCTCCTCCCCCAGGGAATGCCAAATCCGCTGGCGCTTTTGGAAGCAGGGAGTCCGGGTCACCCCCAGTGCCGCGAAGAGGGCCGGGATCTCCTGAAAATGCCGGGCCACTTGGGAGACGGCATGGCCATCGGCGCTGGCCAAAATCCCCACGCCAGACTGAACCGCCACCTGGAGGAGTTCCGGGGAGGGATAGAATTGGTGGCAGGGCTTGTCCCTTCCTGCCGTGTTGATCTCGATGCAGAGTCCCCGCCCCCCCCCTTCCTGGAGCAAGGAGGCCAGGCATTCCACGGCCTCCGGAGGAGGAGGCACCTGGAAGAGCTTGGGAAGATCCAGATGGGCCAGCCACTGGCAGGGAAAAAGTCGGGCGCACTGAGTGACCAGCTCCCCGTAGCGACGCCAGATTCTGCGTTGCTCCTCCGGGGAAAGACGGTGCCAATACTCCGCCGAGGCATCCACGGGAAAGCCATCTACAAAATGCACCGCCCCAATGACATAATCCAAGGGAAGGCGGGCCAGCAATCCCGCCACCTTCTCCCAGGTCTCGGGGAAAAAATCCACCTCCAGCCCTAGACGCATGTGAAACGTGGGGCAATCCACCTCCTGGGCCACCTCCAGAGCCTCCTGGCAATATCCCTCCAGGAGATTCAACCCCATGGACCAGCGACGGGAATCCTGGTAGAATCCCCGGGGCGCCACCACCAAATGGTCGCTGATGCCAAACTCGGAAAGCCCCGCCGCCTTCGCCGCCAAGGCCATCTCCCGGATGGAGGCCGTGCCGTCGCTCCAGGTGCTGTGATTGTGGTAGCTGATGGAATGCATAATGTTATAACTAATTCATTATCAATATGTTATAAAGAAATCAGAAACCAGAAGACCGTGAAGTGGGGGGGCTTTGGGTTCCCAAGGAGAGTTGGGTTGCGCCCGCCAGTCGGCATTGTTCCAGGGCCTCCACGGTCTTTCCCGTGGGGCTTCCCTGGTCCGCCAGGAGAAGAATGGGGCGTTTTCGGAGGGCCAGGGCTTCTTCCACCCGGGGGCGCAGTTCATGCCAGGGGATGGCTTCTCCTTCCCAGAGGAGTCCTCCCTCCGACGTCAGGGTGAGGCACAGGGCGGTGTTGTCGGCGGTCGTTGGGGGAGAGGACGCCTGAGGGAGCGTCACGGGAAGGGCTCCCTGGCGGGTGAAGACGCTGGTGACCATGAAGAAAATCAGGAGGAGGAACACCATGTCCACCAGGGGAGAGATGTTGACTTGCACCTCCTCCTCTGCCTCCTGCAGGAGATGGTTCTCCAGACGATGCTGCGGCATGGTTCCCTCCTTTACTCCTGGGTCAGTTCCCGCTCCAGGAGAGCCGCCAGACGGCGATTTCGGCGGACGCACCAGGCATGGAAAAGCATGGCGGGAATGGCCACCAGGAGTCCCGCCTCCGTGGTGACCAGGGCCTCGGAGATGCCGCCGGCCAGCAGACGGGGATCTCCTGTGCCATGGAGGCTAATCTGCTGGAAGGTGCGAATCATGCCGGTCACTGTTCCCAAGAGTCCCAGGAGAGGGGCTACGGAGGCGGAGACCGCCAAGAGAGAGAGTCCTCGTTTGGCCCGGCTCAGGCGGCCCTGGGCCATCTCCACTTGTCGTTCCTGCCGCTCCTTTGGCGTCAGAGCGTCCAGGCTCTCCCGGAGTCTACGGGCTTCCTTGGCGCAGCCATGCCGGGCATAGAAGGCCATGCGCTCCAAGAGCACCGCCAGGCAGAGCCAGGCCAAAATCCCCAGGGGAATCATCACCACTCCCCCCTGACGGAAATGCCCCCACAGATTCTGGCGGGGAGGCACCGCAAAGCCCGCCGGCCCCGTCAGGGAGACGGGCAAGGACAGGACTGTCCCCTCCGGGGAAGAAAGGCGCTGGCGAATCCGTTCCTGGAGCACCGGAGAGGGACGGCAGAGGCGCAGGGAGGAAAGCCCCGCCTCCTCTGGGAAGGCGATTCCCGCTTCCCGTTCGTTGGCGAAGTAGCCAAATTCCCCGAAGGGCAGAAGGAGTCCCTCTTCCTGGAGTCCCTCAGGCGTCAGCACCACTCCGGCCTCCGGCAGGGCGCGGCGCCGTCGGGCAAGGCTCTCCCGGCGATGCTCCATGACCTGTTCCAGGGGGATTTCCGGGACATCCTCCCGGCTTCGCCAAGTCGAGAGGAGCTCTTCCGCCCTTTGGCGACTGGCCTGGAGCTCTTGATGTTGGCGGCGCAATTCCGCCACCTGTTTCTCCATGGCGGCGACTTCTTCGGCCAAGGTGTGGCTCTCCTGGCGCAGGGCTTCCTCCTGTCGGCGCAACTCCGCCAAGCGGCTCTCGTGGGCTTCCTGGCTCTGAGCCTCCTTCTGCTCCCATTCCTTCCGGTCCTGGCGCAGGGCAGAGAGTTTCTGTAACAAGGGTTCTCCGTCCACCAGCGTCCTTTGCTGGGCAGGAAGAAGGCTTCCCAAGCAGAGGCAAAGCCAAAGCAGCATGCGCGGCATGGATTTCATAGCGGCAGTTCCCAGGTTCTGGCGGCCTTGCCTCCCCCCTGGGAGAAAATTTCCTGAAGGGAAGGGAGGAGCGATTCGTCCCAATGGTGTTCCCAAAGGCCCGCTGCCTCATTCCAAATCCCATAGCCCCCCATTTTGGCGGCAAAATTCGCCATCCAGCACCGACTAATCCCCAGATAGAGCACCTGGAACTCCCGCTGACGCCCATCCGGACCCACCAGAAATTCCCGGGAAAACGTCAGAGTCCGACTCCGGGCCTCCTGGGCAGCCAATGCCCTCCCCTCCTCCTGCAAGGCGGAAAGACCTGCGGGAGCCAGACGCCCTAAGGCCTCCTCCTCCCCCCGGCACTTCCCCTCCCAGGCCGCTTTCTCCTGGGCCAAGGCCTCCCGGCGACGCAAGAGGGCCGCCTTCTCCTCCCGAAGACGCTCCAAAGCCTCCTCCTCTGCCTGGCGTTCCCGCTGGCGTTCCCGCTCCTTCACGCCATATTGCCACTGCAGGGCGGAAAGCTGGGCGGACTCCTGCTGGTAGTCCACCAGATTACGCTGGTAGTCCTCAGGCGAGATGGGGCTTTGGCGAAGCTCCCCCTTCAGAAGAAGGGGACATAGGCCGAGAAGAAGCAGGAGAGAGAAAAGGCAACGACTCATTGGGGATTCTCCTTTTCCTTGATGGGCATGCCATGAAGATGCATCCCTCCATCCACCGGGAGAATCACCCCGGTCAGGGAGGGAGTTTCCATGAGCAGGAGGGCCGCCCTCGCCAATTCCCCCTCCGTCACCCGCCGGGAGAGGGGCAGGTTCGCCAGAAGGGGTTCCATGGCCGCTAAAGGGACGCCCTCCGGGGGACGTACCAGCCCCGGAGCCAATCCATTGACCCGGATGCCCAATTTTCCCCAGGCGAAGGCGCAAAGCCCCGTGGCCTCCGCCAGGGTCTTCTTGGCCAGAAGATAGGCAGCGCAAGAGGGATCTTCCTTCTCCCAGCGCCCATCCAGGAGATTGAGGATCGCCCCGGGAGCGCCCCGCCGGGCAAAGGCACGCATCAGGGCAAAGGGCACCTGGAAATTCAGGCGAAAATCCTCTTCCCATTCCTGGGAAGCGACCTCCAACAACCCCCGGCGATGATAGGAGGAGGCGTTGTTCACCAGACCATCCAGACGCCCAAAGCAGGAGGCCGCCCGCTCCATCACCTCCTCCGGCACGCAGGTGAGAAAATCCGACGATATCACCTGGGCCCGCTCCCGCCCCCCCAACTCCTCGGCAAGAGCCTGGGCATCCCCCAGGGAATGACAACAATGAATCACCACACGCCACCCAGCGGCGGAAAAGGCACGGCAAAACTCCGCCCCCAGACGACGCCCTCCCCCCGTCACCAAAACCACCGGAGCAGTGGCATCCAAGACGGAAGAACGGGAAGAAGACATGGCGGAGGAAAGAAAGGAGGAAGGAAAGATCGGTAGGACAGGCAATCCCGATAAAAATATCCCCTCTTTCCCCGCCTGCCACCCTCCCAGGGGAAGGTTCATGAGGATTGCCCCCCGTCCCCCGCAAGCGGGGGGATTCTAGA
>JAEDMH010000127.1 GCA_016303095.1 Lentisphaeria bacterium | reverse complement strand
ACGGAAGCCACGGAGGTGCGGTCCGTGCTATCCGCACGTTCCGCCCGGGGATTGGGGCTATACCCTTCCCCCCCTGTAGGGGGACGGGGGGCAATCCTCCTGAACCCCGTAGGGGTGGGAGGATCGCTAGACGGGGGTGAAGGGAGGGCCAAAGGCCCGACCGAAACCCCCGGCAAGGCCAAAAATCGAATCCGAACCCCGGCAGGGGTGGCAGGACAGGCCTATGCGCCGGGGGTGAAGCGTTAGCGAAACCTTCGGCGCCTGCACGGGCACACGGAGGTTTAACACGGAGGGCACGGAAACGCCGCTACGCCAGCGCACAGAGAGCAGGTCGGGGCGGTTCCTGCCCCCCGCACTTCTATTTGAGGAAGCAATCTCTCTAGACCCTCTACCCCCCCGCTTGCGGGCGGGGGGGATGTTCCGTTATTTTTGGAGATATTCGGTGATCCAGGCGCCCACTTCCCGGGTTCCGTAGTGGGGGGCTCCCTCCACCTGGATTTCGGGGGTGCGGACATTGGCGTCCAGGGAGGCGTTCACGGCCTGTCGGATGGCCTGTCCCTCTTTTTGGCAGCCGAAGTGTTCGAAGAGCATGGCCACGGAGAGGATTTGAGCCAGGGGGTTGGCCAGATTTTTTCCGGCGGCCTGGGGCCAGGAGCCGTGGATGGGTTCGAAGACGGGGGTTCCGGTGCCGATGGAGGCGGAGGGGAGCAGTCCCATGGAGCCGCTGATGACGGAGCCTTCATCGGTGAGAATATCCCCGAAGGTATTTTCGGTGACCATCACATCGAAGAAGCGGGGATCCTGGATCATGCGCATGGCGGCGTTGTCCACGTACATGAAATCCGTTTGGACCTCGGGGTGTTGGGGGGCCATTTTCTGGGCGATTTTGCGCCAGAGCCGGCTGGAGGCCAGGACATTGGCCTTGTCCACCACAGTGAGGTGTCCCCGGCGTTTTTGGGCGTAGTCGAAGGCCACCTTGAGGATGCGTTCCACCTCATGGCGGTGGTAGAGATTGGTGTCGTAGGCCTTTTCCTCGTCCTGGTATTTTTCTCCGAAGTACATTCCTCCGGTGAGTTCCCGGATGCAGACGAAATCGGCGTCTTTCACCAGTTCGGGTTTCAAGGGGGAGTGATGGAGGAGGCTGGGGAAGGTTTGGACGGGGCGGATGTTGGCGAAGAGTCCCAGCTGCTTGCGCATGGCCAGGAGCCCCTGTTCCGGGCGCACCTTGGCATTGGGATCCTGGTCGTATTTGGGGTCTCCCACGGCGGAGAAGAGGACGGCGTCAGCCTGTTGGCAGACCTGGAGGGTTTTCTGGGGGAAGGGGTCGCCCACCTTGTCGATGGCGGCGGCGCCGCAGAGGGCTTCCTGGAAGGAGACCTGATGTCCGAAGCGGTGGCAGACTGCCTCCATGACCTTCACGCCCCAAAGAGAGATTTCCGGGCCGATGCCATCCCCGGCCAATACTGCGATTTTGAAGTCCATTGTGATTGACACTCCTTGTTCTTGTCTTCAGCCCCGGGCGGCCTCCCACTGCTCCACCAGATTCTTGCAGGTGAGCAGGTAGTCGATGTCATCCAGTCCGTGGAGGAAGCAGTGTTTCTTGTAGGCGTTGATTTCGAAGTGTTCCTGGAGTTCGGGGACGTGGAGGACGGAGATGGTCTGGTGGGGGAGATGGATTTCCACCTGGGTTTCCGGGTGTTCCTGCACCAGGGCCACCAGCTTGTCCAGGAAGTCTTGGGGGACGGTGACGGGGAGAACGAAGTTATTCAGCTCGTTTTGCTTATGGATATCGGCGAAAGAGCTGGCCACCACGGCCCGGAAGCCATATCCGGCCACGGCCCAAGCGGCGTGCTCCCGGCTGGAGCCGGAGCCGAAGTTGCGTCCGGCCAGGAGGATTTCTCCGCTGTAGCGGGGGTTGTTGAGGACGAAATCGGGATTGGGGGTGCCGTCGGGGCGATATCTCCAATCCTGGAAGAGATGTTTTCCGAAGAAGCTTTCCTCCCGGGTGGTTTCCTTCAGGTAGCGTGCGGGGATGATCTGGTCGGTATCCACATTATCCAGGGGCAGGGGCACGCAGCGGCTGCGGAGGATTTCCAGTTTTTGTTTCATGGTGTATTGTGGGGGGGGAAAAGGGGTTACAGGAAGGTCCGGGGGTCGGCGATCGTTCCGGTGATGGCGGCGGCCGCGGCGGTCAGGGGGCTGGCCAGGATAGTGCGTGCGCCGGGGCCTTGGCGCCCCTCGAAATTCCGGTTGCTGGTGGAGACGCAGAGTTTTCCGGCGGGGACTCGGTCCTCATTCATGGCCAGACAGGCGGAGCAGCCGGGCTGACGGAGGGCGAAGCCCGCCTCCGCCAGGATGGCGTCCACCCCTTCTTGCTGGAGCTGCCGGAGCACGGCCCAGGAGCCGGGCACCAGCCAGACAGTGACTCCCTCCGCCTTGCGATGCCCCTTCACTAGGGAGGCGAAGGCGCGGAAGTCCTCCGCCCGCCCATTGGTGCAGGCGCCCACGAAGACGTAGTCCACGGGTTTTCCCAGGAGGGCTTCTCCGGGTTGGAAGCCCATGTATTCCAGGGGGCGGGAGGGGGCATTCTGGGGGATATGTCCATCCACGGCCATGCCCATGCCGGGGTTGGTGCCATAGGTGACCATGGGGGGGATTTCGGCGGCGTTGAAGGTCACTTCCCGGTGGAAGTGGGCGTCGGGATCGGAGGCGAGGGTCTTCCACTTGGCCAGGGCCTTTTCCCACGCTTCCCCCTTGGGGGCTTCGGGGCATTGGCGGAGATAGTCGAAGGTGGTCTGGTCGGGGGCGATCATGCCTCCCCGGGCGCCCATTTCGATGCTGAGATTGCAGAGGGTGAGGCGCCCTTCCATGGTGAGGGAGCGGATGGCAGAGCCGGCGTATTCCACGAAGTGTCCGGTGGCGCCGGCGGTGCCCAGCTTCATCATGAGGAAGAGGGCCACATCCTTGGCGGTGACACCCTTGCCCAACTCCCCTTCCACGGTGATGCGCATGGTCTTGGGCTTGGTCTGGAGAATGCAGCCGCTGGCCAGCACCATCTCCACTTCGCTGGTGCCGATGCCGAAGGCCACGCAGCCCATGGCGCCGTGGGTGGAGGTGTGGGAGTCGCCACAAACCACGGTGGCGCCCGGCAGGGTCAAGCCCCGCTCCGGCCCCACCACATGGATGATGCCGCTACGCTCGTCCATCACCCCAAAGTGCTTCAGGCCAAATTCCTTCACGTTGGCCGCCAGGGTCTCCACCTGGGTGCGGGCCACAGGATCCTGGATGGGGCACTCCTGATGGAGGGTGGGAATGTTGTGGTCCGGCATGCAGACCACATTGGCAGGCCGGAAGACCTGGAGGCCCCGGGCTCGCAAGCCCTCAAAGGCCTGGGGACTGGTGACTTCGTGGCAGTAGAGACGGTCGATGTAGAGTTGATCCGGCCCCTCGGGGACGGACTGCACCACATGGGCGTCCCAGATTTTATCAAAGAGAGTCTTGGACATGGCGTGGGGATCTCCTGGTTCGCTTTAGTTCCGGAATTTGTTGATGCAGTCCACGTAGGCTTCCACGGAGGCGGCGATGATGTCGGTGTGGGCGCCAAAGCCGTAGTAGAGGTCGCCGTTGTGCTCCAGCTGGATGTGGACCTTGCCCAGGTCGTCGCTGCCCTTGTTGATGGACTGGATGGTGAACTCCTTCATCACCATGGGCCGGTTGATGATCTTCTTCAGGGCGCAGATGGCGGCATCCACGGGACCGGTGCCGGAGGCGGCGGCCTCGAAGTGTTCCCCGGCGATGTTCAGGCCGATGCTGGCCACGGGGCGGACATTGACGCCGCTGACCACCTGGAGGTAGTCGATGGTGATGTGGCGTCCGGTGTTCCGGTGAGTGCCGGCCAGGATGAGGAGATCGTCGTCGGTGACATCCTTCTTCTTGTCCGCCAGCTGGAGGAACTGCTGATAGACGGTGTCCAGCTTCTCCTGATCCAGATCCACCCCCAGGCTTTGGAGATGATGTTTCAGGGCGGCCCGTCCGCTGCGGGCGGTGAGGACGATGGAATTGTCATCCAATCCGATGTCCTTGGGGTCGATGATCTCGTAGGTTTGGGCGTTTTTGAGGACGCCGTCCTGATGGATGCCGGAGGAGTGGGCGAAGGCATTGCGTCCCACGATGGCCTTATTGGGTTGCACCGGCATGTTCATGAGATTGGAGACCATGCGGCTGGTGGCGCAGATTTTGGTGGTGTTGATGTTGGTGGCCAGGGGGAGATCCTTGCGGCACTTCACGATCATGGCGATCTCCTCCAGGGAGGTGTTGCCGGCCCGTTCCCCGATGCCGTTCACCGTGACTTCCACCTGTCGGGCGCCATTGAGGACGCCGGAGAGGGTATTGGCGGTGGCCATGCCCAGGTCGTTGTGGCAGTGGGTGGAGATGATGACGTTTTCGATGCCGGGGACGTGGTCCACCAGATATTTGATTTTGGCGCCGAATTCCTGGGGCATGCAGTATCCGGTGGTGTCGGGGATGTTCACCACGGTGGCGCCAGCCTTGATCATGGCCTCGATGACCCGGGCCAGGAACTCGTTGTCGGTGCGTCCCGCGTCCTCGGCGTAGAATTCCACGTCATCCACCAGATTGCGGGCATACTTCACGGCGGCCACGCCCCGCTCGATGATCTCCTCCCGGGTGGAGTTGAATTTGTATTTGATGTGCATGTCGGAGGTGCCGATGCCCGTGTGAATGCGCTTGCGCTTGGCGAAGGCCAGGGCCTCGGCGGCCACGTCAATGTCCTTTTGCACCGCCCGGGTCAGGGCGCAGATGGTGGGCCAGGTGACCGCCTTGGAAATCTCCTGGACCGATTGGAAATCTCCGGGGCTGGAGACAGGGAAGCCGGCCTCAATGATGTCCACGCCCAGCAATTCCAACTGTTTGGCCAGCTGAATCTTTTCCACGGTGTTGAGCTGGCAACCGGGGACCTGTTCGCCGTCCCGCAGGGTGGTGTCGAAGAAATAGAGTCTGTCGTTCATGGTCGGTTAGGTTTAGGGGGAGGAGGCGCGGCGGGGTGCCGGGAAGCCTCCTGGGGGGGATGGGAATGAGGGAGGGTCAGGTGGTTGAGGGGCCGTCGCACCGGGTTCTTTTCCCATTCCCAAAAACAGAAAAAGCCCCCCGTGCTGGCGGTCTTGCGCTTGCAGCGGGGGGCTTTTCCGTTCTCGTCGGATGGTGGCAGGAACAAATCAACCTCCCGCAGGCCTAAGGGCCAGCGTGAGGAGGTTGCTAAGGATGAAAGCCGAGGTCATCGTCATAGAGAGAAAAAATGGGGAATTCGGGGAAAGGCACCCCTCCTTCCGGGAAATGGCCGTACTTTATTTCGATTTTTCCCGCTTGCCAATGAAGAAAACCGTCAATTCGGGAATTCCCGCCCCGCAAGACACGGGGGGGCTGCCGCGGCAACACGGAGCACACGGAGGGAAAACACGGAGACCACGGAAGCCCCGGCAAGCCGGGCACGCGGAGAGCACGGAGGGCTTTAGGCGGGATGGGGGGGGCTTCGGCCGACGGTTCCCGTCTGCCTGTGGCTCCCGGGGGGCGCCAGGGGGAGAAAATGCCCTGCCGGGCACCCTCTCCCCCGGCTTCCCCTGGAGCCCCTTCCCTGGCCGGGGTGCCCCGCCCAGGACCGCCCCTCGATGTTTGATGGGAATTTTCCCCCCCGCTTGCGGGGGATGGGGGGAAAGGGGGGAGACTCCTCCTGAACCCCGGCAGGGGTGGGAGGATCGCTAGACGGGGGTGAAGGGAGGCCCAAAGGGCCGACCGAAACCCCCGGCAAGGACAAAATAGGAATCCGAACCCCGTAGGGGTGGCAGGACAGGCCTTTGCGACGGGGGTGAAGCGTAGCGAGAACCCTCGGCGCCTGCGGGAGACACGGGGCACACGGAGGGGAGACACGGAGACCACGGAAGGCCCGGCAAGCCGGGCACGCGGAGAGCACGGAGGGCTTTAGGCGGGATGGGGGGGGCTTCGGCCGACGGTTCCCGTCTGCCTGTGGCTCCCGGGGGGCGCCAGGGGGAGAAAATGCCCTGCCGGGCACCCTCTCCCCCGGCTTCCCCTGGAGCCCCTTCCCTGGCCGGGGTGCCCCGCCCAGGACCGCCCCTCGATGTTTGATGGGAATTTTCCCCCCCGCTTGCGGGGGAGGGGAAGGGGGGAGACTCCTGCTGAACCCCGGCAGGGGACGGAAGCCCCGGCAAGCCGGGCACGCGGAGAGCACGGAGGGCTTTAGGCGGGATGGGGGGGGCTTCGGCCGACGGTTCCCGTCTGCCTGTGGCTCCCGGGGGGCGCCAGGGGGAGAAAATGCCCTGCCGGGCACCCTCTCCCCCGGCTTCCCCTGGAGCCCCTTCCCTGGCCGGGGTGCCCCGCCCAGGACCGCCCCTCGATGTTTGATGGGAATTTTCCCCCCCGCTTGCGGGGGAGGGGGGGGGAAGGGGGGAGACTCCTCCTGAACCCCGTAGGGGTGGGAGGATCGCTAGCCCATGTTTCTCACCCCCCGTGAAAATGAAAAAAATTTTCCTACGTGAGAG
>JAEDMH010000007.1 GCA_016303095.1 Lentisphaeria bacterium | reverse complement strand
GTGCTGGGGGGGGCAGGGGGATTCTCCCACTCCTCTGGGGTGGGCTCCTGGGGAGGGGGAGGCTGGGGCGTGGGGGTGGCGGGTTTGGCGCCCCGGGCGGCCATGGCCCGGGCGTCCTGTTTTTCCCAGTTCACCTGGAGTTCCGCCGTGAGCATCCGCAATTCCATGTAGGTCACGTGGATGCCGTAGGTTTGGGCCAGCTGATCCTGAACCTGGGAGAGGGACATGCCCTCCTCCAGGCATTGTTGGATGAACTGATTTCTTGTGGCTTCCGTGGGTTCCATGGCGGTATAACTCCGGAGGGGTGGGGTGGGGAGGCGGAGGGCTAGCACTCGGGGAGGGAGGCGGCGGCGGCAGCCTGGCCGTGGCGCTTTTCCCGTTCGGAGGGCTCGTAGAAGTGGATGTCGCCCAGTTCGGGGAATTCCTCCCGGAGGACCTTCCGGGCCTGGTCCAGGATGATTTGTCCGCCTTCGCCAGAGACCACCCGGCCCAGCACCTCCAGGTGCTTGATCACCGGGTAGAAGGAGCAGTATTCGGCCACAGTGTAGCCGAAGTACACGCCGATGGTCTCGTAGATCTTCCGTGCCCGGGGATCCCCCTGGGCCATGAGTTCCTGAACCCGCTTGAGACGCAGGGGGAATTTATCGGCGGGAATGTCATCCATCTCAATGCCAGCCAAGGGGATGAGGCGGGCGACGGCCTGCTGGGAGAAGTAGTTGGCTCCCACCCCGATGTCGTGGGACCACTCGTCCATGGCGGCCTCGGGATTGTAGTCCACGGGGGCGAAGGCCAGCTCGTTCATCCAGCCCTTGATAGTCATGGATTCGTCCACGTATCCGGCGGCCAGGCTGGAGCCCATGGCAATGCCCAGGACGGCGCCCTCCTGGAGGGCGATGGCGCCTGCCAGGGCGGTGACATCCCCGTCGTTCTCCAGGCGCAGGGGCACGCCCCACTGCTTTTGGATTTCCTTGAAGATGGGGGCGGCCTCCTGGTCGAAGCGGCTTCTGGGGGTGATGCCCCGGAAGAGGGAGACATTCCGGGCGCGTCCATCCACGAAGACGCCGGCGGAGGAGCCGCCGATGCCCTTCACCTGGGCTTGGGGATCCACGGAGTGGATGGCCTTTTCCGCCTCCTTCAGGACGAAATTGATGTGGTCGTAGTGGTATTGGATGTCGGTCTGGGGTTTCGGATCCCAGACATATTCGGCGGAGAGGAGGGGTTCCCCGTCTTCCTTGAGGGCCAGCTTTCCGTCCTTGACCACGGCCACCTTTTCATCGGAGGCGCCCAGGTCGAAGCCGATGCGCCATCCGCTCCAGTCCAGCTTCACGGCGGCGCCGGCTCCGTCATTTTCCGCGGGCACGTCGTCGGGGGTGGGAGCGTAGACGAAGGTCATGGGCTTCTCGTAGGTGAAGTCGCCCCAGAACTGGGCGTCGAAGCGGCGGATGCCGGTTTCGCTGTAGCAGCTCTTCAGATATTGGACCAGGCATTCCGGGGCGTGGATGGTGACCTTCCAGCCGCCAAACTGCCAGAGGAGGAATTTCACGATGCGTTCCAGGTAGAAGAAGTTGCCGGCGGAGGCGGGGTGCTTCATGTCATAGACCACCGTGTCGAAGCGGGAGACCCGCTGACGATCCCGTTCCACGGCGATGAGGCAGGGAACGGCGCAGCCGGAGGCCTTCACCGCCTGGACAAAGGCGCGGTTGGCCAGGACGGGGGGACGGAATCCGGGATCCAGGACAGGGACGGTCTTGGGGGCGACGAGGGGGAATTCCTGGTTCATGGCAAATGTTTGGTGTGTAGTGGGTTATTTCACAAATTGGTTCATCTGCTCTTCCTGGGCTTCCATCTGGGCCACCAGGTGGAACTGGGTGCGGCAGCGGTCCAGGTTTTGTCCTTCCCGGTGGGTGCGGAAGTAGGTGTCTCCCTCCAGGAAATCTGTGAGGAAGCGCAGGCCGCACTCGAAGGTAAGGAGGCGTCCGGAGAAGGGGAGGAGGCGTTTTTCCTCGGGGGTGAGGAAGGCCCCGGCGGTAGAGAGATATCCTTGGACCAGGGCGCCGAAGAGATTCAGGTCGAAATTCACCTTGGAGAGATCCCGTTCGTCCTCGGCGGCGGTGGCGGTGGTGGTGCGGATTTCATCGCCGAAGTCATAGAGGACGCTGCCGGGCATGCAGGTGTCCAGGTCGATGACGCAGATGCCCTCTCCGGTTTTGTCATCCAGCATGACGTTGTTGATCTTGGTGTCGTTGTGGGTGACTCTCCAGGGGAGTCTGCCATCGGCCAGGCGATCCACCACCAGGGAGCACTCCTTTTCGTGGGCCAGAGCGAAGGCGATTTCCTTCTGGCAGAGGGCGGCCCGTCCCAGCTTGTCCTCCTTCAGGACGGCGAGGAACTTTTGGAAGCGTTTGGGGGTGTGGTGGAAATCCACGATGGACTCGAAGAGGGGTTCCCCGGGGAGGTCGGCCAGGGCGCATTGGAAGGCGCCGAAGGCCTTGGCGGCCTGGTAGGCCTGTTCCGGGCTGGTGACGGCGTCCACGGTGGAGGCGCCTTCGATGAAGAGGTACATCCGGTAGCACTCGCCGTCGGCGGGATTTTTCCAGAAGGGTTGGTTCTGGCGGTCGTTCACCAGGGTGAGGGTGGCCCGGGCGTCTTGGGGGTTGCGCCGGGCCAGGTGGCGGGTGATGCGCTGGATGTTCTCCATGAGCTTGGGCACGTTGGGGAAGACGTGCTGATTGATGCCCTGGAGGATGTAGTGGACTTCCCGTCCGCTCTGGTCCACCGTGATGCGGTAGGTGGAGTTGATGTGTCCGGAACCCCAGGGTTCGGCATCGGCGGGCACCCCCCGGAGATCGAAGTTCTCCAGGATGGGGAGAAGATTTTGCAGAATTTCCTGAGACATGGGATTACCTCCAAAGGCAGGCGGGGTAGACACCCTGGGCGGTGAGCTTCTTCACCTGATCCAGGACCAGTTTCCGGTCTTCCGAATAGGTCATGCCGAACCAGCGTTCCGGGCTGGTGCGCACCAGGCTGGTCCAGCCTTTCTGCTTGATGAGGGTGTTCACCACCGTGGGAATGAAGAACTCCTTCTTGGGCTCCTGGAGATTGGCCTGGAGGAACTCCTGGAGCTGGCGATCCAATTCCGGGAAGAGCTCCACGGGGAAGCCCCACAGGTTCATGGAGGTGGGCTCTTCGCCCGTGAGGGGAGTCCAGGAGCCGTCCTCGTTCTGATAGCGTGCCTTGCCGCCGGGGAGGGCTTCAATGGTGGTGCGCTCCACCACATCGGTGAGGTGTCCGTTCTCCACGGCGCAGATGCCCCGGGAGACGCTGCCGTTTTCTGAGAGGGTGTTGTTGAGGCGGAAGGCCACAATGCCGCAGGTGGTCTTGCCGAAGGCGGGATCGGCCAGGAGACGGGCCATCTCCGTGAAGGAGTCCCGTCCGTAGAAGTCATCGGCATTCACCATGGCGAAGGAGCCCTGGATGGCGTTGCGGGCGCACCAGATGGCGTGTCCGGTGCCCCAGGGCTTCTTCCGGGTCTCGGGGGTCGTAAACCCTTGGGGAAGCCGGTCCAGGCTCTGGACCACGTATTCCACTTCCACCTTGCCCTCCAGCCGGTTGCCGAAGTGCTCCCGCAGGGGGGCCTCCAATTCCTCCCGGATGACCAGAACCACCTTGCCGAAGCCGGCGCGCCAGGCGTCGTAGATGGAGTAGTCCAGGATGAATTCGCCGTCGGGGCCGACGGGGTCCATCTGTTTGATGCCGCCGTAGCGGCTGCCCATGCCGGCAGCCAGGACAAGGAGGGTGGGGGTGGAGCTCATGATGAGGGGGGAGGGCGAGTGTGGGTGTGAGATCAGGGAAGAGGGGGATTAGCCGCGGAGCCGGTCGTGGTATTCCTGAAGGGAGAGGACGCCGTCGTTGCCTTTCCGTTTGGCGTGGATGCCATTGGCGCAGGCCAGGGCGGCGGCCACGGTGGTGAAGTAGGGGACGCCGTATTTGATGGCGCTCTTTCGGATATAGGAATCGTCCTTTTTGGATTCCTTTCCGATGGGCGTGTTGATCACCAGCTGGATGTGTCCGTTCTTCAACTCATCCAGGATGTCGGGGCGTCCTTCCCCGATCTTGGCCACGGGCTTGGCGGGGATGCCCGCCTTTTCCAGGCTGATCCGGGTGCCCTCCGTGGCCATGAGGGTCAGCCCGTCCTCCACAAATTGGCGAGCGGCGGGGAGAATGGCCTGGTGGTCTCTAGGGGCCACGGTGATGAGGACGGTGCCGGCCGTGGGCAGAGGGGGCTTGGCGGCCTCCTCCGCCTTGAAGAAGGCCAGCCCCAGATTCCGGGAGATGCCCAGGACCTCTCCGGTGGAGCGCATTTCCGGCCCCAGGACGGGGTCCACTTCGGGCAGCATGGGGAAGGGGAAGACCGCCTCCTTGACGCCGTAGTGGGGCAGATGGAGTTCCTTCAGGCCCATCTCCTTCAGCTTCTTGCCCATCATGGCGTCCGTGGCCAGTCGGGCCATGGAGATGCCGCAGACTTTGGAGACCAGGGGGACGGTGCGGGAGGCCCGGGGATTGGCCTCAATGACGTAGACCTTGCCTTGGCAGATGGCGAATTGGACATTCATCAGGCCCACCACGCCCATCTCCACGGCGATGCGCCGGGTGATGTCCTTGATCTGCTCCTCGTAGAGGCGTCCCATGGTGGGCGGGGGGATGACGCAGGCGGAGTCTCCCGAGTGGATGCCCGCCAGCTCAATGTGCTCCATGACGCTGGGCACGAAGGCGTCGGTGCCATCGCAGATGGCGTCCGCCTCCGCCTCCAGGGCCTCTCCCAGGAAGCGGTCGATGAGGATGGGGCGGTCGGGAGAGACCTCCTCCTCCGCCTTCAGGACATATTCCCGGAGCATTTCCGGGTCGTGAACCACCTCCATGCCCCGGCCGCCCAGGACGAAGGAGGGGCGCACCATCACCGGATAGCCGATGGTCTGGGCGATTTCCATGGCCTCCTGGAGATTGGAGGCCATGCCGGAGGCGGGCATGGGAATGTCCATCTTCTCCATCATCTTCCGGAAGAGATCCCGGTCTTCCGCCATGTCGATGGTGGCGGGGGGGGTGCCCAGGATGCGGACTCCGTTCTTTTCCAGCTTGGCGGCCAGGTTCAAGGGGGTCTGTCCGCCGAATTGGACAATGGCGCCCAGGGGCTTTTCCTTTTGGTAGATGGCCAGCACATCCTCCAGGGTGAGGGGCTCGAAGTAGAGCTTGTCGCTGGTGTCGTAGTCGGTGGAGACGGTTTCGGGGTTGCAGTTGACCATGATGGTCTCGTAGCCCAGCTTGCGGAGTTCCTGGGCGGCGTGGACGCAGCAGTAGTCGAATTCGATGCCCTGTCCGATGCGGATGGGGCCTCCTCCCAGGATCATCACCTTTTTCGGGTTATTGGAGACGGAGGCGGGGGGCGTTTGGGCGAGATGGTAGCTGCTGAACCAGTAGCAGGCGTCCTTAACGCCGGAGACGGGCACGGCCTCCCAGTTTTCCTCCACGCCCAGGGCCAGGCGCCGTTTCCGGAGGGCGTCCTCGTCGATTTTGAGGATGCCGGCCAGATACTGGTCGCTGAATCCGTCCTTTTTGGCCTGGATGAGGAGGGCATCGGGGAGCTCCTTTCCCTGGCAGGCCAGGATGGCTTCCTCCTCTTGGACCAGGGCCTGCATTTCCTCCAGGAAGTAGCGCTTGATGAAGGTGAGCTTCTGGAGCTGTTCGATGGTGGCGCCCTTTCGGAGGGCCTCGTAGAGGGCGAATTGGCGGAAGCTGGTGGGCTCCTTCAGGAGTTCCAGCAACTCCTCCAGGGATTTTTCATGGAGGTCCCGGTAGAATCCCAGGCCGGAGGTGGAGCGCTCCAGGGAGCGGATGGCCTTCTGGAAAGCCTCCCGGTAGGTCTTGCCAATGCTCATGACCTCGCCCACGGCCCGCATTTGGGTGCCCAGCTTGTCCTGGACTCCCCGGAACTTCTCAAAGGCCCACCGGGCGAATTTCACCACCACATAATCTCCGGAGGGGGTGTATTTTTCCAGGGAGCCATCTCTCCAATAGGGGAGTTCGTCCAGGGTGACGCCGGCGGCCAGGAGGGCGGAGACATAGGCGATGGGGAAGCCGGTGGCCTTGGAGGCCAGGGCGCTGGAGCGGCTGGTGCGGGGATTGATTTCGATGATCACCAGCCGTCCGTCCCGGGGATTCCGGGCGAATTGGACATTGGTGCCGCCGATGACGCCGATGCCCTCCACCACCCGGTAGGCCTGCTCCTGCATCTGGGCCTGGACTTGGGGAGAGATGGTGAGCATGGGGGCGGTGCAGAAGGAATCGCCGGTATGTACGCCCACGGGATCCACGTTTTCAATGAAGCAGACGGTGATCATCTGTCCCTTGGCGTCCCGGACGATCTCCAATTCCAGCTCTTCCCAGCCCAGGAGGGATTCCTCGATGAGGCATTCATGGACCAGGGAGGCCTGGAGTCCCCGGCCCACAATCGTCTGGAGTTCCTCCACGTTGTAGCAGAAGCCTCCGCCCGTGCCTCCCATGGTGTAGGCGGGACGCACCACCACGGGGAATCCGATTTCCCGGGCGGCCTGGAGGGCTTCCTCCTGGGAGTGGATGATGCGGCTGGGGGCCATTTGGATGCCCAGGGAGGTCATGGTTTCCTTGAAGGCCTCCCGGTCTTCTCCCCGGCGGATGGCGTCAATCTGCACGCCGATGACCTTCACCCCGTATTTGTCCAGGACGCCCTTCTCCGCCAGTTCGCTGGAGAGGTTGAGGGCGGACTGTCCTCCCAGGTTGGGCAGCAGGGCGTCGGGGCGTTCCTTGGCGATGATCTCCTCCATGCGCTCCGCATTCAGGGGCTCGATGTAGGTATGATCCGCCGTGCTGGGATCCGTCATGATGGTGGCGGGATTGGAGTTGACCAGCACGATTTCATATCCCAGGCTCTTCAGGGCCTTGCAGGCCTGGGTGCCGGAGTAGTCGAATTCGCAGGCCTGTCCAATGATGATGGGCCCGCTTCCAATGATCATGACTTTGTGGATGTCCGTACGCTTCGGCATGGGTCTCCTTGTTCCCGAGAGGGGGGATGCGGTATACAAAAGGGGAGAGGGAGAGGGGGCGTCACAGGGCAAACCGATCCCTGTGCCGGGCTCTCCAAGGCAAACTCGCTTAATATAGCCCAGTCCCCTGGGCCCCATGGCGGAAACCGTGGGGGATTCACGGGAGGAAGTGCCCTGGGAGCGAGGGGCGGAGGAAAAACTTTTTCCTTGCGGCCTCCTGGGGGGGGGCGAGGCGGGGGCTCCCTTGGCTGGCAAGGACAAGGGAAGAGGGGAGAAAGGCGGGGGGCTGTGGCCGCTGGGGAGGGAAAATCCGAAGGGGGGATGGCGGCGGGGCAGCCCCCTCTTCTGTGATGTCCTGCGAGGGGGGGGCTTACAGAAACAGGTCCTCCTCGGCCTCCCAGTGGAGATCGTCCTGGGCGCAGTGGGCGTCTCCCGTGGTCCGGATGGTCTGCTTGAAGCCGTCCAGGGCATCGAAGGAGGCGAACTGGGCGGCCCGGGCCTCCAGGGACATGGGGGGATGGCGGGGAGAGGAAGGGCGTTCCTGCCCCCAGATGTCCTTGTAGGGGAAATCGGCGGGGAGGGGGGTGTCCTCCTGGGGAGTGCTTTTCGGTTCCCAGGTCATATCCGATGTCCTCCCACTTGCTGGTTTCGTTCCCGGGCGGTGGCTCCCTCCTCCAGATTCATGCCTTTGAGGATGGCGTTCTTGCCCAGCTTCTGGCGGATTTGCAGGACGGCCTCCTGGCGTCGCCGTTCCCGTTGGAGTTCCTGGTCGACGGCCTTTTCCTGGGGGTCGGGAAAGAGTTCCAGCTGCCGGGGTCGGGTTTCCGGGGCGTCTTCCCGGATGACCCGTCCGGCGGACAATTGCAATCGGCGTACCAGGAGATGGGGGTTGGCGATATGGGCGAAGAGTCGTCCTGCCGCCTGGGCGAGGATGCGGGAGGAGGAGAGGAGCCGGGGGAGTTTGGCGGAGCCGTGGGCGCCTTCGGGGACCATTTTTCCGTTGTGGTCCTGGTGGAGTTTTCCCGTATAGGGGTGGTCCTTTTGGCGAAGGGAGGCGCCATCGTAGCCCACGTACAATTCCAGGCGGTCGGTGACCAGATGTTTTTCCACCAGATTCAGGGCCAGTTGGTCTCCCATTTCCCGCACCACCAGCTGGGCGTGAGGGAAATCGTAGGGTTCCTGGAGGACCTGGCCGCTTCCCAGGCTATGTCCGGAGGGCTGGTAGGCTTGGATGGCCTCCAGGGTGCAGGATTCCTCTCCCCAGGCGTGGTCAATGAGCAGCTCCGCATTCACCCCGAAGAGGCGGAAGAGCAGCTCCTCGTTCTTCAGGGACATGCGGGCCACGTCTCCCAGGGTGAACATTCCGTGGCGCTGGAGTTTCTCGGCATATCCGGGGCCGATCCGCCAGAAATCCGTCAGGGGGCGGTGGGTCCAGAGGTTCCGCCGGAACTCCTGCTTTCCCATCTCGGCAATGCGCACCCCTTGGGCGTCTGGGGAGATATGCTTGGCCACCACATCCATGGCCACCTTGGCCAGGAAGAGATTTTCCCCAATGCCGGCCGTGGCGGTCACCCCCGTCTCCTGCAACACCTGGTGGATCATCTTTCGGGTCAGCTCCCGGGGCGTAAGACCGTAGAGGGGGAGGTAAGGGGTGGCGTCGATGAAGACTTCGTCGATGGAATAGACGTGGATGTGCTCCTGGGAGACGAAGCGAAGATAACATTCGTAGACCCGGGAACTGACCTCCATGTATCGTCCCATCCGGGGCGGGGCCACCAAATACTCCAGCTCCAGGGAGGGATCCTGGCGCAGCAGGCTTCCCCGGACTTCCCGGCCCCGGAAGCGGCCTCCTGGGGCGGCGAGTCGCCGCTCTCCATTCACCCGGGCCACCTGCTCCTGCACCTGGAAGAGGCGGGGACGCCCGGGGATCCCCCAGCTTTTCAGCGAGGGAGAGACCGCCAGGCAAATGGTCTTCTCCGTGCGGCTGGAATCCGCCACCACCAGATTGGTGTCCAAGGGATCCAGCCCCCGGTCCACGCACTCCACGGAGGCGTAAAAGGACTTCAGGTCAATGGCGATGTACACTCTTCCCGACATGGGAAGAAAGATACCTCTCTTTTCCTGATTTTTCCTAAAACAGGCAAATATTTTGCAGAATATTTTCTCCTCCCCGGGGGTGCGGGGGTTCTGCCCCCGGGGGGGGAGGGGCCATGGTCAGGAGGGGTCCACCATGCCGTCGTCGGTCTCGTCGGTTTTCCGGGTCTTCAGGAGTTTGAACATGAAGAAGATGTCTCGAATGCTTCCCCAAGCCATCCAGAGAGCGGTGACGGGGGCCAGGACCAGGTTGGCGAGGAGGAAGAACCAGAAGTAGTTGAACCACCATTCCGGGGACCACTGGGAGATGCCGGGGAGGAAATAGGCCAGGACATTCCAGAGGGTGATGAGGAAGAAGGCGGCGGCCCATCCGTAGGTCCAGAGGGAGACGGAGAGGGCCACCACCTTGTCGGAGAGGGTGAATTCCTGGTCGAATCCCAGGAAGAATCGGACATGCCAGGGGATGGCCTTGTCCTTCTTCTCCTCTTCCTGGCGTGCCAGGGTGTCTTGGTCGGCGTATTGTCCCCGATGGAGGAGTTTATCCAGATTGTAGTCTTTTTTGCAGGTGCACAGAGAGACGAGGACGAAGGTGATTTGGGCCAGGACGGTGGTGGAGAAGCTGAGGATGGCGGCGTTGACGGGGCAGCGATCCACGGCTTCCAGGAGGGTTTGGTTTTGAGGGAAGAAGGAGAGGAGGAATTCCCGGACGGCGTGCCATCCCCGGGCGTCCAGGAGGACCACGTTGCCCAGGGAGATGCAGACGCCCAGGAGGGAAGCGGCCCAGACTCCCTGGGTGGTTCCCTTCTTCCAGTAGAGACCGCCCAGGATGGCGCATCCGGCGCCGGCGGCGAAGATGCAGCCGGTGAGCATTTGGAAGAGCTGGATGTATTCGCTTTGGCGGTAGAAGGTGCTGAAGCAGAAGGCGAAGAGGGCCACCAGGACCATGGAGAGGCGGATGAGCCAGAGGTGGGTTTTCTGGGGGATTCGTTTGCCGTAGGTGGGGATGATCACATCCTGGACCAGGATGGAGCCCCAGCTATGGAGGTAGGAGGTGTCGGTGGAGAGCATGAGGAAGAACATCACGGCCACCAGCATGCCTTTGATGCCCACGGGGAGGATGGCGGCCAGGCAGGTGGTGAGGGTCATCTGGTCGGCGGTGGCGGGGATGAAGTTTTGGGAGAGGTAGGCGGTGGCCTCCTGGGAGATTTCCGTGAAGGCGGCGGCCTTGGCCACGGTGAGTCCTCCCAGGGAGAGCATCATGGCGAAGAAGGCCACGGAGATCATGCGCCAAGTGGAGAGGATGCCTCCCATCTTGGCCTCGTGGGGGGTGAGGGCGGAGACGGCGTAGCCCTGGTTTCCCTGCCATGCGCCGTATCCGCTGATGCATCCATAGATATTGATCATGATCCACCAGAAGTTCAGATCCTTCACCCCGGCGGTGTCAAAGGGATTGATGTAGCTTTCCCCTGCCGGCTGGCTGGTGAGCACTTCATGGAAGGCGGCCTTGTCCAGGAGCAGGAGGATGGTGATGGCCACGGCGATGCTCATGCCGTAGCAGAAGATGGACTGGATGGTGTCGGAGACGATATTTTGGATTTGTCCTCCTGTGGCGGCGATGAGGAGTGCGCCTCCCAGGAAGAGGAACATGAGGAGGGGGAAGGTGGAGATGCCGCAGAGGGTGGGGGGCAGCCGGAGGAAGGTGATGAAGAAATTGGCGGCCACGGCGGGGAAGATGCCGTAGTTGATGATGCCGGAGAGCCAGCAGATGACGCCCATGAAGATCCGGTACTTCCGGCTGAAGCGCATCTCGAAATACTGTCCCATGGTCAGGGCCCGGGTCTCCCGGAAGCGGTAGGTGACATAGCCGGAGATGCACAGCACCGCCAGAACGAAGGTGGCGGCGTTGTTCCACCAGGAGACCGCCCAGCCCGCATGATAGAAGACCTGGGTTCCGGCCACCAGGGTGATGAGCCCGTAGCCCGCCAGGCCATTGGCGGAGGTGAGCAGATAGCGCCGGGCGGTGCGTCCCGCCGCCAGGAAATCGGTGACGGAGCGCATGTGCCGTTTGGTGTAGAAGACGGAGGTGGCCAGGAAAAGGAGGGGGATGACCAGCATTCCCCAGTCAAGGATGGTCATAGGGCGGGGGATTCGGGGTGAGAGTGGGGCGGAGGGGGAGTTTCCAGGATAGGCGGGGGGTTAGCGGGTCAGCTCCAGCAGGACGCCGCCGTGGGAGGGGATGTTCTGTTCGTCGCCGTGGAGGCGTTTTTGGATTTTCCACCCTTTGCCCAGGGAGAGAGAGGCGTGCTTTGGCGTGTTGCCGTTGTTCACCAGGATGGCGTAGGCATGGTCTTTTTCTTGGGGAAGAGGATGGATGGTGGTGGTGATCTCGGGATCCAGGCTGCGGAGGGGGCGTGCCTCCAGGAGTTCCTGGGCGGCCTGGGCGTAGAGCTTGTAGTAGGGGAGCTTCCAGGCGCCATGGGTCTGGGCCATCTGGCGTTCCGGGGAGGCGCCCAGGAACCACACCTTTCCCTTGCCCAAGGCATGGCAGGCGAAGAAGGGATTTCCTTCCCCGTCCTGGAGCAGCACTTGGGCGCCGGCAGGTTCCAGCTGCATGCGGGCGCTGACGGCGAAGGGGAGGGGAGAGGACTCTCCGGGGAGGGAGACCCGGCATTCCCCGTCGAACTCCTCCAGCCCCAGGCTGGTGAGGCCGAAGATGGTGTCGAAGGGGGCGATGGCGGCGCCGTCGTAGGTGTAGAGGAGCTGGGCGCCTTGCTCCTGGATTTGGGTCCAGAGTTCCTGGAGGCGGGGGCGAGGGACGTTGTTCAGTCCGGATACGCCGGGGAGCAGATAGAACTTGGCGGGGCGGAGGGGTTCGTCCACGAACTGGAATTGGAGGTCGAAGCCGGCCTGTTTGGCCAGCAGCCAGGCTCCGTAGGCCATTTTCCAGGCGTCATGATCCTGGTTGAGCAGGCAGACCGCCTCCCGTTGGAAGGAGGGCAGGCGGGAGAAGGGGAGGGCGTCCAGCAGGGTGCGGAAGGCGGCGATTTCCTGGGCCACGGGCTTGGGGGAGCCATCGTTGCGGAAGAGTCCCAGGAGGCGTTCCACGGCGCACCATTCATAGGGAGGTTCCGTGAGGGAGTCCTGGTCGAAGGCGCACCACCACCACAGCCCCAGGTTGTCATGGGCCCAGAGATTCCAGAGGGTGTTCCGGATGTAGAGGGCGGCGGTCTTCTCGTTGGCCACATTGGGAGCCAGGGTGCCAATCTCCTCGGCCACGCAGGGGCGCAATCCCAAATCCCCGTAGAAGTGGGCTTCGGCGGCGCCGTGGAAGGGGCCTTTGAAGGAGGTCAGGGAGTCCAGGGCGGTGAAGCGGGAGAAGAGGGGGTAGGGATGGACCGTGAGGACGTCGAAGATCTCTCCCATGTCCTGGATGCTCCAGTTCCCGTCCTCCCGGGCGGAGGAGACGGGCTGGGCGGTGAGGCCGTGCATGCCGGCCACCAGGGGATGGCGGGGATCCTCGGCGCGGATGGCGTCGGCGATGAGCCGGCACCACAGGGCGCCCTGGTGCCGGTCCGTCTTCTCCAGATTGTTGCACTCGTTGCCCACGCCCCAGAAGGCGATGGCGGGATGCTCCCGGAATTCCCGGACGAAGCGGTGGACGAAGCGCAGCTGCCATTGGATCACCATGGGGTCGGTGAGGAGCTTGCTCTGGGCGAAGGCGGGGGGGGTGAAGAGGCGGCCGGACATCCAGCCGGTGATCAGTCCCACGCCCAGCTTCAAGTGGTGGCGCTGGGCGCAGTCGCAGAGGAAGCGGAAGCGCGCCAGCATTTCCGGATCCACGCCGCTTTGGGAGCCGTCCGCCTCATGGGGAATGGGGCCGCCGTCCTTCCACCGCAGCTGAAAGGGGGTGTTGCAGCCGATGGAGAAGAGCTGGAGGGGCTGGAACTCCGTCCAGAGAGGGAAGACCCGCACCACGTCCAGTTTCAGGGATTCCAGCAGGGTGAAGTCCCGTTCCACCACCTGGGGTCGCCAGTCCCTCCACATGGCGGTGCCAGCATGGCTGGCCCAGTAGTTGCAACCAACGGAGAAATCACCAGAATCAAACAGAGTCATAGAAGCGGAAAAGAGGGAAAGCGGGGGAGGGAGGGAGGGGCTTTTCGGGGATATGGCCTGAAAAGCCCTAGGGAATCAGGAATCCGGGTGGAGGGAGGGGGTTATGCCTTGTTCAAGGCGGCGCGCAGGGCTTGCAGGGCCTTCAGAACCCGGGTGCGTTGACGGTGCAGCTCTTGGGGAGAGCGGGGGAAGCGATTCACGGCCTGGATCCAGTTCACCGCCAAAATGTCCTGGATTTCCTGGCGCAATGCTTCGGGGAGAGACAGGCCTTTGGCCTCCCCTTCCCGGAAGAGCTCGTTCAGATAGTCCAGATAGCGATAGTCCTGCATTCCTTCCCGGAGGATTTCGCTCCGGATCGTGGGGAGGAAGCCGTGGACGGGGTCGGGGAAGAGGAGCCATCCGTCTCCCTGTCCGGCGCCGGTTTCCGGGGGATTGGCGTTCACCAGGTGGTCTTCCCACCAGTTCATGCACCAGAAGAGGGAGATGGAGAATCCGTATTTCCACTGCATGAAGAACTGGATGCGGTTGTTGACGCCGGCCACGTCCAGCATGTTGCAGGTGGCGAAGGATTTGGGCTGGACATTCAGATACCACCCGATTTCCTTGCCGGATTTTTGAAGGCCGAGAATGTATTCCAGCAATTCGGGATTGTCGAAATAGCGGCTGCTGAAATAGATGAAATCCACGGTGTCCAGATAGGGTTCGATGAGGGCCTTTCCCTTGTGGGGGAAGCAGAAGCAGGTGATGATCTTGGCGCCGGTCTTTTCCTTGATCCGGGTGAGGGTGTCCACGGCGATGGTGTTGTTGGCGTCGATTTCATCGTAGTAGACGTATTTCTTCACCTCTCCCAGCCCCAGGGATTTCAGGGTCTCGTTGTTTTCCACGCAGGCTTTCACGATGTCGTCGTAGTATTCCTCGATGGTGTTCCGCGTTCCGTTCCGGTAGTAGTTGGCATACCAGCTGGTGTAGGGGAGGGCGGCCAGCATGCAGAACTTGTATTTTTGGGCCTGCTCCAGATTTTCGGCTTCCAGGCGGTAGGTGGAAATGTCCATGAAGGAGGGCCAGGGGCATCCGGGGGCCCCCAGATAGAGTCCCCGATCCATGATGTCCCGGAGCAGTTCGTCCAAGTGGGGATTGTAGGGGAAGACCGTGCCGGGGGCATGAAGCTCCTTCTTCTCCAGCATCTCGTTTTTCACCCTCTTGGAGACCTGGAAGGCGGTGCGATCCGGCTGGACCACGGCGAAGACCCGTTCAGGCACGGGCAGATCGAAATCCAGGACCGTGAGGGCGAGGGGGACTTGGACGCTCTCTTCTCCGGCAGTGAAGCGGATGGCGCCCTGGCAGAGGCCGGCGGGGGTTCCCTGGGGGACATGGAGGGAGACCCAGTAGGGGCGGAGATTTTCGGCCCGGGGCAGGGGCTCCTGGAGAGTGTCGGGGGTGAGGGGGTCGGGCCAGAGTTCCCCTTGGGCCATCACCACCTTCTGACGATAGAGGTGGATGGCGTCGGCAGGAAGAATCACATTCCCCTGGGCGTCCACCAAGTCGGTGGCCTGGATCTGCAGGGGGGACTCCAGGTCGCGGAAGAGGGGGAGGAGGACGATTTGGGCGTTGACCCATTCATCGCCGGCGGCGGTGAGGCGGAGGGTTCCGCCGAAGTCCCGGTCTCCCAGGAGAGGGAGGTCGGAGAAGACTTTGGCGAGGGCGTCCTCCACGTAGTAGCGGAGATTGCCGGGTCCCCTTTGGTCGGGATGGGAGGCCAGGGCCTCCAGCCGGGATGTGGTCTCCAGGAGATCGCCCACAGGATAGGGGTTCTTTTCCGTGTCCCACTCCCGGGAAAGGGCCTTCTGGATGCACTCCTGGGTCTCCTGGACAAAGGCGTCCTTGGCCGGAGAGTCCGCAAAGAGGGGAAGGACTCTTTGGAGACGCTGCTCCAGATAGTGGATTTCCTTGTTGAAAATATCCTTGGCCATCAAAGGGAAAAGGAGGAAGGTGGTCGCCAGGAGAAGAGGAAGGGCTTTGGACATGGGAAAGGAATGGGCAGGAAGGGAGACAGGAAGACGGCATCCCGCCGGGAAGAGGGTTCCGGAGCGGGATGCCGCAGGAGCTCGAAGGCGTGTCGGGGCTAGTCGTTCAGCTTCCAGCCAGTCCAATCGAAGAAGTAGGGCTTCCAGTAGTAGTCGTTGTTCTCCATGACCTGCTCCTTGTTGATGTTGCTCACATGGCCGTCAAACCAGAGGACATTGGCCCGGTTGGCGTGGATCAGGTGGATGGGATACCAGGTGTTGGTGTAGCCAGGATAGTACTGGCTCTGGGAACCGGGGGAGAGGAGACGGGTGTTGTCAGAGGCCACCTGGTTGCCGCCATTGGCGTTGGCCACGGTGTCGGCCACCCAAATCTGGGCGGAGGGGTTCTGCTTTTTGTTGGCCAGGGTGCTGCGCTTGAAACCGCCCTGGGTCATGGGCCACTGCTGCTGGACGGCTTCCACGTGCATGCCGTAGGAAGCGGCGAGACGGCGCTCCACGCCCGTGGGAATGTTGTCCAGGGGATAGGTGTCGGACTGGGCGGGGCAGATGAGGGCCTTGGGAGCCATGTCATAGTCCTTCCACAGCTGGTAGTCCCAACCCATGTAGATGGCATCGGGGGCGAAGGTCTGGCCGGCATACTGATACCAGGCCATCATCAGATGGTCGTCGCTCTCATCGGCATAGATGGTCAGGAAGAGCCCCGCTTGCTTCAGGTTGTTGGTGCAGCTGATGGCGCGGGCCTTCTCCCGGGCCTTGGACAAGGCGGGCAGGAGCATGGCGGCCAGGATGGCGATGATGGCGATGACGACCAACAGTTCAATCAGAGTGAATTTTTTTTGCATAAGTGCTTGATTTTTAATGAGTTACGGTTGATTTGGGAGGCGTTGGGGGGAACAATGAGGAGGCAAAAACAGGAGGCTAGAAACGGAAGAAGAAGAGGGTGGCCAGTCGGCCGGCGCCGCCTACGGCCACCAGGGAGCCATCGGGGTTCACGGCCAGGGAAGCCAGCTGGGAATTATTGGCCGCCATGGGGTTTCCGGGGACTGCGCCGTAGAGGCGTCCCAAGTCCTGGAGTCCTTCCTTCAGGGTGAAGCGGACCAGGTGTTCCAGGTCGTCTTCATCCCCGCAGAGGGCGAAGGCGGTTTGTCCGTCCTGGGAGGCGGCCATGGCTTTGACGGGTCCCTGGTTTCCCACGGCGCCCAGGGAGAAGAGGGTGTTGTCCTTGGGGTTCCAGAGAGAGAAGAGGGAGTCGGCGCTTCCCAGGAGCCACGTTCCGTTGGCCAGGGGGGCGGCGGCGGTGATGTGGGCCAGCATTCCTCGTCCGGCCCGGGCGGGGAGGGGGAGGCCATCGGGGAGGGGAGGAAGGGGCTGGGGAGGAGGAACCGCTTGGGGGGCGGGTTCCCGGCGGAGGATTTGGCCCTCTGGGGAGACCAGGAAGGATTCTCCTCCCGCGCAAGCCTCCCATTGTCCATCCTCCCGATAGCGGAGGGTGTGGATGGTGTGGTCTGCCTGGGGGGGCAGCAGTTCCCAGAGTCGGCAGAGGCCGCAGGGGTCGGGGCGGACATGGGAGCGGGCATGGGCATCCCGCCAGGCCGCGTCATCCTGCATGTACTTCCGGAAGCGGAAATAGTCGGCGGAATCGGCGGCAAAATCCTTCCCGGGATAGAAGTCGGCGCCATCGGCGAAGGAGCAGTAGTTCCAGGGATCGAGGCTGGGGGAACGCCCCTCCTGGCGCCGCCGATAGACCTCCTTCAGATCCAGGGAGACCATCCAGGCCATGTCCTCCCCGTGGTTGCCATTGGGGTAGTGGAGCACGTCCTGGGCGTCCAGGGCCACGTGGCAGATCATGGCCGTGGAGACCTTGTCCGCTCCCAGGAGCCCCATGTATTCCACCTCCTGTCCGTGTCGGTAGTCGTAGCGGAAGAGGTGGGAGGCGCCGCCTGGATAGTCGTTGACGCTTTCCCGGGCCACGATGAACCAAAGGACGCCCTGGGAATCAAAGACATGGCCCTTTTGGAAGCCGGGAGGGGCGTTGCGCCACTCTCCCCGGGGGGAGAGATCCGCCTCAAAGGTGATGGCGCAGGTGGCGGGATCCAGCCGGAAGAGCTTGTCGCTGAAGTGCATGGTGAAGTAGAAGGCGCCGTCAGGCCCCGGACAGACATGGGCGATGACCCGGTGGCGCGCCCATTGATGCACCGGCTCCGGCTCCGCCGCCACCGGCCCTAAATCCCGCACCTCCAAAGTGTCCGCGTCAATGCGGAAGACATGGCCGGAACGGCTGCTGGTGTAAATCCCCCCTTGATGATCCGAGAAAAGACAGTAGGAGCCAAATTCCGTGATCTGCCCTAAAGGCGTGACTTCCAAGGTGTCCAAGGACATCCGGAAGAGATCCCCCTTCAGGAAGGTGGTGAAAAAGAGGGCGTTGTGACGCTCGTCATAGCAACTGCCGTAGATGGAGTCCCGCTTCACGGGAACCCCTAGGTTGGACACCTTCCCGTCCCGGGGATCGTAGATCAAGACGTGGGAGCCGGCATAGCCCTCGTGGACATGCTCAAAGTAGGAGTCGAAGAGCCAGTAGGGATGCCGGGGACTCCGGGCCGTGGTGTGGGTGGTCATCACAATCCGCCCGTCCGGCAACTCCGCAAGACTGGTGTGAATCTTGCTCGGGGGAATCTCCCGGGGATTCACACAGAACACTTGCCCTAAGTCAAAGAGAAAGGTCAACTCCCCCGAACGGGTGTCATACCGAAACAGACGGGCGCACAAGGGCTGGGACAACTCCCCGCATAACGCCACATAGGCCGTCACCCCGTCCCGGCACAGGAGAAAATCCCAGCAGGCGTTGTGACGACTCCCCGAGGGAAAGGAAGTCTGACGCAACGTCCCCTCAGGAACCAGGGAAAAGTACCCCTCGGGCATCTCCCGGCAGAGGTAACGGTCTTTCAGATAAGGAGAGGGGGAGGACATGGAGGCAAAAACGAATTAGCCGAAAGGGGGGAAGGAAAGAGGGAGGGAGATCCCTTTTGCGGGGGGAGCAGGGGCGGAAACAAAAACGTATTAGCCTGGGGAGAAAAAAAGAGAGAGGAACCTGTGGGCGGGGTTAATCGGTGTGGGGCGGGGGTGCGGTGGTGTTCCGGACCTGGAGTTTACCCATCAGTTTCAGCTCTCTTTTTTTTCGGGGCTTGGCGACCTTTTCCTGGCAGAGTTTCAGGAGGGTCTGGATTTTTCTGGGCAGTTCCACGGAGATGGTGGAGATGGGGATTTTGGCGTTGCAGGCGCCGAACCATTCTCCCACGCCCAGAAGGGAGACATCCTGGGGGATGCGGATCCCCCGTTGAAGCAGTTCCGTTTCCGCCCCGTAGGCGAAGAAATCGTTGGCGGCGAAGATGGCGGTGGGGGAAGGGGAGGCGGTGCGGAGGAGTTCTGCCGTGGCCTGCGCCCCGCAGTGGATGGACCATCGGTCTCCCAGATTCACCCGATGCATGACGGCGCTTCCCTGGGAGAGGCTTTGAATGCGTTCCTGGAAGGCATCCATCCGCAACTCCAAGGCGGTGCGTTTTTCCTGGCAGCTGATGATGCCGAAGGAGCGGTGTCCCAGTTTCCACAGGTAGTCGGCGGCGTCCATGCCGGCCTTTCGGTCGTCTACGGTGACGGAGGTGGCGTCGATGGAGGAGGCGATGTCATCCAGGAGGATGATTCTTCGGGCGGACTTTTGGAGTTCCTGGATGTATCGTTCTCCCATGGACTCATCCTGGAAATTTTGGCAGAGGATGATGGTGTCCGTCAGGCGGGAGGTGAGGATTTTGGGCATTTGGAGACGCTGGCAGTCTTCGTCGCTGATCGCCTCCAGCATCACCCGTTGGTCATGGAGGAGGAAGGCGGCCTGGATCTGCATGATTTCCTGCACCAGGCCATGCTGTTCGGCAATCTGTTGGAGAGAATGCCGGGAGATCAGGATGCCCACGATGCCCGTGTTGCCGGTGCGCATGGCTTGGGCCAGGAGGTTGGGGGCGTAGCCATACTCCCGGGCAATCCGCAGCACCCGCTGGCAAGTTTCCTCGCTGATGCGAAACTCCTCGCCCCGACCGTTGAGAATCAGGGAAACCGTGGGCTGGCTCACCGAGGCAAGCACTCCGATTTCCTTCATGGTGATCATGGGCAAGAGAACAGCAAAAAGACGAAACGAAAGCAAACCCCCATTCCTTGCGATTCAGGAAAGGGAGAAGAGAAAGAAAACCACACCCCGGACTCTGTCTTGGCCGCCCCCAAGGGGATTCGCCTCCACGTCCTGGAGAAAAGGGGAAAGAAAACGGAGGAAGGCGCCCCTTCGCTAATCCGTATATGCGGATATTATAGAAACTTTTTGCGAAAAACCAAGGCCTCCCGAGAAAAAAAATGGGATTTTTTTCGGGGGAGGCGTGGGGATTTAGGCGTTGGTCTTTGGGGCGGACCAGACCCGTTGGAGGAAATGGTGGGCCAAATCCGGCCATTGGATGGTGTCCACCGTATCCGTGGCCAGGCCTGCGCCGTGGCCGCCGAAGGGGAAGAGGTGGAGTCCCACGGGGATTTCCCGTTGTTTCAGTTTGGCGGCCATATCCAGGGAGCCCAGGCAGGGGACGATTTGGTCGGCTGCGGTATGGAAGAGGAAGGTGGGCGGGGTTTCGGCATCCAGGTGGAGGGCGAGATCGTATTCCGGGTAGAGGTGGGCGTTTCCCGGCCCCAGGAGATTTTTGCCGGAGGCGGAGTGTCCGGAGACGTCTTCGAAGCGGATGACGGGGTAGCAGAGAATCATGGCGTTGACCCTGGGAGAGAGGGCGTCGGCCTCATCGCCTGCGGTGGCGTCCACCCGTTGGATGATGGAGGTTCCCAGGCAACCGGCCAAGTGTCCTCCGGCGGAGAATCCCAAGGAGGCGATGTGACAGGGATCCAGGCGGAGTTCCTTGGCCCTGGCGCGGAGGAGTTTGACGGCCCGGGCGGCATCCTGCTGGGGGGCGGGCCAGCCTCCGTGTTCTCCGCACCGGTAGTCCAGCACGAAGGCGTGGTATCCCAGGGAGACAAACTTTTCCGCCACATCGCTGCCTTCATAGCCATGGCAGACGTTGGCGTAGCCGCCGCCGGGAATGACGAGGATAGCGGGGCGTGGGGTGTCGCCCTGGTGGAGAAAGGAGAGGAGTTGGGGGCGTCCCAAGGCCGCGGTGGTGCGGGAGGGGTCGTTGGGCCAGAGGAGAATAGGATCCATGGCGGTATGGGCAGAGGAGTGGGGAGTGTAGGGTCAGCGGGATTCCGGCTTCTGTCGGGAGTAGGGGCAGCCGCAGTACGTTTGGCGGTAGAGTCCCAGCTGGCGGGAGAGGATGGTGCTTCGGAGAAAGCCGTTCTGTTTCTTGAAGTCGTAGGGTTGGAAATGGGGGAAGTCACTCCCCAGGGCGAGGAGAAGACGGGAATTCTTGTGGGGGCTCACGGTGAGGGAGGTGGCGAATTGCCACCCTCGGCGAGCGGCGGCGGCGGCCGTGCGGGAGAGACTCCAGCGGAAGCATTGACGGCAGCGCTCCCCTCCCTCCGGCTGGGTGGCGAAGTCAGGGCACTGATGGCCCACAAAACGGGTCCACAGATCGTGCCGGTAGGGATCCACCAGCACCTCCTGGATGCCGAAATGGGCGGCCACCTTTTCCAAGGCCGACAGGCGCCGTTGGAACTCCTCCTGGCTGTCCAGGTTGGAGTTGGAGAAAAAGAGGGCGCAGGGGCGTCCCTGGGCGATCAGCCGTTCCAGGCAGGCGGTGGCGCAGGGGCCGCAGCAACAGTGGAGCAGCAGAGGGGAGTCGGCGGCCGCCTGTTCCCTGGAAGGCGCCTCAGGGATAGACCGGGATTTTTTCGTAGACGGCATTGAGATAGCTGATGGTTTCGTGGGCGCTGGTGCGCAAATCCACCACAATCTTCACCCGATCCATTTCCTGGGGGACATTGTCCAGGGGCAGGACCAGCCGGGCGCCGGGGCGGAAGACGCCGGAGGCCTCCAGATTCAGGATCATCCGGTTGTTGGGCACATCCAGGGAAACATTTTGGATTTCATACATGGTTCCTTCCGGGCGGAGCTTGGATTCCCTCAGGAACGTCAGAACGGCCAGCACCCCTTTGTCCTGGCAGCGTTTGCCTGGCTGGAATTCCTGGGGATTCTTGATTCCTCGGATGGTGGGGAGGACTTTCACAGGCATGGTGGCCACTTTTCGGGGGAGGACCATGCCTTCCCGGTCCACCAGGAGATCGGGACAGCCGGAGGAGGGATGAAAACGGAGGATGGCCACGGGGATGCGGGGAGTGGCCTCAATGCGCAGGGTATCGGGATAGATTCTCCGGAGATGGACCTCCGCCACCTGGGGATTGTCCCGGAGAGTTTCCCGGAGCTTCCCCAGGGGGAGAGTGGGCAGATAGGAATCCTCCAATTTGATGCCGCAATAGTCCACCGCCCGGCGAATCTCCTCCTGCAACTCCTCGCTGGCGTTGGGCATCTGGAGGCGGGTCAGGAGGAAGGCGGGATTCTCCCGGTAGCAGCTGCGGACGCCGTAGCCGCAGAGGAAATAGAGAACCACCGCCACCAGGAACAGGCTTGCCAGATACAGGGAGAAACGGGCAAGGAGAGAGAGTCCCTGGGGACGGGCGGCGGCGGGACGGGCGGACTTGGAGGAGGTGGCCATGGCGTGCTAGGCAGAGGGAAAAATCAGGGAGCGGGGATGGCGCCCAGGTCGTATTCGCTGGCCCGGTGGATTTTCACGGTCAGGAAGGTGCCTTCCCTCAGGGTGACGCCCGCCGGCGCCTCCACCACCACGGTCTGATCCACCTCCGGGGCATCTGCCTGGGAGCGGGCCATCCATTTTCTGCGGCCCAGGGATTCTTCCAGGAGGACGGGCATGGTGGTGCCGAGAAGCGCCCGGTTCCGGGCGGCGGAGATGGTTTTCTGGAGGGACAGCAGCTTGTCCCGCCTCGCCTCGGCGGTTTTGCGGGGCACCTTGCCCTCCTGGAGGTCGTAGGCGGGGGTTCCCGGCTCCGGGGAGAAGGCGAAGGCACCCAGGCGGTCGAACTGAAAGTCCCGCACAAAGTCCAGGAGTTCCTGGAAGGCTTCCGGCGTCTCTCCGGGATATCCGGTCATCACCGTGGTGCGGATGGTCATGGAAGGATACTTTTTCCGGATTTCCTCCAGGAGCTTCCGGGTCTTCTCCCCGTCCATTCCCCGGCGCATGGAGGTCAGGATGGGAGTGTGGATATGCTGAAGAGGGACATCCAGGTAGGGAACCACGTGCTTGGAGTTTCCCAGAATCTCCAGAAATTCCGGGGTGAGGTGGAGGGGATGGGTGTAGAGCACCCGCACCCAGAAGTCGCCGGGCAGAGCGTCGATTTCCCGGAGGAGGGAGGCCAGGGAGGCGCGGGGGGAGAGATCCAAGCCGTAGGCCGTGGAGTCCTGGGCGATGAGGTTCAATTCCCGGACGCCGGCGGCGAGGAATTGCTGGCATTCCGCCAGGACGGATTGGGGAGAGCGGCTGCGCAGATTTCCCCGAATGCCGGGAATGGCGCAAAAGGCGCAGCGATGATTGCATCCCTCCGCAATCTTCACATAGGCGTAGGTGTCCGGGGTGGATTGGATCCGGGGGGTGTTTTCATCGTAGAGCCACTGGGGGGTGGCGGTGGCTATGGCCATCTGGGGGGCCTGGGGGGCTTCCTTCTCCTGAACGGAGGCGATGAGCTCCGCCAGAATCTGGTGGATCCGGGGGGCGGAATCCACCCCCATCCAGCAGTCCACCCCCGGGTATTTCTTGGCGTATTCCGGGGCGCTGCGCTGGGCCAGGCAGCCGCCCACCACCACCAGGCGAAGAAGCCCCTTGCGCACGCCCTTCTTTTTCCAAGTCAGGGCCTCCCGGATGGCCTCCTCCGCCTCGTCCCGGGCGGATTGGATGAAGCCGCAGGTGTTGATCAGGATGACGTGGGCCTCCTCCGGGTCGTCCGTGAGGTAGATGCCGTTGGCGGCCATGGTGCCGCACATCACTTCGGCGTCCACAAGGTTTTTTGCGCAGCCCAGGGCCACCACATGGACCACCAGGGGCTCCTGGGTCAGGGATTCAGGGGAGTCGGTCATGGAAGAGAAATCCGCAGAGCGGGAGGGAGAGGAAGGGAGGGGTTACAGAGCAGTGGCCAGGACGGCCAGCAGAAGCACGAAGCTGGTGCCCAGGAAGAGGTTGACGAAATAGGGCTCTGGCCTGACAGGGAGCTTTTTGAGTTGGGGGACCAGCAAGGCCAGCACCAGCAGGAACATTCCGCAGCGGAGGAAGGAAAGGCGGAAGGCGGCCGGATTTCCCAGGGAGGGCAAGATGGTGAAGAGGAGAAGAACCGCCCCCCCCAAGATCCAGGAGGAGAGTTCCCGAAAGGCTTTTTCTCCCTTGTAGGGCGTGGAGAACTCGGCGGCCAAGGCGGCGCCTAGGGCGAAGATGGCGGGAAGCCAGCGGGCTTCATGGCCGTTCAGAAGCAGGAAGAGAAAACAGGGAAGGGCCACCGGGAGAAAGTTGGCGAGGGAGAGGTCTTCTTCTTTTTCCCACGGAAACAAGGGACGGAGGGCGGAAAGAATCTGGCGACTTTCCGGGAGCCGGGAAAAGGAAAAATGGAGGAGCAGGATGGCCAAGGTGGCCAGAAGACTTCCCGTCAGGGCGGGTTTCAGCAGCCATTGGAAGAGGAGGGCCACCACGAAATAGGCCACCCCCATGGCCGCGCGGGCGGCCGTCATCCAAAAGAGGGACAGGGGCTCCTCTTGCCGCACCGGAGGGAGGGATGGGATGGGAAGTCTGGTGCAGCGGGCGAGGGCGTTCAGGAAGGGAATGAGAAAGCGTGTCTTCATAGGCGTCTCCTGAAGGGCGTTACGGGGAGGAGGGGGGAGGCGGGGGAGAAGAATGTCTTGAGGGGCCGTAGGGATAGGGGAGGGGATTCTCCTGAAGGCCGTACAGACGCTGGAGGATTTCCAGGAAGAGATGGGTGTCGTAGACTTCCCAGGAGGCGATGGAGCTGGTGAGGAGCTGGCAGAGGTAGAGCTGGAGGATCTGCTGGTCGTTGAGAGGGCAGATCTCGTCCTGCTCCTGGACGGGACGGCTCCTCCATCCATGTTCAGGGAGACAGACGCGATCTTGGGAAAGGAATCCGATAAAGCCGTTGCAGAAGACCACTTGGGCCTCTACGCTCCTGCTGGTGAGCAAATGGCGGCATAGGATGGAGAGCACCAGGGGGGAGGCTCCCCCGTCCCCTCCCAGCACGTCCCCCAGAAGATAGTCCTCGATGGCCAGCCAGGGGATGGGGGGCACGAAGAATCTCTCCACGGCGTTCATGAAGCAGCACAGGGAATGGTGACTCACTTGGTGGGGCCGGGGATATTTTTCTCGGAAGCGTTTCTCCAGGTTTTGGAGCAGCTCCTGCAAGAAGGAGGCGGAACTGCTGGTGTCGTAGAGGAGATCGATTTGCATCAAGGCATCCAGGGCGGAGAGGCGTGCCTGCTCGTAGTCGTTCACCAGTTTGTCCAGAATGGATTTGCGCTGAAGAAGGGAGCCCAGTTGATGGGCGTGCCTGCGCATGTTCTCGTCCGATTCGTCCTGGAGGATGGCCAGGGTTTCCTCCGCCTTGCCAGACTGGAAGATGGAATCCATGGCCAAGGAGGCCAGGGCTTCGTCTTGGTCAGCCAGGAGTTCCCGGGCGGCTTGGAGATTGGAGGAAGGAGAGGAGGGCATGGGATGGGAGAGGGAGGGGGGGGGAGGAGGCCCGGGTTCGGGTCATTCCCCTGCTTCGTAGAAGGCTTTTTTCTGGAGAATGCTTTGGATGTAGTCCCGGGTTTCCGGGAAGGTGATTTCCTCCAGATGGAGAGGGGTGCCGGGGGCGAGGGGACGCCAGTTTCGGAGCACCTGGGTGCGTCCGGCGTTGTATTCCGCCAGAGCCAGCTTTTCTTGGGAGAGGTAGCCCTCCCAATGCTGGAAGGTCCGGGCGAGATACCAGCATCCAATCTCCAGATTCCGAGCCGGCTCCAGGAGTTCCCCGCGCCGGGGGCGGGAGGTCTTGTGCACTCTGGTCCAGTCCTGGACGGCTCCTTGGGTCACCTGCATGAGCCCCAGCTCTCCCTTGGCCCCGATGGCCTCGGGGCGGAAACGACTCTCCTTCCAGACCAAGGCTCGCACCAGGGCGGGGGAAAGGCCGTGGCGACGGGCGCTCTCCTCCAAGAGGGGCAGGAGTTCTTGCTCTGTGAGGGGAGGGCGGGGAGAAGGGGGCGGGGAAAAGAAGCAGGGAAGCCCCCCCAGGAGCAGGAGACAAAGAAGGAGAGGCAGAAGCAGGTGAGGAGGGGAGAGGGCGGGGGAGCGGGGGTGTTGCATGGGGGCGCCAGGCCTAGCGACGTCCCGTGGAACCGAACCCTCCTTCTCCTCGGTCGCTGGTCTCCAAGGTGTCCGTCAGGACCACTTGCACCTGGGGAAGACGCACAAAGAGCAACTGGGCAATCCGATCCCCCCGGCGGATGGCAAAGGGTTGGGAGCCATGGTTGATGAGAATCACCTGCACCTCCCCCCGGTAGCCCGGATCAATGGTGCCGGGGGTGTTGAGAACGGTGACGCCGTATTTCAGGGCAAGGCCGCTACGGGGGCGAACATCCGCCACAAAATCCTGGGGCAGCTGCATTTTCACCCCGGTGGGAATGGCCTTCCATTCCCCGGGAGCCAGGAGATCCTCTACCCGGGAGCGGAGATCGAAGGCGGCATCGGAGTCATGCTGACGGGCGGGAGTCAGATCCCGGTTTTCCGGGGCGATTTGAAAAAGGATGGTGTCAACCATGGGTTTTCATCCTCGTGTAGAGGGAACAGAACTGATCCTCGAAGCGGGAGAAGAGTCCGTATCGGCGAAGCTTTTCTCCCAGGCGCTGGGCATCTTCCAAGTTCCGGCATTCCTGGAAATCCTGCTGAATCTCCTGGAGAACGGCCTTGGGGGTGCCGCCGTCCAACTGAAAGAGGCCCTTCCGGGCGATGTCCCGGGCATGGAAGGGGAGGGACTTGCGCACCATCTGGGCCAGGAAGTGCATCAGGGAGACCTCCCAGGCATCGTCGGGCCCCACCAGAATGCCCCGCAATCTCTCCCAATTGTCCTGGGCGTCGGCGGCGGCTTGCTCCGCCACTTCCAGGGGATTGCCGCTGACCCGTTCCTCTTGATGGGCCTCCTTGCTGAAACGAAGGCCGTATTCCAAGAAGCGGGCGCTCTCCTCCCGGGAGACCACCTCCTCCAAATACCGGCGGGCATCCTCCCCGAAGTTTTCCGTCAACTTCTGGGTGAAGTAGGCGGGGGTGATGATCCGGGGAC
This sequence comes from Lentisphaeria bacterium, assembly GCA_016303095.1. GTDB lineage: Bacteria > Verrucomicrobiota > Lentisphaeria > Oligosphaerales > Oligosphaeraceae > UBA1724. The sequence goes on along the minus strand of JAEDMH010000007.1, from coordinate 4,949 downwards.
GCTGGGCGGTGACCACCCCCGTGCGCAACACCAGGGAACCGGGATGATCCATCTCCTCGGAAACCACCAGGTACTCCACCCGGGATTCCCCAAAGGTCTCCAACAGCTTGGGGGGCATGTAGATGATCCGCGTGGAACGCGCCGCATACCAGATGTCTTCGTAAGTGCTCATAAGGGAATGGGGAGACGGCGCAAGGGACGAAACAAAGGAAAAAAGAACTGGAAATAACAGGAAATAGGCACAAGGAACCCATCTCCTCACGCCCGTTTTCGTAAAAAGGAAAATATAATCGGCCGGACAAATCCAGAGAATGCCTCCTCTCCCCACCGTCGGCAAGCAGAGGGGGAGGGGCGAGAGATTCTAGCGTGTTTTTCCCCTCCGTGTTTCCGGGGCAGGTCCTCTCTCTGGTGTTGCCCCATAGTTCAGGCTGTGGCGGGGGAGATGCCCTCGGCGAAGCGGTTTCTTCCCGTGAGGTCCTGGAGGATTTTGACCTGTTCGTATCCATGATCCAGGAGAGTTTTCCGGAGAGCGTCTCCCTGGGTTTCCCCCATTTCCAGGAGGAGAGTGCCTCCGGGTTTCAGCCAATGGCGGGCCTGTCGGATAATCTGTTGTTCCAGGGCCAGTCCGTTTTCCTGGGCTTCCAGAGCCATTCGGGGTTCGTAGTCCAGGATTTCCGGGGGGAGTTTTGGGTATTCCTCTGGGGAGATATAGGGAGGATTGGCGGTAATGAGGGGGAATCGGAGAGTTGGGGGGAGGGGAGTGAAGAGGTCTCCCTGGAGGAAGGAGCAGATCTTCTGGCTTTGGAGGAGGACGCAGTTTTGCCGGGCCCATGGGAGGGCCTCCGAGGAGAGATCCACGCCCAGGAAATGGAGGTCGGGGCGAAGGTGAGCCAGCGCCAAGGGGATGGCTCCGGACCCGGTGCACAGATCCAGGACAGTTTCTCCTGGGGGAACCCTTTGGAGCACCTCCAGGGCGCGGTCCACCAGGAGTTCTGTTTCCGGGCGGGGAATCAGAGTGCCGGGTCCCACCAGGAGTTCCACCTGATGAAATTCCACGGAACCCACCACATATTGGAAGGGTTCCCCGTGGCAGCGGCGTCTCAGCCACTCTTCCCGGAGCCGCTCCAGGGGGATTCCCCGGCGGGCGCTTTCCCGGGGAAGCAATTCCTCCATCCAACGCCCCTCCTGGAGGGCGTTTTCCAGGCCGGCCTCCCGGAGGGCTTTCTGGGAAGGGGAGAGGAAGGTCATTCCTGTTCTCCGGGACGCAGGGCGGCGAACTTCTGGTGATAAAATTGGCGGATGAAGTTCCAGCCTTCCCAGGCGGAATCGCAGAAATGGATCAGATTCAGGTCTTCCGGGGAGATCAGCCCCTCTTCCACAAAGCGGTCCCAATGGATGAGATCCTTCCAGAACTCGCTGCCGAAGAGGAGGATGGGGATTTTGGGAACGATGCCGGTCTGGACCAGGGTCAACGCCTCGAAGAGTTCGTCCATGGTGCCGAAGCCGCCGGGGAAGCACGCCAGCACTGCCGCCCGCTTCATGAAATGCATTTTACGGATGGCGAAGTAGTGGAAGCGGAAATTCAGGTCTGGGGTGATATAGGGGTTGGGGAACTGTTCGAAGGGGAGGGTGATATTGAGTCCCACGGTAAGGCCGCCCATTTCCTGGGCGCCTCGGTTTCCTGCCTCCATGATGCCGGGACCGCCCCCGGTGATCACCACCAGCTCATAGCCGTCGCTGGAGTTCTGGTCGTAGGTGGTGACGATGCCGGCAAACTCCCGAGCCATCTCGTAGTAGCGGCTGGTCTTCGCCATCTGCTCTGCCTTTTGGAGAGCCCTTTGCTTTTCCTGATCCTGGGGAGCGGAGGCCAAGGCCTCCTTCGCCTGGGCTACCGCCTTCTCCGCCTCCTCCCGGGAGCAAAGACGCGCGCTGCCAAAAATCACCACCGTGGAGACCACCCGCTTCTTCCGCAGGATCTCCTCCGGCTTCAAATACTCCAGCTGAAGACGGATGCCTCGGCAGGAGTCAGATTGGAGAAATTCCGGATCCTCCGTGGCCAACTTGTAGGTGTCGCCTAGAAGATCCTGGGGAGAAGGGGGGAGGGCTTTGCTCATGGGGAAAATGGACAAAGGGGGGGAATTGGGGAGAGGGAAAGAAGAACGGACGGGACGCTAAGGAGAAGGGGGCGTCTCGTCCGTTGAGGGAAGGGAAGATGGGGGAGAATCCCCTGGGTTCCCAGGAAAGGGAAGCATGGGATTCTCGGGAGGGTTTAGCGGGGGGTGGGATAGGGGCCACCAGGTCCACTCATGCCGGGAGGCATTGGGCCGGGCATGCCAGGCCCATACATGTTATTGGGATCGTTGGCAGGCGGCATGGGATTTTCGCGGCGTTGCTTTTCCTGCTCGTCCACCCACTCCTTCCCGGACTTGTCCTCCTTGTCCACCAGGTAGTAGCCCTGCTGCTGCATCCACTGGGGGAATTCCGTGGCCTTGTATTGCTCCAGGAGGCGCTCCACATTGGTGATGCGCACCTTCTCCACGAAATCCTTCATGGGAATCCAGAACTCGGGCTTGGCGGTGCGGAGGCTGGCGGTGGGCTTGGAGATATCCGGCACGTAGTAGTTGGCCCGGAACTCCTTGGCGGTGTTGTCGTAGATGTATTTGTCAATCCGGGAGGCCAGATCCGCATCCACCTTCCCCAGGTTGTTGCGGATGTAGTCCTCCTTCATCTTGGCATTGATCTCGGGATAGAAGCGCGCCTGATCCTCGGGTTCCAAGTCTTCCTTGATGATCTGGCGGAACCCCAGCAGCACATATTCGTCATTGGCGCCTCGGAAGGGCTGGTTGACGATTTCCACGCTTGTGCCCTGGCCTCCCCGAAGAACGAGGGAGACCTTTTCATTTAGCTTCACCAAGGTGAAGTGTTCCTCGGCGAAGCGTCGGATCTGCCGCTTCTGCTCCTCGGGGCGCACCTGGGCCTCGGCTTCTTCCTCGGCCTCGATGGTGATGTCATCCACAATGTCCTGGAGGGACTTGGGGGGAGTGCGGTTGTAGTTCTTTTCCCATTCCAGATCGATGCCGGGGATGCGCAGCAAGGAGAAGTCGCCCAGTTGGGGATCCTTGAGCCGCCGACGGGCCAGCTGGGGGATCTGTCCCGCGACTCTGGCGGAAGTGAGCATTTGGAGAAACTCGTTGCGTTTCTGGCGCAGCTGAGCCTCCATCTTCTGTTCCATTTCCTTCTTCCGCTCCGATTCCTCCCAAGGAACCATATCCATGGTCGGATCCTCCATGATCTCTTCCTCCTCGTCGTCCCAGCCATCCTGGGCCACGAGAGGGGCAGGCAGGGCGAAGAGTCCCGCAAGGCAGGTGCCGCAGAGAAGGGAGCGCCAGAAGATACCCAAGGATCGTTTGTTCATCGTCAGGATTTCGCTAGGGAGAGGGGAAGAACTCTGGGGAAGAAAGAGGATCGCAATCTAGGGGAGGGGAGAGGCGGGAGAGCGGGCTTCCCCTCCAGGCTGAGACTCGAAAAAAGTTTGCGGCACAATGTATTCCCTTTTCCGTCTTTCTCCACTGGTCAGGGGGAGAAATTTTACGGCTCAATGAGGAAAAGCGGGGGATTAGAGCACCCGGTAGGATTCCTGGTAGTCGTAGACATCCAGGCCTTCCATTTTCTTCACCTTGGCGATGCACCAGTAGGTGAGGGGAGTGAAGAGGACTTCATAGGCCACCTTGAAGACGTATTGGCAGAGCATCATGATCCACAGGACCCGGGGAGGGAGGAGGCCCGTGAAGGAGATGAGGACAAAGAGGATGGTGTCCAGGGCTTCCCCCACAATGGTGGAGAGGATGGTGCGGAGCCAAAGTTTCCTTCCCTCGGTGGCGATCTTCAACTTGGAAAGAACGAAGGAGTTGGAGAATTCCCCGAAGAGATATCCGATGAGGGACGCCAGGAAGATGCGGGGGGTGATGCCTAGGACCGTCTCGAAAGCCGTCTGGTTGGTCCAATACTCGGGATAAGGGAGGGCGATGGTGAGACGATACACTATGGCCGCCAGGAAATTGCAGGAGAATCCCAGCCAGATCACGTATTTGGTGCGCCGAAATCCGTAGACTTCCGTGAAGAGATCCCCCAGGATGTAGGTCAGGGGAAAGAGGATGACGGCGGCGTCCAGCGTCAGCCCCCCCAGAAAAATCACCTTGCTGGCCACCAGATTGGAAAGGAGAAGGCAGGTGACATAGAAGGTGCTGAGCACCAGAAAGACGGGGGAGATGGTTTTTGGCGGGGCGAGGGAGGGCATGGAGAGGGGCGGCGTGGGAAAGGGAGGAGAAAGGGAAAGGAAGGCGGCGTCGAACCGCCTTCCGGGGATCTTTCCCCCAGGGGAGGAGTCCGGGGGAAAATCAGGCCTGCTGGAGGGCCTGGTCGAAATCTTCGCAGAGATCCTGGATGTTTTCGATGCCCACGGAGAGGCGGATAAGGTCGGGGGAGACGCCGGCGGCCTTCAATTCCGATTCGGAGAGTTGGCGGTGGGTCATGCTGGCGGGGTGGAGAACGCAGGTGCGCACATCGGCCACGTGAACCACGATGGCGGCCAGTTTCAAATGGTTCATCAGGCGCTCGCCTGCCTCCTTGCCTCCTTTGACGCCGAAGCACATGACCCCGGAACATCCGTGGGGAAGATACTTCTGCGCCAGGGCGTGGTCCGGGCTGGATTCCAGGCCGGGATAGTTCACCCAGGCCACCTTGGGATGCTTCTCCAGGAACTGGGCCAGGGCCAGGGCGTTCTGGCTATGGCGTTCCATTCGAAGATGGAGGGTCTCCATGCCCAGCATGGTGAGGAAGGCGTTGAAGGCCATCTGGGGGTTGCCCAGATCCCGAATCCATTGGGCCCGCATCTTGGCGGAGTAGGGACACTGGGGGAAGTTCTGGGTGTAAATCAGCCCGTGGTAACT
>JAEDMH010000126.1 GCA_016303095.1 Lentisphaeria bacterium | reverse complement strand
TTTCTAGATTTCCAGCCGCCTGTGGTTTGTTATAACTTGTTTGACTCTAGTGATTTTCTAGCTTTCATGCCAGTCCATTTCGGCGGCGGAGAAGATATTCCAGGAGCAGGCAGGCCAGGGTGGCGAGGACAAGGGGATAGGGGGGGAGCAGGGGTGTTTCCTGTCGTTCCCTGGGGACATCCTGGGACAGGGGGATTTCTTCCCAGTTCACTTTCTTCTGGAAGAAGCGTCCTCCGGTGATCCGGGCCACATCCCGCAGGAGATGGGGTTGGGCGGAAAGATCCTCCTCTTCCCGTCCGCTGGCGTGTGCCACCACCTTCTTTTCCAAGGTCATCGGCGGAGCGTCGGGGGTGATTTGGGCATGGAAAAGGAGTTGGACGGGGGCGGGATTTTTTGGGGTATAGCGTCCCAGGAAGCGTCCAGGTTCTTCCGGATCTGGGGCAAGGGGGAGGGTTTCCCGGGGGGCATCCTGGGAGAGGACGGTGAGGCTTGCCTGGGCGTTTTCCGCCGGGCGGAAATCGGGGCCTAGGACGCGGAGGGCGATGGTGTTTTCCTGGTGTGCGGTGAGGCCGTCCGGGGGCAGTTCCATTTCCAGAGGCGGCTGTCGGTTTTCCGCCAGCCAGGCGAGGAGTTGTTGCCAGAAGACGGGGTGGAGTTTTGGGGTGTTCTCGGGGGAGGGGTGGAAGGCCCAGCGCCAGGTTTCCGTGAGTCCGCACCAAGCGGCCCTTCCTGCCCCGCAATTTCCTTCCACCAGCATCAAGGGGAGGCCATTTTCATTCTGGAGGACCACCCGTGCAGTCCGTCGCGGCTCCAGGCACAGGGTGTAGGGGGCATTGGGGGGGAGGGGTTCTGGCTGCAGAAAGAGTCCCTCGAAGACCAGCCGCTCCCCGGCAATCTCCACCTGGCTCTTGCCGTCGCTGCGCCGGGTCTGGAAGGTTTTCCCTGGCATCAGGGGAGCGAGGAGGGGGGGGAGTCCGTCTCCCTCTCCCAGCCAAAGCACGCCTCCTCCTTGGTCTTGCACGAAGGCCAGGAGGGCTTCCTGCTGGGCCGGGGACATCTCCGCCGCCGTTTGCGCCGACAGGATCACCACATCCCCAGGGGCGTATTCCTCGGCGCTTTTCGGGAAATCCTGTCGTTCCTTTGGGCCCAGGGAGAAGAAGGGATGTTGGGGGCGCCAGCCTGGGGACAGCTTCTTTTCCTGTTCGGGGGGAAGCAGGCGGATGGCGGCCTGCACTTCCAGGCGGGGAAGAGGTTCCAGGGCTCGACGGAGGAAGCGCCATTCCCAGCTCAATTGGCGTCCCAAATACAGGACTGTCCGTTTGGGGGGAGGCGGATACTCCACCACGTGGTAGGCGACGTTGTTCTCGGGCAGTTCGTCGCCGGGCACCCGGGAAATTTCCGCCTGGAAGACTCGTTCTCCCGGAATGGGAGAGGGAGGCAGAGGCAGGCTGACGGTGGTTTGCTCCCCGGGGGAGAGGAGGAGTTCCGTCTGCTCCAGAAGTTCTCCCCCCCATTCCCGAAGCCCCACCGTCAGTTTCTGGGAATGGGGAAGATGGCTGGTGAGCCGCAGGAAGACCTGCCCCTCTTCTCCCACCGAAAGGCGATGGGGGGTGCGGGCATCGAATTCCAGCTTCAGATCCCGGGGAGGATTGGGATCTCCCAGGCATAGGGTGGAGACCGGCAAGCCCTCTTCCGCCAGGCGCTTGGCTTGGAGAATCCACTGCCCTCCCCAGTCTCTCCCGTCGGAGAGAAGCAGGGCCCCCCGAATGGGTGTCGCCCCGGGACGACGCTTCTCCTCCGCCAGGGCCTCCAGGGCGGCGCCTAGGTCGGTTTCTCCGGGAATGGGGGTGAAGGGGGTGGGGGCGAGCCAGGGGAGGGCGGGAGCTTCCTGGGTGCCCACCCGCCAGAGGTGGAGGGGGAGATGAGAGGGGGCGGTGGCGATCTGGGCGTTGGCGGCTTCCCAGCGTGTGGTCCTTCGTCCCTGGGAGTCAGGGCAATCCTGCCGCAGTCCCATGGAGGCAGTAGCGTCGGTCAAGACCAGGATATGGGAGGCGTTGGGGATGAGGCGATCGTGTTGCCGGACGGGGCGGAGGCACCAGAGGGAGAGGAGAAGGAGAGGGAGGAGGCGGAGGAGAAGCAGTGCGTTGCGGAGGGAGAGGGGAAGGGAGGGGCGCTGCTCTCTCCAGAGGAGGCAGGCCAGCGCCGCCAGCAGGAGGGCGCTGGGGAGGACGAGCCAGGGGGAGAGGAGGGGGGAGAAGGAGAGAGCCATGGGGTGAGGGTCATCCCAAGGTATGACGGAGCATGGCCAGGCGCCGGGTGCGGCACTCCTCCACGAACTCCATCTGGGAGGCCACCATCTCCTCCACCGTCATGTCCAGGGCGCGACGGTGATCCAGGAAGCGTTTGGCCCGGGCGGCCATGGAATAGAGCTCCTGGAGGAACCCCCGGGCTTGAAAACGATCCAATTCCTCAGGAGTCAGGTGGTTCAACAGAAAATCCTCGTGGAGCATTTTGGCCAATCGGCGATAGCGTCGCCCCACCTCCTGACCCAGCATGGGGGCCCGGCGGAAGCTGGCGTAATAGACGCCCAGACGCTGGATGGCTTTCTCCCGCTGGGCGATGGAGTCGAACTGCTGCCGGATCAAATCCAATTCGTTGCAGATTTGGGCGAAGGCCGTTTCATCGCCGAAGGTGAATTTCCGGATGGTCTCCACGGGAGTTCTTCCCTCTTTCAGATCCAGGAGGAAGGCCCGGCGGATGAGCTTCTCGGAGAACCTCCGGATGGCGGCCTCCCATTCCCGGAGGCTCTGCCCGGCGATGCCCAGAAAGGCCATGGCCAGTTTCATGGCGCCGTCGGGCAGCCGCAGGAGGAGGTCGGAGAGGACCAGGATGGGCTGGTAAGTGGCCTCCATGCCCTGGAGTTCCGCCAAAAGGGTGCAGTGGAGCCATTGGGCGTCCTGGGGGGAGGAGACCTCCCGGTCGAAGGAGAGGAAGCGAGCCACGGCGGTCCCAAACTCCTGGAGTGAATTCTCCAGCCAGCCCAGGAGTCGCTCCTCGTTCATCCGTCCCGTCTCCGCCATCAGCTTCAGGTGGGCCAATTGGACATTTCTGGGGGTGTGGATGGTCTTAGCCCAGGTCAGGAGGTAGAGCCGATCCGCCAGGCGGTCGGCCTGGGTGACCACCCGGGGCCAGTCCTCCAGCAGCGCCATGTCCCCGCACCAGCGGAGAAGCCATTCGGTCATGGAGGGGGAGAGGGCGGAGGTCTGGCGCATCACCCATAGGATGTCCCGGATGACCTCCGGGGCCAACTTCCCCTCGTTCTCCGTCAAATAGTCGGTGGCCCAGGCCTGGAATTGCTGGGGATCCAGGAGCCACAGCAGCCGGAAGCCGATGCCGAAGACCGTATCCACCACCTCCACCCGTCGCCGGAAGGCGTCCGCCGCCCGGGAGAGCGTCTCCGGCACCTCCGTCTGGCTCATGATGCGACAGCGTTCCAATGCCGTGTATTGGAAGGGAGTGTAGAGCACCAATTCCCGGGAGCAGCCCCCCGAGGCGGCAGGGGGCAATGCCTGGCGCGGCGCAATCTCCCGGGCGGCCAGAAGACGGGCCGCCCCCGCCTCCAACCAACGGGAATATTCCCCCAAGATAGAGCGCCCCACTTCCAAGGTGGGCATGGCCAAATAGAGTTCCACCAGATGGCGCACCTGGCGGGCCAGGACCGGAAAGTTCTCCGGCCCGCATTGCCGGCATAGCGCTTCTAGATGGGCGATCTCCCCCTCCGAGAGATCCGGATTCAGGTCCTCCAGATCCCTTAGGCGATGGAGCAATTCCTCCCCTGCGTCCTTGCTCCCCGCCGGGGTTCCCTGGGGATTCGCCATGGGCTTTTCTTGTCCGGCCATGGCCACGGTCCCCTATCGGCCGATGGCGAGACGCAGGCCGAACTTCTCCGGGAGACGGGCCATGTAGATTTTGTTCTGGGCCATCTCAATATCGTAGGGTTCCCGGATGAGTTCCAGATGGCGCTTCTCCACCTCGTAGAGGCAGGCGCAGGCCCGGGGATCCCGGTCCCGGGGCTGTCCCACGCTGCCCACGTTTACCATGACCCGGTGGTCATCGGGGATGGTGTAGGGGCGGATGAAATCCACAAAGGGGGCATGTCCTGGCATGTCGATGCCGATGAGAGGGGAGTGGGAGTGTCCGCAGAAGGCCAGGGGGCATTCCTGGTGTTCGAAGTTGGCGGCGAAGGTATCTTCGTCCAAGCAGTAGGCCCAGCGTCCCCGGGCGAAGGAGGAATGGAGGGCCACGATATCCTCTCCCAGCTGGAGTCGCATGGGTTGCTCCGCCAGCCATTTCATGTCCTCAATGGAGAGTTGGGACTGGGTCCACTCAATGGATTTGAGGATTTCCGGGCGGAGCCGAGCCACGGAGGGGGTCATGTAGGAGGAGGCGTATTCGTCATGGTTTCCCATGACGCAGGGGATTTCCCGTTCCCGGATGATCTGGATGCATTCAGAGGGGTTGGCGCCGTATCCGACAATATCTCCCAGGCACACCAGCAGGTCGCAGGAGAGCTGATCCAGACGATGGAGAATCGCCGTCAGAGCCTCCAAATTGCCGTGGACATCGCTGAAAAAACCGATTTTCGTCATAATGGGAACGCAGGGGCAAAATTACATTATCGCCCTGGATTTCATGTGGTGGCCCCTTGGATGAGAGCCTTCCCTTGTTCCTTTTGGTTTCACTCCGTTCTCGCCGATGTGGGATGAGCCTCCTGCCCGGATCTTGATCCTGGACGGCGACTTCTCCCGCTCCGCCAATGAGGCGTTAAGATAATCCTTCTTGTTTTCCCCATGGGAAAAAAACTCCATTTTCTTTTCCTGGCCCTGACCCTCCTCTTCTTCGGCCTCTTCTTCCTGCTGCCTGTGGGGGAGATCCTCCGGGGAGGCTTGACGGACGGGCGGGGGAAAACCACCCTTTTCTTCCTGGCGGAGACCTTCCGAAATCCCCTCTACCGGGACGGACTGCTGAATTCCTTCCTGGTGGCGGGGGGAACCACCCTCCTCTCCCTGGCCCTCTCCCTCCCCTTGGCTTGGCTCTCCAGCCAATACCGGTTCTGGGGCAGCCGGCTTTGGAACGGACTGCTCCTCATGCCCATGATTCTCGCCCCTTTCGTGGGGGCCCTGGGGATGCAGGCCATTCTGGGACGCTACGGCGCCCTGAACCAGCTCCTGCTCCGCCTGGGGATTCTGGCGCCAGGGGGGGAGCCGGACTGGCTGGCGGGAGGCATGGGGGCGGTGATCCTCCTGGAGGCTCTCCATCTCCATCCCATCCTCTATCTGAATCTCACCGCCGCCTTCGCCAACGTGGATCCCGCTCTCCTGGAGGCGGCGGAAGATTGCGGCTGCACCGGATTCCGACGGTTCCGCACCATCACCCTGCCTCTGATCCGCCCGGGACTCTTTGCCGGCTGCACTCTGGTCTTTATCTGGTCCTTCACGGAGCTGGGCACCCCCCTGATGTTTAACTACGAACGGCTTACGCCTGTTCAAATCTTTCTGGGCATCAGTGAGATGGGACATAACCCCATGCCCTACGCCCTGGTGACGGTCATGATGGTGGCCTCCCTTGCCGCCTATCTCCTGGCGAAATTCCGCTATGGGAGAGAAAACTATGCCATGTGGGGAAAGGCGGGACGGGCCGTCTCCCCCGTTCCTCTTCGGGGCGTCGGAAATTTCCTGGCGGGGCTTGCCTTCGCTCTGGTCTCCTTCGCCGGCATCCTGCCCCATCTGGGGGTGGCGGGGCTGGCCCTGGGCAAGGGATGGTATCGGAGCGTCCTTCCTCTCCATGGCACCTGGGAACATCTGGAAACCGCCCTGGGACACAATCTCACGGTGCCCAGCATTCTCAATAGCCTCCGATATTGCGCCCTGGCTCTGGTGCTGGCTCTGGCTCTGGGAATCTTCATCGCCTGGGCCGTGGAACGAGGCCGACATCGGGGAGGATGGCTCCTGGATGCCCTGGCCATGCTCCCTCTGGCGGTGCCCGGATTGGTGGTGGCCTTCGGCTATCTGGCCATGACCGCCCGGGGACGCCTCCTCCATGCCCTCAATCCTGTGGAAAATCCCACGGCGCTCCTGGTGATCTCCTATGCCATCCGACGCATCCCCTATGTGGTGCGGGCGGCGGTGGCAGGCCTCCAGCAGACGTCCGTGGCCTTCGAGGAGGCGGCGGCCTCCCTGGGCGCCTCCGGCACCACCATCTTCCGCCGCATCACCGTCCCCCTGATCTCCGCCAATCTCCTGGCCGGAGCCATCCTGACCTTCAGCTTCTCCATGCTGGAAGTCTCCGATTCTCTCCTCCTGGCCCAAAAGGCGGAATTTTATCCCATCACCAAGGCCATCTATGATCTCTCCTCTTTCCTGGGGGAGGGAGCCTCCGTGGCCGCCGCCCTGGGCCTCTGGACAATGCTCTTCCTGGGAGCCTCCTATCTCCTGGCCGCCTCCCTCCTGGGAAAAAAGATGGGCGCCATCTTCCGGGGTTAGCCCACGGAGAGGACACACAGAGATTGAAACACGGGGGACACGGAAACGCCGCTATGCGGCGCACGGAAGCCACGGAGGAGG
>JAEDMH010000125.1 GCA_016303095.1 Lentisphaeria bacterium | reverse complement strand
CTCCCTTCACCCCCGTCTAGCGATCCTCCCACCCCTACGGGGTTCAGGAGGATTCTCCCCCGTCAGAGGGGGAAAATCGAAGGGCTAGAAGGGCTAGAGATTCTAGAGGATCTAGAGGTTCTAGAGATTCTAGGACTTTTCCCCAAAAAGACCCCAGGGCGGAGCATGCGCAGCAGGCTCTGCCCCCTCTGTGGTCTCTGTGTGCCCGGCTTGCCGGGCCTGACCTGCTCTCCGTGTTTTATCTCCGTTTCCTCCGTGGCGCCGCGCAGCGGCGTTTCCGTGCCCTCCGTGTTTTTATCTCCGTGCCCCCCGTGTTTCCTCTTCCCAGGGAAGGGGGGGGAACAAAAAAGGGTCGCCCATGAGGCGACCCGAAAAAGGAGGGAGAGAGAAAAGATGGGGGGCTGCTAGGAGACCTTCTCCACCTCGTCCGTTCCCAAATCCACGGCGGTGGCCCGTCCGAAGATATTCACGGAGACCTTGAGGCGGGCCCGTTCCACATCGATGGCCTCCACCACGGCATTGAAGCCCTGGAAGGCGCCATTCTTGATGGAAACCGTCTCGCCCACGCTGAACATCACCTTGGGCTTGGCCGTCTCGTTCTCCTCCTCGATGCGCATCATCTCCGCCACATCGCTTGGGCTCAATCGCACAGGACGATCCCCGCCCACAAATCCGATGACGCCCTGGGTGTTCTTCAACATATCCCAGACCTCGGAATTCAGCTGGCCATCCTCCCTATAGATTCTGGCCTGAATGAGGATATAGCCGGGATACCGCTTCCGTTCCTTGGTGACGCTCTTTTTCACGCCCTTGGCGTTGGTCTGCACCACCACCACCTTGTCCACGGGAATCTTGATGTCATCCACGCCATCGTCAATGCCGTCCCGCACATCCTGTTCCCGGCGGTTTTGGATCAACTTGAAGGCACGGTTCTCCTGACCGCTCATGATTTGGAGAACATACCAATGGCTTTGAGTCTTTTCGATGTTTTCCATGGTACAGACACTACCCTGGGGGAGGGAGAAGGAGCCCCGGTCTCGCGAAGCGCCGGGCTACATTCCAGCAATGAGTCTCACAAATCCCTGGGAGACCCAGTCGAAGACCATCACCATCACCGTGAGGAGGGCCAAACTGGTGAGCACCACGGCCGTAGAGCGAACCAGCTCCTTCTTGGTGGGCCAAGTGCACTTCTTCATCTCCGCCACGGTCTCAAAATAGAGATTCTGGATTGCCTTGATGGGGTTGGTCATGGTGTTCTGGGATTCCCTTTCCCCGGCAAAGAGAATGGATGCCGGGAGGGGCTGGAAGCCTTTAAAACGAGAATGGCAGGAGAGACAGGGATCGAACCTGCGACCTGCGGTTTTGGAGACCGCTGCTCTACCAATTGAGCTACTCTCCTGCGAGAAAATCCTACCGGAAAATGACCGGAAAGACTACCGCACTTCGCGGTGGGTGGTGACCTTGCGATCCCACTTGCAATACTTCTTCATTTCCAGACGACCAGGAGTATTGCGCTTGTTTTTGGTCGTGGTGTAATTGCGGCGCTTGCACTCGGTGCAGGCCAACTGGATGATTTCGGAGGGCATGGCTTATGGCTCCTTCTTCAACGGGGGGCTGGGTACTCTCCTCTTCCCACCACGGCGACGACTTTTCCCCAGAGGGGAATGGTCAACCCCGGGAGGCGGAAGAGGGGAGTCGGGGGGCTGCCGGAGAAAGGCGCGCGAGGGCGCTCCTCCGGCAGTCGCCTGCTCCGAGAGCGGACTACTCGATGATCTCGGAGACGTTACCAGCACCCACGGTGCGGCCGCCTTCGCGGATGGCGAAGCGCAGACCCACTTCCATGGCCACAGGAGCGATGAGCTCGATGGTCATGGTGGCGTGGTCGCCGGGCATGATCATCTGGACACCTTCCTCCAGGTGGCAGACACCGGTCACGTCAGTGGTGCGGATGTAGAACTGGGGACGATAGCCATCCTTGAACTGGGTGTGACGGCCGCCCTCTTCCTTGGTGAGGACGTAGACCTGGCACTTGAACTTGGTGTGGGGATGGATGGTGCCGGGCACGGCTAGGATCTGTCCGCGCTCCACCTCTTCCTTCTTGGTGCCGCGGAGCAGGCAGCCGATGTTGTCGCCAGCCTGGCCCTGATCCAGCATCTTCCGGAACATTTCCACGCCGGTCACGGTGGTCTTCTGGGTCTCGCGGATACCCACGATCTCCACGGCGTCACCCACCTTGATCACACCGCGCTCCACACGGCCGGTAACCACGGTGCCGCGGCCTTCGATGGAGAAGACGTCTTCGATGGGCATCAGGAAGGGCTGGTCCAGAGGACGGACAGGCTCGGGGATGAAGCTGTCCACAGCGTCCATGAGCTCGCGGATGCATTTGCAGGTGGGGTCATTCTCCGCCACTTCCTTGGCCTTGTCGGCGGGGGTGGAGGACATGACCTCGGTGACCTTCAGGGCGGAGCCGCGGATGATGGGGGTGTCGTCGCCGGGGAAGTCGTACTTGTTGAGGAGGTCGCGCACCTCGGAGTCCACCAGTTCCAGCAGGTCGGGATCATCCACCATGTCGGTCTTGTTCATGAAGACCACGATGGCGGGAACACCCACCTGGCGGGCCAGCAGCACGTGCTCGGAGGTCTGAGCCATCACACCGTCAGTGGCGGCGATGACCAGGATGGCGCCGTCCATCTGGGCAGCACCGGTGATCATGTTCTTGATGTAGTCGGCGTGTCCGGGGCAGTCAACGTGAGCGTAGTGACGCTTGGCGGTCTGGTATTCCACGTGGGAGGTGTTGATGGTGATACCACGGGCCTTTTCCTCGGGGGCGTTGTCGATCTGGGCATAGTCGCGGACGTCGCCGCCGAAGATAGCAGACTGCACCATGGTGATGGCGGCAGTCAGCGTGGTCTTGCCGTGGTCGATGTGGCCGATAGTACCGATGTTGCAGTGGGGTTTATCCCGCTTGAAGGTTTCTTTTGCCATGTTGCTACCTCGTGTTCTTGTTGCGAAGCACCGCCGGATGCGGCTTTTGTTACTTCAACTTGTGATGATCAAACCAAAGAAAAAGGGGTGTGGGGACTTTGGGTCTTCCCGGGCCAGCCCTCCGTTTTCCGGGGGTCATGGGCATTGGGGCGAGACTTGGTTGTGGGGGTGACGGGACGCCGCCCCTCCCCAAGGGTCCCTCTTTAATAGACGAAACGCATGGAAGGACTAAGCAGCCCGTCCATGCCTTCCAAAACGTGGAGCCTACATTCGGAATCGGACCGAAGACCTCATCCTTACCAAGGATGCGCTCTACCAACTGAGCTATGTAGGCATCGAGGTTATGTGACGTCGGCCCTAGGGAGAAAAACCGGCTTTCCGGATACCGCCTTTCCCTGGGCAGTCGGCGCGTTGCGTAAAATAATCGCCATTCCCCGCTTTGCAACCCCCGCAAAGGAACTTTTTCCAAAAATCCCTGGGAATGTCGGGGGGGTGTCAGGGAGCCAGTTGTTCCTGGAGGAGCTGGAGCACCCGCCGGGCGGCGGAGAGTCGCACCTGATGTCGGTCTCCGGGGAAGTGGAGGAGGAGGCATTGGCGTCGTTCTCCGGCAAAGGCTCCCAGGGCCACGGTGCCCACAGGCCTATGGGGGAGAGCTCCTCCTGGTCCGGCGATGCCGGAGACCGCAATGCCGGCCTGGACGCCATGAAGGGTTTGGAGTCCTGCGAGCATGGCCTCCACCACCGGGAGGGAGACCACCCCATGGGTCTGGACCGTCTCCTGGGGCACCCCCAGGAGGCGGATTTTCCAGGGAGTGGCGTAGGTCACCAGTCCGCCGTCAAACCACTGGGAGGAGCCGGGGAGTTCCGTGCAGGCGGCGGCCACCAGTCCGCCGGTGCAGGATTCCGCCGTGGCCATGCGCCAGTGTCGTCGAAGGAGTTCCTGGGCCAGGAGAGGGAGTTCTGGCCAGGCGAAATCACAGGGAGCTTCCATCTTCGGAGTTCTTGGGGGTGCCGGTGAGGATCACGGTGGCCAGGGCGTAGTGGGTTTCATGGGACAGGGAGAGGTGAATCTCCTCCACCCCCAGGGCGTCGGCGGTTCTCCTGGCGGCGCCTTGGAGGGTCATGCGGGGCTGGCCGGAGGGAAGATTGAGGACTTCCACATCCTGGAGGGCGCACTGGGAGGTGATGCCGGTTCCCAGGGCTTTGGACAGGGCTTCCTTGGCCGCCCAGCGGGCCGCCAGATATTGGATGCGCCGGGGGTCATGGGGGGGAGCGGCCTCCCGTTCCCGCGGGGTGTAGACCTTTTGGAGGAAAAGCTCCCCGGTGCGTTGGAGAGAGGCCTCCAGCCGGGAGATCTCCACCAGATCCACGCCCAGCCCCAGGATCCGGGCGCCTAGGGACTCAGAATTGGGCATGGTCCTGGACCCACTGCTTCGCCTGCCTTTGGTATTCCTGCCGTTTGGCGGGATCCTTCACCGTGTTCAGGTAGAGGTGAAAGAGTTCGAAGAGGAGTTGGCGGAAGATCTCCAGATTGGCCATTCTTTCCTCGAAGATGTCGGCGGGATCCATGGCGTCTCCTTCAGGAAGCTTCAATCCCCGGAGGATGAACTGGCTGGCATCCAGGGTGCAGCTCCATTCCTCTCCCTTGTTGCGGGCCACCACCAGCTTGGCGGTGCGCAGTTTCTTTCCCACCATCATGGCGCTGCGGGCCTCCGCGGAATTGGTGGGGGTCCCTTTCCGGAGGCTGCTCTCGAAGGAGCCGCTCCCCTGGGCCACGAAGGTCAAGGGTCCGTCCACCAGAAGGCTGAACTCTCCCAGGCGGGTGGGAGGCAGCACCCCCTGGCGGCTCTCTTGGAAGAACCAGAGCCAGGTCAGGAAATTCTCTCCCAGCTGCCCTGTGGCCCCTGCGTCCTCCTCCAAGGCGGGAGAGATGTTCACCGCAGGCACGGAGGAGGGTTCGGTGGCGAAAAGGACCTGCGCCAGGGCGTCGGGGGTCATGGGAATGGGATCGAAGCCCATGGCCTTGGCGAAGAATCCCGTGAAGAGATCCAGCTGCTTCTCGCTGGTGGCGCTCACGTAGAGGAATCCGGTGACGGTGTCGATGGCGACGTAGATTCCCGAGAAGGTGGGAGGCATCTTGGGGAGGAGGCGTTGGCGCACCTCCTCCTTGATTTCCCGAATGGCCTTGCGATTCAGGTGCTCCACCTTGCGCGCTTTCCGCTGCACCATCTCCTCCAGGCGGCATTCCGCATTCATCAGACTGGAGGGCACCTTTCGCTCCGCCTGGCGCAGACAGAGATGGAGGATAGACCCATATTGGCAGGTCTCCTCATTGATCTCCGTCTCCAGGAGGAAGCGGCCCGTGACCCATCCCCAGGTGGGTTCGTCTTGAACCTGCTCCAGGGGTCCCGCCGCCTGCGCCGCAAAGCGGCTCAAGGGATCTTTGGGCAGGGGTTGGGGAAGCTTGCAAATCCGGCAGGTGATTCCGCCGCGGTCAAATCCCATGATCGGTTTCTCCTTGTGGTGTCATGTCGAGAAGGGTTCCGGCGGCCTCGAAGGAGACCGCGCCATCCACCCGCCCCGTGCAGAGGAAGGTCTCCTCTCCCTGAGCCTCCCGCTGACAGGAGACGGACAGGGTGGCCTCCGGGGGGACGGCCTTCTGGTAGTTGAGTTGAAGGGTGGCCGGGTAGACGCCGATGCCCAGGGCATCCTGGAGGATGGCGGCGTATTCGGCATTGTTGAGATGTCCGTTGACATCGATTTGGGTGGGCCTCACCCGCAGGGGGAGGCTCTTCTCCGTCTCCGGGAGCGGGGGAAGCTTTCCCAGGGAGGGGAAGGCCACTTCCTCCTGGGAGAATCCTTCCAGGAGAGAGCCATACAAGCGTTCTGCGGGAAGGATGCGCATGGCGACGGTGTCCATCAGCAGCCAATTGCTGGTGGCCCGGGCCGTCAGTCGATAGACGGGCTCCTCTCCGGCAGGGGAGAGACGCTCCTCGAAGCGGAATTCCCGCCGGGCCAACAGACGGTCGAACCCCGCCGGCCATGTGGTCACCCGAATCGCCTTCCCCACCGTGGGATAGTGGAGAATCTCCACTTTCATGCGGGAGAGAAACCAGCTTCTTCCCAGGGGCAGGAGAGTCTCCAGGCCCACCCCGAGAAGGGAAGCGTGGTCGCCGGCAATCTCCTGGGCGTAGTCAAAGAAGGTCTTCAACTTGATGCGGCCAAACCGGTCGCACTCGCTGTAGCGCAACTTGTATTCCTGAATGCCTTTCGCCGCTGTGGCCATGTGCTGTCTCCCAAAAGGTTCCTCCACCCCCATGTTTCCGCCCCGCCCGCAAAATTCCTCCAGCGCCCGCCCCACCCTCCGCCGCAAAGGAAAAAAACGGCAAGAAGAGACGAACCCCGGACACGGAGCCAGAATATACCCCCCGTTCCCTGGATTTTTCCTCCCAGGAGACGCCTGCGGAAGACACGGGGTACACGGAGGGGAGACACGGAGACCACGGAGGGGGCGGAGCCTGCTGCGCACGCTCCGCCCTGGGAGAGTTTCTAGATCTCTAGAATCTCTAGATTTCTAGATCTCTAGATTTCTAGATCTCTAGATTTCTAGATCTCTAGAATCTCTAGAATCTCTAGATCTCTAGGCAGGGGCCAGATG
>JAEDMH010000124.1 GCA_016303095.1 Lentisphaeria bacterium | reverse complement strand
GAGAGGCGGTCCGTGCTGCCCGCACGTCCCGCCCCGGGGAGAGATTTCTAGATCCCTGGATTTCTAGATTTCTGGATTCTTCCCCTAGTTCTCTTTCTCAAATTCGCCCATAGCATGCATTATGCGACGCTTTGAGGGATTTTGGTGTCCCGTGGGGATGATTGGGGGAAAAGCAGGAAAGTCGCATTACTTTGAGGGCGTATCTTTGTTGTTTTTTGTTTTTCCTTCTCTTTGGGGGCTTGGGTCTTCTGAGGAGAGTGACATATTTTGGATTAAGGAAAGGAGCAGAATGGGAAATCCTGAGAAGTGGTCTGAGGCAAGAGCAAAGGAGGTTGTCTGTCCCCATTGTGGCATGAGCACCTGTGGGCGTTGGGCCTTGTGTGGGGATGATTTGTTTGGGGACGAGCGTCGATGGGTGTGTACCTTCTGCGGGAAGGAACTTCCTGGTGCGCCATCTGTCCAAGGGGGTGTTTCCGCCGGTGTCTCTGAACGGAAGTCGGATGATCTTTTGCTGGACGACCTTTTTGGCGATGGTCAGAGAGCCTCCTGCGGGGCGGTGTTGCAAGAGGGAGTTTCTTCCTTTTGCCGGAATTGCATGCACTACCTGTCTGGTCCCTTTCTCAGCCGTTGTCATCTCCACCATCGGGACACGGAGCCCATGGATGGGTGCGTCGACTTTATGCGAAAGCGTCCTTGAAAAATCATAACTAATTTATTTGCAATAACTTATAACATCCATGAACCATTGGCGCATTTTGGGGATATTGGGTCTTGTGGGGGTATTGGGGCTTTCCTCCTGCTTTGTATCCCGGGAGGCGTCGGTTTCTTCCCTGCCCCCGGTCAGCTACCGCATTTGGATGCGATACCAGCCGAGTACGGACAAGGAGGCCCAGTTTCGTCTTGGGGTGCGTCCGGTTCCCATGGACAATGGGTGGACCGATCTGCGGATGCAGCGGGATTTGCAGCGGATGTATT
Source organism: Lentisphaeria bacterium (assembly GCA_016303095.1). Taxonomy (GTDB): domain Bacteria; phylum Verrucomicrobiota; class Lentisphaeria; order Oligosphaerales; family Oligosphaeraceae; genus UBA1724. The sequence goes on along the minus strand of JAEDMH010000124.1, from coordinate 5,686 downwards.
TTGCGGGGGTAGGCGTGGTATTCTTGGAAGTCACCCCCGCGCAATTGCTTCAGGAGGAATTTTGGGAGCGTTTTCATCGTTTTGGGGAATATGCGGGGGAGTTTCGTCTTCAGACGGCTCTTTTCCTGGTTCCTGTGCCTGACGAGCCGGTTCCCGCCTTGGAGCGTTCCAATCTCCTAAGCTACCTCCGTCGTCTCCACTTGGAGACCCTCCCCTACTACCTGCAAGAGGAGGGAGGGCCAGTGGTTTTGGTGCAGGAAGCCTTTGCCTTGGAGGACGGAGAGGCTTCTGCTGAGGAGGGGATACGTCTGTTGCGGGTGGGGCGGGAGGTGCCCTCACCTCGTCTTTCCCAGGAGTCTACGGAGGTTCAAGAGAGCGGATATCGCTGGGCCTGGGGCGGACGCTGGGAGGAGGATCCTGCGTCGGGAGGCGGTCAGTGGTCCATTCCCCGCCGTCGCGGGACTTCCTTGAAGAAGCAGTTGGAGGAGGCGCGTCTCAGCGGCTGCCGAATTCTTCTCCTTTCCAGCTGGAACGATTACCGGGAGGGATCCTTTTTGGAACCCAACTCTCTGGACGGAGAGGCTCTCCTCCAAGTCTTGAAGAGACGCTGAAGAGGCAGGCACGCCCCCTGTCCGCCCTCCCCTGGCAAGGTATATTATGGCGTTTTTCATTCCCAACCCCTGATCTGCCCCCCCCTTTTTTTGGGGAACATCCCCTTCTTTCGCCCCATCCCGGCGCAGGAACGGAGGACGACCACGAAAGAAATCTTGCGGGCGGAGCCGGGGAATTCAAACCCGGGCCCTCCGCCCATCCCCCAAACCAACCACCGATTGGAGATCGCCGAAATGAACAAGAAAACGGTTCGCGACGTGGAACTGAAGGGTAAGAAAGTCGTCATGCGCGTGGACTTCAACGTCCCCCTGAACGCCGAGCACCAAATCACCGACGACACCCGCATCAAGGCCGCCGAGCCCACCATCAAATACGTGCTGGAGCAGGGTGCCGCTCTGATCCTCATGAGCCACCTGGGGCGTCCCAAAGGGAAGGGATATGAGGCGGATTTCAGCCTGAAGCCCGTCCGGGACTATCTGGCCAAGGACCTGAATGTGGAAGTTCAGTTCGCCGAAGACTGCCAGTCCGCGGATGCTCAGGCCGCCGCCCTCCAGCCCGGCCAGATCCTCATGCTGGAGAACACCCGCTTCTACAAGGCTGAAGAAGGCAAGGTCAAGAAGACTGAGGAGATGAGCGACGAGGAGTACGCCGCCAAGAAGGCCGAGATGAAGGTCAAGAAGCAGCAGATGGCCGAGAAGCTCTCCACCTACGGCGATGTCTACGTGAACGACGCCTTCGGCACCGCCCACCGGGATCACGCCTCCACCGCCTCCATCGCCAAATACATGAAGGCCAAGGGCTGCCCCAGCGTGGCCGGCTTCCTCCTGGAAAAGGAAATCAACTTCCTGGGCAACGCCGTGGAAAACGCCGTGCATCCCTTCGTGGCCATCATCGGCGGCGCCAAGGTCTCCGGAAAGCTGGAAGTCCTCCAAAACCTGATGAAGAAGGTGGATGCCATCCTCATCGGCGGCGGCATGGCCTACACCTTCCTGAAGGCCCAGGGACACCAGGTGGGCAAGTCCCTGGTGGAGGAAGATCTCCTGGAAACCGCCAAGGCCACCCTGGCGGACGCCAAGGCCAACCACGTGGACTTCGTCCTGCCTGTGGACAACCTGGCCGCCGACAAGTTTGACAACGAGGCCGCCATCACTGTGGTGGACGACGAGATTCCCGCCGATCTGATGGCTCTGGACATTGGGCCCAAGACCATCCAGAAATACAGCGAGATCATCGCCAAGGCCAAGACCATCGTCTGGAACGGCCCCATGGGCTGCTTTGAGATGAGCAACTTCGCCAAGGGCACCTTCGGCGTCTGCCAGGCGGTGGCCGAGGCCACCGAGAAGAACGGAGCCATCTCCGTCATCGGCGGCGGCGACTCCGTCAGCGCCGTGAACAAGAGCGGTCTGGCTCCCAAGATGAGCCACATTTCCACGGGCGGCGGCGCCTCCCTGGAGTATCTGGAAGGCAAGGTGCTGCCCGGCGTGGCCGCCCTGGATGACAAATAGTCCGGGGCTCCTTCGCCTCACGTCCGCCTCCCTGGCGGAAGATCCCCGCCTTCTCTTTTCCGAGGCGGGGAAGGTCTTACCTTCTTCCGCTGCGGGAGGCCCTCTCCCATCCCATTCTTTTTGAAGTCCTTTTTCCCCATTCGAGGTAAGTTTTCATCTATGGAACGCAAGAAAGTCATTGCCGGCAATTGGAAGATGAACATGACCGCCAGCGAGGGCGCCCAGCTCATCGCGGACATCAAGGCCACCTGCAACGGTGGCTGCGGCTGCTGCTGCAGCGCCCCCGAGGTCATGGTTTTCCCCCCCTTCACCACCATCGCCGCCGTCCAGGAAGCCGCCAAAGGCACTCCCCTGGTGGTGGGCGCCCAGAACGTCCATTGGGCCGCCAACGGCGCCTTCACCGGTGAGATCTCCGCCAAGATGCTGGTGGAGATGGGCGTGACCCACGTGATCATCGGCCACAGCGAGCGTCGCCAGTACTTTGGGGAGACGGACGAGACCGTGAACCAGCGGGTGAAGGCCGCCCTGGCCGCCGGCCTGAAGGTCATCCTCTGCATTGGCGAGACCCTGGAAGAGCGGGAAAAGGGAGTGACCGAGGCGGTCATTGAAAAGCAGGTCCTCTGGGATCTGGCGGACGTGACCATGGAGCAGTTGGACAACGTGATCCTGGCTTATGAGCCCGTGTGGGCCATTGGCACCGGCAAGACCGCCACCAACGAGCAGGCCCAGGCCGTCCACGCCTTCATTCGCGCCCTCATTGAGAAGAACTTCTGCCCGGTTTGCGCCGGCAAGATCCGGATTCTCTACGGTGGCTCCATGAAGCCGGCCAACGCCGAGGGTCTCTTGGCTCAGCCCGACATCGACGGAGGACTCATTGGCGGAGCCGCCCTGAAGGCGGCGGATTTCGTGGCTTTGGTCAAGGCCGCCAAGGCCGCCCATTAGTTCCCCGCGCCGTTCCCCCTGCCTTGCTCTTTCTCCGTGGATGGCCTTCCTCGGGGGGCCTGGGGCAGGGAACGAACGGGAAAAGGAGAGGAGATTTCCGGAGGAATGCCCTCCCCTTCCTCTCCCTCTGACCGAACCTCGAAGACGCTTCCTCCTTCTTTCCCTTGACTTCCGAAGAAGGAGAGGCGTCTTTTTTCTTTCCCGCCCGATTCATTTTTTCCCTCAAAACTCCCGGAACCCCTACGGAAACGAATGGTCTTAGACCACGCACAATCCTCTCCTACCGACCGCGAGTTGGTGCAGCGCTTTCAGGCCACAGGTGATCAGGAGGCCTTTGAGACCCTGGTGCAGCGGCATTCGGGGCGCGCCTACCAAATTGCCTTCGGCTTCCTGGCCAACCGGGAGGATGCCGAGGAAGTGGTTCAGGATGCCTTTCTGCGCATTTACCGCCATCTTCCCCGCTTCCGGGGAGACGCCGAGTTCACCACTTGGATGTACCGGATTGTCACCAATCTCTGCAACAACAAATACCGTTGGAACAAAGTGCGGGGTGCAGGACGCCACATGAGCGTGGACGCCCCCCTGGAATCCCATGTCAGCTCCGGGGACGCCCCCCAAAAGCTGGAGTTGCCGGACGAGCGGATGCGCCCTGATCACCAGGTGGCCTTCGAGGAAATGCGAGACCGGGTGGAGAAAGCCATGATGGCTCTTCCCGAGGCCTACCGCCAGGCCGTCCTTCTCCGCAACGTGAAACAGTTGGACTACGACCAGATCGCCTCCTTGCTTCATTGTGCCGTGGGCACGGTGAAATCCCGAATCAACCGGGGGCGGGAAATCCTTCGTCAGGCCTTGGGATGGGAATGATCTCCTCCTATGCCCCATTCCCTTCTCTCCCTTTCTTCCCCTCGACTCCTCTTTTCTCTCCCACGCTGGGCGCCCCTCTCTTCCCTGCGACTATGACTCCCCTCCCCTCTCCTCCCGCCAATGCAGACGCCACCGCCCGGGAACAGGCAGAACGTCAACTGGATTCCTTGCTGGATGCCTGGATGACCCCGCCGGAGGGCCTCGCCCAGAGAATCTGCGCCCGGTGTCGGGAGGAGGCGGAGGAAGAGGAATTCCTGGGTCCCGTCCCGGTTTCCTCCCGGAGGAGGGGCTGGGGGCAGGCGCTCCTCTCCCTGGCCGCCTGCCTTTGCCTGCTGGCCAGTGCAACGGTATTGCTCCGGGGGCGTGGCACGGAGGCCTCCTCTCCCGAGGCCGTCTCGGTTCTCCCGTCTCCCGTTGCCGTGAGGCCCTGGGAAGCTCCCTCCTCCTTGCCTGCCCTTTCTCAAGAGCAGCAGGACGTGGTTGCCTCCCTTCCTTTGCGGGAGCGGGGCTTCTCCTTCCAGGATGACCTTCTTTTCCGGCGGCGCACCCCCGCCCTTCCTCCCCAGAATGTCACCGCCGTCTCTGCTCGGGGCGGCTTTTCCGCCGCCTCGTCCAACGTGACTCCCCTTCCCGCCGCGGAGCGGGAGGTCACCCATGTGTGGCTGGCCCCCAAGATGCTCTCCCAAGAGAAGCTCCAGGAGTTTCTCACGCGGAATCCTGTGCTGGCCCAGGGAAGCGCCGTGCCGGATGACCATGGGGTCTACACCCTTTCCCTCCAGGCCATGGACACGGAAATCCAGCACACGGTGGATGTGCTCTTCCGAGATCTCCACTGGAAGCTTCTCTCCCCCGATTCCCCTCAGCCAGGACAGGGCGACAAGACTCCTGTCACCGGCAAGCCCATTCGGTATACCCTGAAAATCATTCCCCAAAAGTGAAGTCTTCAGGCTTTTGATTGTTCTCCTTTCTGTGTAAAAAAACGCCACGGCTCCGGTAGTTGGTTCCGTGGCGTTTTTTGTTTCTTCCCCCCTTCTTCTCCCTACGATGAATTTCGAGACTCCTGTTGAAAAGAAGAGAAAGTGGTTCCCCCTGGTGGTGTCTGCGGTCGCGCTTGTGGCTCTCCTGGGATTTCTCTATTCCTTCTTCCATCCTGCTCCCCCTCGGCCTCTCCTGCCCCCTGAAGAGTTCGAGGATAAAATGAAACAGGTCTCCCTGGATATTCCCAAACTCCTCCAGGAGAGCGAAGCCTCCCTCGTCACCCGATGCATCTTCTCCTTTAAGGAATCCCGCGTTCAGGTCCCCTATCATCGCCGAAAACGCTTTATCGCCCTCACCCCCGAAGAGGAAACCATCCTGGGACAGGACAGTATCCGACAAATGGAGGAGCTGGGGCTCTTCTACCAGGACGACGGGGACGCGGTGCGTGTGGAGAACCTCCTGTCCAAACTCGCCCCTGTTCTGGGTGAGGGACATCAGGAAATTTCCTATCGTCTGGCCTACACCTCCGAAATCAATGCCATGAGCCTGCTTGGCGGGCCTCTCGTGATTACCAAGGGAATTCTCCAGACCATGGAGGATGCCGAACTCGCCTTCGTCTTGGCCCATGAGTTGGCCCATAGCCTGTGCCGACACGGAGGGGAGGATCTCACCAAGTCCTTTGCGGTGAAAGCCTTTGGCGGACTTCTTCTTGGAGATGCGGCGAAGCTGAAGAAGAGCGCAGATCTCAAAAAAGCCGTCATGCTGGAGACCTTTCATATTTTATC
>JAEDMH010000123.1 GCA_016303095.1 Lentisphaeria bacterium | reverse complement strand
GTGAGCGAATCCATGCCCATGTGAGCGCATGCGCAAGCAACGGGCTAGGGCAAAGGCGCAGGGGGAGGCATGCCCGCTTCCAGAGCGAAGTTCCCCAAATCCTCGTACGTTGCCGGAATTCCTAAGCGCCTGAGGCGGGCGGACGGTTCAACTCGGGGGCAGCATCTGCTGCTATGGACCTCTCCTTTGCTCTTAAGGAGAAAAGATTGCTTTCTCTCATGCCCGGATTCCCTCAATTCGCTGTCAGGAAAGGGGAAAAGAGGATTGGGCAATGTAGCATGGGAGGAGGGGAACGGAGAGAAAACGGGCGGGTTTTTCCTCCCTCTTCCCGGATGGTTATGGAAAATCATAACTATTTATGGATTAGCGGGTTAGAATTTGTATTGCCGAAAATCCCCCCTATGCTATCCCCAGGTACGCGCCATTCCCCTGGGCAAGGGGGAGGCGCAGAGCAACTTTGGATTGCGGGAGGCAAGCGGCCATGGAAGAACAGATGAGCAGGAAGGGAGGTGAGGGGAGCGTGTGCCCTTTCACCCTGGTGGAGATGTTGACGGTGACGGGGATCGTGGCCGTTTTGATGTCGTTGCTGCTGCCTGCCTTGGGGCGGGCTCGGCAGAAGGCCTCCCAGGTGCAGTGTCTGAGCAATCTCCGTCAATTGTCCATGTCCATGATCCTCTATGCGGATTCCTGGCGAGGGCGTCTTCCCCCCTATGTCACGGCGGCCCGTCCGGAGGAGCATCCGGGGTTGAATTGGGCGGGGTGGAGTTTTCCCTACCACAACCAACTCCGTCTTCTGGTCTGTCCTGCGGGCGTGGGGAAGCTTCCGGAAGCCACGCCCCAAGGCTTCCGGGATTACGACGCCTCCTATGGCTGGAACTACGATGGCACCCAGGGCAACCGGGGGCCTTTGGCCACGGCCATTCGCCAGCCCTCCCGGGTCTATCTCCTCTGTGATTCCGGCGATCCTTGCTTGATCTACGGGGCGAACACCTGGGCCAATTTGATGGAGGAGCTGGATTTGGATTGGGACTCCCAATTGGAGGGGGCCAATCGACATCGGGGCCAGGCCAATGCCGCCTTTGTGGACGGCCATGCCTCTCCCCGGGAGCTGGAGGAGTTCCTGGGGGCTCCCTGCGCCTCGTTGGCTCCGCCCTGGCATATCCCCTGGGAGGGGGGCTTGCTGGAAAAGGGGGTCGTCCCCTTCCCGGATCGCTAGCGGTCCGCACCCAGGTTTTCCCCCGAAAAAAGGGGGATTTCCTCCGGCGGCGCTATGTTAACCCAAGGACGCCAACTCCCCCCTCTTCTTTCCCTCTTCCCCCTACGCTCCTTCCCGCTCCATGGATAATCCCTTCCCCTCTCTCCCCCTGCCTCCGGGAACCCGAGTTCTTGTCACCGGAGGGGCGGGGTTTATCGGCTCCCATCTGGTGGAGGCGCTCTTGGAACGGGGATGCCGGGTCCGGTGCCTGGATGACCTCTCCACGGGAAGCCGGGAAAACGTGACGCTCTTCCAGCACCGGGAAGGATACCAGTTCCTCCAAGGGGATGTGAAATCCCTGGATACCTGTCTGGAGGCCTGCCAGGACCAGGAGTATGTCCTCCATGAGGCCGCCTGGGGAAGCGTCCCCCGCTCCCTGGAACGCCCCCTCTTCTACTGCGCCAACAACATCCAGGGAACGCTGAACATGCTGGAGGCGGCCCGCCGGCAAGGGGTGCGACGCTTCGTCTACGCCTCCAGCTCCTCCGTCTACGGAGACGCCCCTAAACTCCCCAAACGGGAAGGAGAGGAGGGAAAGCCCCTCTCCCCCTACGCCCTGACCAAACAGGACAACGAAAAGTGGGCGGCCCAGTATTCCCGCCACTTCGGACTGCCCACCGTGGGCCTGCGCTACTTCAATGTCTTCGGCGCCCGACAGAATCCCCAGGGACCCTACGCCGCCGTCCTCCCCCGCTTCGTCCAGGCCCTTCAACACCACGAGGCCCCCGTGATTTACGGAGATGGGCGGCAAAGCCGGGACTTCACCCATGTGGACAATGTGGTGCTGGCCAATCTTCTGGCCCTCCAGGCCGGGGAGGAGGCCTGGGGAAAGGCGGTGAATGTGGCTTGCGGCCAGGAGGTGACCCTGCTGGAGGCCCTGACTCTGGTGGGGGAACGGCTGGGATGCCATGTGCCTCCTCGTTATCTCCCTCCTCGCCAAGGGGATGTGCAACATTCTCTGGCGGATCTGACGTTGGCCCGGCAACTGCTGGGCTATCAGCCTGTGCGAGGCTTTGCCGAGGGATTGGAAAAGACCATCTCCTGGTACGCCCAGGAAAAATGACCCCGCCCTCCCGGAGGGAGGGAGGACCATGTGTCTCAAGGAATCAAGAAAGCGGATGGATAGAAACAACGAGACGTGTGCGGCAACGGCCTTGGGTTCCCCGGAGGAACAGAGGACGGCCCCTGGCCTGGATTTTGGGGTGCGGGAACGCCTCCTGAAAGGGGAGACCTGCCTCTCCGTGGTGGGCCTGGGATACGTGGGACTCCCCATTGCCGTGGCCTTCGCCCGAAAGGTCCGGGTGGTGGGCTTTGACGTGAATCGGGAAAAGGTGGAGACCTACCAGGCCGGAAAGGATCCCACAGGAGAGGCGGGAGACCAGGCGGTGAAGGAGTCCGCCATGCTCTTCACCCACAATCCCCAGGACCTCCGCAAAGCCTCCTTCCATGTGGTGGCCGTGCCTACCCCCGTCTATGACGACCACCGTCCCGATCTCCGACCCCTGGAGTCCGCCAGCAAAATCCTGGGACAAAATCTCCTCCCCGGCTCCATCGTGGTCTTCGAAAGCACCGTCTATCCCGGCGTCACGGAAGAGGTCTGCGTCCCCATCCTGGAACGGGAGTCCGGATTGCAGTGCGGCAGGGACTTCAAGGTGGGATACTCCCCGGAACGCATCAATCCGGGAGACCAGGAACATCGCCTGGAAAACATCCGGAAAATTGTCTCCGGCATGGACGAGGAGACCCTGGAACAGGTGGCGGGGATCTACAGCCTGGTGGTGAAGGCCGGGGTCCATCGGGCTTCCTCCATCCAGGTGGCCGAGGCCGCCAAGGTCATCGAAAATTCCCAGCGGGACATCAATATCGCCTTCATGAACGAGCTCTCCATCATCTTCCACCGCATGGGAATCGATACCCGGGAAGTCCTGGAGGCCGCCAGCACAAAATGGAATTTCCTCCCCTTCCGCCCGGGCCTGGTGGGAGGACACTGCATCGGCGTGGATCCCTACTATCTCACCTATCGGGCGGAAACCATGGGATACCATAGCCAGGTGATCCTGGCAGGACGGCGGATCAATGATGACATGGGAGGCTATGTGGCGGAGCAATGCGTCAAGTCCCTCCTGAAGGCGGGACGCCCTGTGAGGGAGGCCCGGGTGGCGATCCTGGGACTTGCCTTCAAGGAAAACTGCCCCGACACCCGAAATAGCAAGGTGGCGGATATCCTGCGGGAACTCCGGGAGTATGGCCTGGAACCCCTGGTGGCCGATCCCCAGGCCAACCCCCAGGAAACGGAACGAATCTACGGCGTGAAACTCCAGGATTGGCGAAACTTCCAGCATCTGGACGCCGTCATTCTGGCAGTGGCCCACCGGGAGTTCGCTTCCCTCACCCCCAAAACCCTGGCCCCCTTCTTCTCCCCCGGCACCCCCGTCCTCCTGGATGTGAAGGGACTCCTGGAAAAACAGGCCTTCCAGCAGGCGGGATATCTGTACTGGAGGCTGTAACCCCCCCCTCTCTCCCTCAAAAAGAAACATGGCAAAAAAATATTCGTCAAATTTTTGACGAATTTGCTTGCAAAAGGGGCGAATCGGGGTATCTTCTCCTCCACGACGCCCCGGTTCCTCCCGCGCCTCCAGGGTGCCCCTCTTCCCCCGTTCCCCTTCTCTCCCTGGGGCGGCCTGGCCGCAACACCACCGCCGCCCCGAACCCCCTACTTTGTACGAAGGAATCAAGACTATGGCAAAAGAATCCGCCGCCTCCTCCTCGGATCTCCAGCAACGGAACCTGAAGCTCGCCCTGGGACAGATCGAAAAGGAGTTCGGAAAGGGCTCCATCATGCGCCTGGGGGACCAGAAGCACCTGGATGTGCCCACCATCTCCACCGGCTCCCTGGCCCTGGATCTGGCCACCGGCATCGGCGGAGTCCCCCGGGGACGCATCATCGAAATCTATGGCCCGGAATCCTCCGGAAAGACCACCCTCTGTCTCCACGTCATCGCCAATGCCCAGAAAAACGGGGGCACCTGCGCCTTCGTGGATACGGAACACGCCCTGGATCCCCGCTACGCCAGAATCATCGGCGTGGATACGGACAATCTCCTGGTCTCCCAGCCTGACTGCGGGGAAGACGCCCTCAACATCGCCGAAACCCTGGTGCGCTCCAATGCCATCGATGTGCTCATCGTGGACTCCGTGGCCGCCCTCACCCCCAAGGCCGAAATCGAAGGGGAGATGGGGGACCAGCATGTGGGACTCCAGGCCCGGCTCATGAGCCAGGCCCTGCGGAAGCTCACCCCCATCGCCGCCAAGTCCAACACCTGCGTGATCTTCACCAATCAAATCCGGGAGAAGATCGGCGTGATGTTCGGAAATCCTGAAACCACCCCCGGCGGACGGGCCCTGAAGTTCTACGCCTCCATGCGCATGGATATCCGTCGCACAGGCGTCATCAAGGCTCCCGACGGCCGCTCCCTGGGCAACAAGGTGAAGGTGAAGATCAACAAGAACAAGCTGGCCGCCCCCTTCCAGGAATGCGAGTTCGACATCATGTTCAACGAGGGGATCTCCAAGGCGGGCTCCATCCTGGCCGTGGCCCTGGATCGCCATATTGTGGAGAAACGGGGCTCCTGGTTCTCCTTCGGCGATATGCAGCTGGCCCAGGGCGCCGAACAGACCAAGGCGCTCCTGAAGAGCAACCCCGACCTGGCCGACCGCATCGTGGCGGAAATCCAGAAGACCATTCCGGAAATCGCCCCCGCCGACAATCGCCCCGCGCCTCCTCCTTCCGAAAACGAAGCGCCCCTGGATGCCGACGATCTGGATACCCCCGTGGATCAACTCTAGGCCCGCAGCACCACAGCTCCTTCCCCTAGAGGGGAGGGCGGAGACTCAAGGAGGATCTTCCTTCTCCCGGAGAATCTCTCCCTCCCGTCTCCTGCCCAGAGGGCGAAGCCACACCCGAGACTCCCGGATTCTCGAACGCCTCCTCTCCTCCCCCTCTTTTTCCGACACTCTTTCTCCCCATGCCCTTTCTCTCTTTCGCCGAGCTTCAGAGAGTCACCGGCGGCCAGTGGCTGGTGCCTCCGAAGGACCTGGCTTCCGGGATCTCCGCCCTCTCCGATGACAGCCGCCATCTTCCTCCCGGGGGACTCTTTCTGGCCATTCCCGGAGAATTGACGGACGGACATCGCTTTGTGGGGGCGGCATTGGAGGGAGGAGCCGGGGCCGTGTTGCTCCAAGCTTCCCCTGTCCAGGAGTGGCGGGAGAAGATGGTTCAGCGGGGCATCCCCTGTCTCCAGGTGGCCTCCTCCCTGGCGGCCTACCAGCAACTGGCCCTGTGGCACCGGAATCAATATCCCCGCACAGAGGTGCTGGCCATCACCGGCAGCTGCGGCAAGACCAGCACCAAGGAGATGTGCGCCGCCATTCTAGAGGAGCGCTTCCCCGGGGGAGTGCTGAAAACCCAAGGCAGCACCAATAATCACTTCGGAGTGCCCCGGAATCTCTTCCGCATCCAGGAGTCCACCCGGGTGGCGGTCATCGAGATGGGCACGAACCATCCTGGGGAAATCGCCGGGCTGGTGAAGCTGGCTCCTCCCCGGGCGGGGGTGGTCTGCAATATCGGACAGGCCCATCTGGAGGCCTTCCATACGCTCCCGGGCGTGGCCCGGGAAAAATCCGCCATCCTCCAGGGGATTCTTCCCGGGGGCGCGGGAATCTATCCCGCCGATGCTCCGGGGGGCGACATCCTGAAGTCCGCCGCGCCTCCCGGCGTGAAGCTCTTTTCTTTCGGCACAGGAGAGGAGGCCGATCTCCAATATCAGTATGAGGGATGCCAAAAGGGACGCTTCCAAGTGCGCCTCTTCTGGAAGTGGCTTAAGCAGGAACGGCTCCTGGAATGGGACTTGGGCGGCGCCCACATGGCCGCCAACGCCGCCTGCGCCGCCTGCGCAACCACCCTCCTGGGATGCACCCCCGACCAGGTCATCCGGGGACTGGCCCGCTGCCAACTGCCGGGAGGACGCATGGAGCTCCGGGAAAAGGAGGGCGTCCATTGGGTCAACGACGCCTTCAATGCCAATCCCACCAGCCTCCGGGCTTCCCTGGACTGGTTCGCCGAGGTGGCGCCTGCCTCCGCTCCCCAGTTCCTGGCCCTGGGAGATATGCTGGAGGGGGGAGAGAACTCTCTGAAGGCCCATCGGGAGATTCTGGAACACGCCCGGCAAAAGTGCCCCGGAGCCCATCTGCTCTTGGTGGGACCCCTCTTTGCCCAGGCGGCTGCCCAAACTCCCCCCATCCCCGCCGCTTCCTTCCCTACCGCAGAGGAACTCCGGAAAAATATGCCCCCTCTCCCCCCAGGAAGCTGGATCCTGCTGAAAAGCTCCCACGGAATCGGACTCTCCCATCTGGCCCCTGCCTAGAGATCTAGAGATTCTAGAGATTCTAGAGATCTAGAAA
>JAEDMH010000122.1 GCA_016303095.1 Lentisphaeria bacterium | reverse complement strand
CACCCTCACCCTCCCTGTCACCATGGGGGACAGCGAAGACGAAGCCTCCCAGAAACTCGACCCCAGCCGGATCATGGCCACCAAGACCGACCCCCACGGCCTCATCGTCGGAGAGCCATCCCTCTCCGTCAGCCAGGAAGGCGACGAGCGCACCCTCTTCCTCACCTACACAATCTCCTCCGAGGCCGCCGGCAAGATGGGCAAGGAAGCCACCATCATCATCACCCTCGCCGATGACGGCAGCTCCGCCAACTACGGCAGCGACAGCGCCACCTACGACTTCCTGATCGCCATCTACGGAGACACGCCCTGGTACCCCACCATCGAAATCGAGGACAAAGACATCCCTGAAGGCGTCTCCACCTTCCTCGTGGACGTCGCCGACGAGGAAGGCAATATCCTCTTCACCATGGGCGGCCTCGCCGAAACCATCCTGCCCGTCGACTACCTCGACTACACGGATGGACTCCTCCCCGGCACCTACACGTACACATTCTATCCCTGGTCCGCCGCCGCAGGCCGCGCCGACCAGCCCGCCTTCCAGAAGAGCGTCAAGGTGGCCGACTACAACACCCCCCCCCGCGGACAGGTCAACGCCACCGTCACCGGCAACACCGTCACCTTCGACCTCCTCTCCCCCCTCGCCCAGGGATACACCTTGACCATCCGCCGCAAGGACGGCACCGTCCTCCAGACCATCGACAAGCACTTCGTCCAGCTCATCGATGGCCTGCTCCTCCCCAAGACCTCCCTCAAGCTGGACTTCTACGAGGCGGGAACCTACACCGTCGATCTCCTGGGCTACAACCCAAAGGGCGACGGATCCACGGCCGCCGGGGCCGCCACCTTCACCATCGAGGAAGACGATGACCGCGATGTCTTCTTCCCTGGCCTGGATGGCTTCATGCCCGCCTCCGGCAACGCCATCCTCACGGAAGAGGACACCACCTTTGTCGTCTTCCGATGGCCCGCCCTCAAGGTCGGCTACACCTACAGACTCGAAGTCTTCGACGGCAACGGACTGCTGGCACAGGAGGTGGACGCCGGCACTGACACGGAGGTCGTCGTCCCCCTGGCCTCCACCGCCGACTCCACGGCCTACCTCTGGAGAGTCGTCGTCACCAACAGCAAGAGCACAAATCTTTCCTACACCCTCAACCTCCAGCTCGTCAGGAAGTCCGAAGCCCCCGTCATCGGCAGCGCCCTCACGGACGGCAGCCTCCTTTTCCTCGTCGCCATGACCGACATCGACCTCGCCGGCCTCACCTATGACGTCCAATACTACGATTACGACGCCGACACCGGCACCGGAGACTGGCGCGTGGGCAACGACCTCATCCCCGGTGTGGCGGATGGCCTGGTGACGCTGGACCTCGGCTTCCCCCCCGAAGCCGGCGACGGCCTCTACCTCCGCGCCAAGAAGAACGGAAAGCCCCAGGGCACCTATATGCCCTTCGTCCTGGTCCCCCTCGACTGAGGGAGAACCCAGCCCAGCGTCCCTTCCCTGAACCTAACCCAGCATACGGAGAAGAAGAATCATGAAACGCATCTTCCTGGCCCTGGCCCTGGCCGCTTTCCTTCCCTTCGCCGCCTACGGGCAGGAGGAAGCCTCCCGCCCCGCCGCCGGAGGCCTCAAGTTCAGCCTCGGCCCCTCCTATCGCCATTTCCGCAGCGTCTCCTTTGAAAAGGTCGCCACCCCCGCCTACAAGGGATTCCTCGACGCCTACGGCAACCTCCACGACTACGCCGGCATCCGCAACTACGTCGACAGCCAAATCGGCACCAGCGGCCCCCTGCGCTCGCTGGATGTCACCGTCGTTGACTTCGGCGGCACCGCCATCGGCTCCCGGGGCGGCTACGGGGACGGGGAGTCCACCGGCTTCAATCTCGGCCTGGCCATCCCCCTCTGGAAGAACGAGAGCCTCTCCCTCAACGCCGTCGCCAACTTCCAGTATTTCTCCCTCTCCTCCTCCGCAGGCAACGCCTTCCACCGCCCCGGCAACGCCTACATCGAACACTACTTCACCGGAAGCACCGCCGCCCCCTACACCGACCCCAGCGACTTCGCCCTCGGCTTCCACGGCAACTCCCGCTCACATTTCTCCTTGGACCTCTTCGTCTTCGACGCCGGGTTCAGCCTTGGCTACCATCCCTGGGAGAAACTGACCACCTATCTCTCCGGCGGCCCCAGCCTCTCCCTCGCCGACATGGAATCCTCCACTTACGCCACCCTCGCCATCGACGGCGCCCAACCCGCCGTCCGCCGCGAGGAAAAGAAGGAAAGGGAATGGGAATGGGGACTCTACGCCGCCATCGGCGCAGCCTACCAGATTAGCGAAACCTTCGGCCTCGCCGCCGAATTCCGCTACGACGAGGCCTTCGGCACCGTCGGCACCCGGCTCGCCAAGCAAGACCTGGATGGCTGGGGCGGCACGCTCAAGTTCCTCTTTGCCTTCTAGTCCTCTTCCCCACGCCAATCTCCTCCTGAATCCAGCCAGGCCGTCGCCGGAACTGACCGCCCCGACGGCCTGGCTGTTCTTGTCCCCCCGGTTTCCTGGCGAAAAGCACGCGAGGTGCGCCGGGGCGGGGTTGTGTCTGTATTGCCCTGAACAGAGAGAAGGAAAACCCATGCTACGTCCCGCCCTCGTGCTTGTCATGCTGCTGCTCATCCGCGTCGGCATGACCGCCGGCCTCATGGCTCCCATTCCTCTCACGGAGGGCCTCATGCCCAAAGGCGCCGCGCAATGCGACCTCTATTGGATGACGCCCTGCGTGGGGGATGACGCCTCCGTGTCCTTCATCGCCCCAGACCCGGAAAACCCCCTCCCCAACGCATGGGGCGCCTATCGCCTGCCCGCCACCTCCGCCAACGCCTACGACACACTCTTCCGGGGCAACCAGGCCTTTTTCTCCGCCAGTTGCTTCGCCCTGGTTCACGCGCCACACGCCAACGCCCACTTCGCCCTCCGCACCATCAACAGCACAACGGGAACCAGGGAACTCCAGCTGGAATACAGAGCCGCCGATGGCACCCACGGCGCAGCACGACTCACCGACCTCAACGGCACCAGCTCCCCGGCCCAGGTCCGCCTGGGCTGCTCCGCCGACGCCTCCCGCATCGCCCTCACCACAGCCAGCGGACTCCTTGTCAGGGAGATGAAAGGAACGACCTTCTCCCCGGTGACCTCCATCCCGGAAGCCCTCCAGGGCTCCCTCGCCCTCTCCGCCGACGGCAATCTGGTCGTCTATTCCACACGGGACGAAGCAATGGGGGGACGCCTCCTCTGGCTCCGCGACCTGCGCACCGACGCCCCCCCCGAAAAAATCCAGGCCATCGGCGACGCCGACCCCCAGGTCGCCTGCTCCGCCGAGGCAACCACCATTGTCCTCCGCTCCAACAGCGGCTCCCTCACCAACAGCAGCGGCAACCATATTGTCCTCCTCACCCGCAACGGTTGCTCCTGGCAGGCCAAGACTCTCAGCGCCTCCCTGGGCGAAGACAGGGACGCCGCGGAACCATGCCTCAGCGCCGATGGGCAGACGGTCCTCTTCACCGCCAAGGACAAGGGCGACATCCGTCAAATCTATCTCTGGCGCACCACTGACCCCGATGCCCTCACCCCCCTCACGGCAGCCACCGCCGACTGCCGCGTCCCCGCCCTCTCTCCCTCCGGACGGTTCCTTGTCTTCGCCATTGCCGACACTCCCGCCCAACTCTACATGCTCGACCTGGGACTTTCCCTAGAAGCCCGGGATGTCACCCTCCTCCTCGGACAGAACACCCCCCTCCCCCTCAAGACCAACGCCCGCCCCACGGCCACCCTCACCCTTTCCGCCGACTCCACCCCCCTCCCGGGAACTCTCCTGGATGCCAGCGGCAACGCCGTTCCCCTCGGCACTCCCCTGGCTCCCACCCAACTCCCCCTCTCCTTCGCCTTCTCCCCCACCGCCTCCCTGCAGCCCTTGACCCTCACCGCCACCCTCACCGAAGGCGACACCACCCTGGCCAAAACGTTCACCCTCACTCCCACCCCCCTCCTCTGCCTCTCCATCCCCGCCTCCAATACGCCCCAATACACGGCCCTCGACACCTCCCACGACGGGAATGTCGTCGTCTTCTCCACCAACGCCAGCCTCCTTCCCGCCGATGGGGGACGGGGCAACGATATCTACCGTCGCGACCTCGCCACCAACACCCTCACCCTACTCACCGACTCTGATACTTTCCCCTACGAAAGCCTCACCTGCGCCATCGCCGGCGACGCCTCCCGCATCGTTCTCGTCTGCGACGGCAAACTCCAGGACAGCACCGGCGCCATCCTGGACACCAAGGTCAGCAACGCCGTCCAGCCCGCCCTCTCCCGCAAGGGAACCACCATCGCCTACGCTACCGACGCGGGCGCCCTCCGACTCATCGTGGACGGACAGCCTCCCGTCACCCTCCCCGACACCGACAAGGTCACCCACGTCGCCCTCAACGATGACGGCACCCTCCTTGCCTTCCTCCAGCAGGACGGCCAGCTCTGGGCCACCAGCACC
This sequence comes from Lentisphaeria bacterium, assembly GCA_016303095.1. GTDB lineage: Bacteria > Verrucomicrobiota > Lentisphaeria > Oligosphaerales > Oligosphaeraceae > UBA1724. Next base: position 2,207 of record JAEDMH010000122.1, on the reverse strand, counting down.
ACCTCCCCCGCCCCCTTCCGCCTGGCCTCCCACCTCACTCGCCTCTCCTGCCTCTCCCTCACCTTCAACGGCGCCACCGCCGCCGTCCTCTCCGACCAGGGGCAATTCTACACCCTCCCCGTCTATCCCGAGGCGCCCCCTACCCTCCACCCCGACCTCCAGGGCGCCCGGAACGTCCGTCTCTCCCCCAACGGACGCTTCGCCATCTTCTCCCGAGAATCCGAAGGCCTCTGGCAACTCTACCGCCTGAACCTCGTCACCCACGAGGAACGCTGCCTCACCTATCACCCTGACCTCGGCTACGGCAATGGCGACAGCAACTCCTCCCATCTCCTCCCCCAGACCTCCCATGACGGCGAAACCGTCCTCTTCCTCTCCACGCTCACCAATCTCGCTCCCGGCGACACCCCCTCCACTCTCTTCGCCTGGCGCAACCCCACGCCCGCCAACACGCCGCCCATACTCCAACCCCAAACCGTCACTGTGGACGAAATCCCTGCCGACCTGACCCTCACCCTCGCCTCCAACACCACTTCGGAGACCAACCCCATCATCCCCGTCCTCGACCCCGATGGCGACGAGATCGACCTCCTGGATGCCACCGCCGCCAAGGGCACCGTCACCCTCCTCCGCCGCAATCCCGCCAGTACACAGATTGCCCCCCGCCTCCTCTATACCCCCCCCTCTCCCCATTTCGTCGGCACCGATACTCTCACCCTCCGCCTCACCGACGGCACCACTCCTGCCGACCTGACTCTCACCCTCGTCGTCCAAAACCTCAACGACCCGCCACGCTGGCAAGAACAGCCTCCCCTCCTTTCCGATTCCGCCGACGGCTCCCTTCACTTGACCCTCACCCTGCCGGAAGGACAGACCTATACCCTTGACACCGCCCCGTACGTCCACGACCCCGATCTCCTCAACCCAGCCCCCGATACCAACGCCCTCACCTTCGCCCTCCCCGCCGACGCCCCCCTCTGGATCTCCCTCGACTCCGTCTCGGGACTCCTCACCATCGCCCCTGACTTCGCTGTCGCCTCACGCCTCGACAACAACGGCAAATCCTTTTCCTTCCCCCTCACCGCCACCGACCGCGCCGGCGCCGTCGCCACCCTCTCCCTTCGCTTGACCGTCACCCACGTCAACCGCCCCCCCACTCTCGCCGCCGACTCCCTCTCCCTTAGGGAGGGCACCCCGCTCTCCTGGGAAAACCTCTCCCCCAGCGACCCCGACCACGAGGATGACGACGAGTCCCTCACTCTCCACTTTTCCTCCCCTCCCCAGCACGGCCACTTCACAGATGCGGCTGGCCAGCCCATCCCTGACGCCGACCTTACGGCCGGACTCGCCCATTCCCGCTTTCCCCTCACCTTCATCGCCGCCCCTGACGCCGTCAATGGCGAAAACCTTAGCCTCTACGCCAGCGACTTGGAGGGAGCCACTTCCCTCCCCATCCCCCTGGCCCTGATCTTCCACCGACAGCAAATCCCCGTCACCCAGTGGTGGCCCTCAACCACAACCGAAAACGGTTCCCTCGCCTGGGCACACCTGGCCCAGGGCTGGAACCTCCTCGCCTCTCCCGTGGACCTTGACGCCGCCTCCCTCCATGCCCTCCTCGCCTGGCTCCAGGCCGACCAGCTCTGGCTCTTTCGCCATGGCTGCTTCGTCACCACGGCCTCTGCCAACGTGCTCCCCTGCGCCCACGAAGGCTTCTGGGCCTTCCTCCCCACCACCCCCCAGACCACCGACTTCGCCTTTGTCGGAAACCGCCCCTCCCCCACCGCCCCCCTGCCCCGTGGCTGGTCGCTCCGCACCCGCGACGCCATCCTGACACAACACCCCGACCACGAGGTCTACCTGCCCCAGCAAAATTCCCTCCGCCTGCTCCATGCCAGCGACCTTCCTTCCCCCGCTTCTCCCGCCTGGCTCTACCTGCCCTAGCCAAAACACGGAGGGCACGAAGGGTTTAAACACGGAGATCACGGAAACGCCGGCAAGCCGGCGCACGGAATCCACGGAGAAGGGCAGAGCCTGCTACCGCATGCTCCGCCCATGGGGGAGTTGACGGGCAATCCCCCCGCTGACGGGGGGAAGGGGGAGAATCCTCCTGAACCCCGGCAGGGGTGGGAGGATCGCTAGCCCATGTTTCTCACCCCCGTGAAAATGAAAAAAATTTTCCTACGTGAGAGGGGGTGTGAGAGCTGCCA
>JAEDMH010000121.1 GCA_016303095.1 Lentisphaeria bacterium | reverse complement strand
GTTTCCCCATTCCTCTGTCTTGTCCTGTCTTGTCCTGGCAGAATGGGAAAGGCATGCTACAGTAAAGGACTTTCTCGCCCTGTCCAGCCGCCTCTCTCCAGGCCCTCCGCCTGGTGAGAATCCTCGTTTTCCCGTAGAAGGCGGCGTCTTTCCACGACAGGTGGCGCAAACGCAAGCAAGGAGGACCAGACCATGGCCACGACCAAGAGCGGCACCCACGGTGCCAAGCACACCCTGTGCCGCAGAATCGGCTTCTGCCTTTGGGGCATGCCCAACTGCCCCACCAACACCCGCACCATCAAGACCCGGGACGGCGGTGACGGCACCAGCACTCCCAAGGCCTACCCCGCAGGCCAGCACGGCCCCACCAAGCGCCGCGTGAAGCTCTCCACCTATGGACAGCTCCTGCTGGAGAAGCAGAAGCTCAAGACCTTCTACGATCTCTCCGAGCACCAGCTCACCTTCATCTACCGCAACTCCAAGCGCGGTTTGGGCAACACGGGCGACAAGCTCCTGGCCAACCTGGAGATGCGTCTGGTCTCCGTGGTCTACCGCAGCGGTCTGGCTCCCACCATCTTCGCCGCCCGCCAGGTGGTGAGCCATCGCCACATTCTGGTGAACGGAAAGGTGTGCGACCGGGCCAGCCTCCGTCTGAAGCCCGGCGATGTGCTGACCATCAACGAGCAGCACTCCCCCATGATCGCCAAGATCGCCAAGGACAGCGCCGCCACCCTGCCTCCCTACCTGGAGAAGGATGCCAATGACAAGTGCAAGGTGACCGTCCTCCGGGAGCCCCTCACCGAGGAGATCCGGGTTGACGTCTCCATCATCAAGGTGATCGAGTACTACAACCTGCACTAGTTCCGGGCAGCCTTTGGCGGAGGGGTGCGGAGAATCTCTCCTCCCCCTCCCCTCTGCCTGTGGCCCGCAACGAGAAAGCCGTTCTCCCTTTGCTTTTGGGGAGGCGGCTTTCTTTGTTTTTCGTGAGCCTTGCGTATGCAGAGGAAGGAGTTGGGTTTTCTGTTTTATAGTACGTGGCGTTTCCCCGGAAGGGGCGGATGGGCGGGGGCTTGCGCCGGAGGTTTTCCGGAGTTCGGAATGGGGAGGTGTCTTCCCCTGGGGTTGTCAGAGGGGCGGACCCATCTTCCCGCACCTTTTGCGCACCTTTGAAATTTAAGGAATAAAGAATCAGGAATATCGCGACATGAAGAAAGAAAAAAAGAGTGGCAAGCCCCTGGAAATCACGGGGGAGCTCTCCGTGAACGTGCAAGGATACGGTTTTCTCCGGCTGCCGGAGGGGGACTCCCTCTTCGTACCCCCCAAGTATCTAGGGGGAGCCGTCACGGGGGACACGGTGTTGGCGGTCATCGATCCCCAGAGCGATCCCACCCGTCCTGTCGCCGCCGTGAAGCGCATTCTCCAGCGGAAATTCTCTCCCTTTGTGGGCTGCCTCACCCCCCTTCGGGGAGGACGCTGGGGCATCCGTCCTCTTCGGCATGAGCTGCCTGGCCTCCTCCCCCTCTCCCCGAAAAGCGTGGAGCGCTCCCCCGTTCCTCTCCGGGAAGGAAACTGGGCCAAAGCGGAACTGCCCTTCTCCCAAGAGGAGTTTCCCGAGGATCTCCTCCCCTGGGCGGAACTCCTGGAAACGGGGAAGGAGAGCGGCACCGTGACGGCGGATTTGGACGCCATTGTGGAAGAATACCACATTCCCGCCCCCTATACCCAGGAGGACGAGGCCAAGGCGGCGGTCCTCGCCCCCGTGAAGGTCCGCCGGACCGACTGCACCCAGCAGACCACCGTCACCATCGATCCCGTGGACGCACGAGACTACGATGACGCCCTCTCCCTGGCTCCCTGCGCCCAGAAGGGACAGGTGGTCGTGGGCGTGCACATCGCCGACGTGGCCAGCTATGTCCGCCCCGGCTCTCCCCTGGATCGTCAGGCCCGGGAGCGCTGCTTCACCTCCTACCTCCCCGGGCGCACCCTTCCCATGCTCCCCAAGGCCCTGGCCAACCGCCAATGCAGCCTCCAGGCCGGGGAGGAACGTCTGGCCCACACCGTCTTCCTCCGGTTGGACGAGCATACCGGGGAGATCCTCTCCTGGCAACGGAGGCACACCCGGATCCGGGTGAGCCAGCGTCTTTGCTACGAACAAGTCCAGACCTTCCTCTCCGGGGGGGACTTCGACGCCCCCCCGGAAGTCCAGAATCTGGTGAAGCGCCTGGCGGATCTCTCCGCCCTCCTCCGCCATCGGCGAATGAACCAGGAGCGCTTCCTTCCCATGGGGATGCCGGAGATCCGGGTGGTGTGCAGCGAGAGTCCCTCCCGCATCCTGGGGGTGCAGCAGAACGAGGACAATCCCTCCCACCAGCTGGTGGAGGAATTCATGCTGGCGGCCAACCAATGCGTCGCCCGGGAACTGCAGCAGCTCCATCTGCCGGGCCTCTACCGGAACCACCTCTGCCCCGATCCGGAAAAGCTCCAGGAGTTCGCCGAATCCGCCACCGTGATGCTGGGGGAGAAGGTGGGACACCTCACCAGCCGGGGCGCCATGGTGCGCTTCCTGAAGCACGCCGAACGCTCTCCTCTGAAGGACGTGCTCTACATGGCCTTCCTCCGTCATCTGCCCCGGGCGGACTACGGGGAGGAATGCCAGGGGCATTTTGGCCTGGGCAAAGAGTACTATTGCCACTTCACCAGCCCCATCCGCCGCTACGCCGACCTGTTGGTTCACCAGCAGCTTCTCGCCCATGACCTCCGTCGGAAGACCTACTCCCTGGAGGCCGTCCACGACCTGGGGAGCCTTTGCAGCGCCAAGGAATACAACTGCGACCAGGCCGAGTTTGCCGCCAGCGACCGCATGAAGATCCGGTATCTTCTGGCCTTGGGGCGGGAGAAGGCGGCCCCCTTGCTTCTCACCGGGGAGGTCTGCCGGGTCACCAAGACCTCCGCCCAGGTCTACCTGCCCGACTACGGGCTCATGGCCTTCGTCCAGGAAAGCGATCTGCCGAGAAGCTGGCGATTCGACGCCCAGAAGTGCGTCTGGTCCAACACCAGGGATGGAGACCGGATTTACATTACCCAGAAACGACAGTTCCGCATGGAAATGGCAGACCCCGTCCGGGGAGAACTGCACCTGTCCCCCGCTCCCCCCCCGAAGGAGGAGAAGACCCCCGCCGGAAAACGGAAATAGCCTCCCTCCCCTCCCCTAGACCGCTCCCTCCCCCCCTATGCTCACCTTCCTCCTCGCCATTGCGGCCGCTGCCACCGCCGGATATTTCACCACCCAGGCCGGCCAGGGCGGCCACTGGGGCTACGGCATCCTGGCCGGCTTCGCCGCCGCCTTGGCCATCCTCATTCCCATCAATCTCTGGATCCGCAAGCGCCTCACCGCCCTCTTCACCGGCGTCCAAAAGGATTTGCTGGCCTCCCAGGAACGGCTGCGCACCAAGGCCACCGCCCTGGCCAACCGGGGACAGGCCACCCCCAAGCTGGTGGCCCAGCTGGAGCAGGAGCAGACCGAGGCCGTCCGCCAGGCCCTCCCCCCCCTGGAGGAGGCCCGGAAATACCGCCTCTGGGCGCCCCTGGCCATGGCCCAGGCCAATCTCATGAAAGGACAGCTCCTCTACCAAATCCGGGACTACGAGGCCGCCCGCCCTCTCCTGGAGAAGACCATGGTGGTGGATCCCCTGATTCTCTGCATGCGCATGGTGCTTTTGTGGAAGAAGGATCCCGAGGATCTGGCCGGCTTGGAGAAGCTCTTCCGCAAGAACATTGGCCGCTTCAAATATGAGAAGGGGACCCTGGCCTACGCCACCTACTCCTGGCTTCTGGTGAAGCAGAACAAGCTCACCGAGGCGGTGAAGCTGTTGGACGAGGCCAAGAAGAAGACCGAGGATCCCGTCATCGCCCAGAACTGGGAGCATCTGGCCAACCGCCGTCTGAACCGCTTCAGCAACGCCGGCCTGGGAGAATCCTGGTATGCCCTGGGGCTGGAGCAGCCCGCCCCCGTCCGCGCCATGCCCCAGGATCGTTTCGGGGGACGGATGACCCGGGGAGGCTTCCGGCGATGACCAGAGAACGGGGCGGCTGGAGAAAATACCACGGCCTGGGGAATGACTATCTGATTCCCCTGGATCCCCAGGAAGCCGCCCCCGAAAGGGTGGATCCCGAAGCCGTCCGACGCATCTGCCACCCCCATTACGGACTGGGTTCCGACGGCATCCTCTACGGCCCCTACCCCCCCTCCTCCCCCTTCTTCCAGTCCCTCCGCCAGCCCCAGGCCCGCTGGGCCTTCCGCATCCTCAATCCCGACGGCAGCGAGGCGGAGAAGAGCGGCAACGGGGTGCGCATCTTCGCCCGATATCTCTGGGACTGCGGCCTGGTGACTTCCGACGCCCCCTTTGTGCTGGCCACCCTGGGAGGCCCGGTGACCTGCCGGATTCTCCACCCCGTCCGCGCCATCCAGGCCCAAATGGGCAAGGTCTCCTTTCACAGCCAGGAGATCCCCGTGGCAGGCCCGCCCCGGGAGGTCCTCCGGGAACGCCTGACCCTGCCCGGAGAGCCAGCCCCCCTCCTCTTCTGCGCCGCCACCGTGGGAAACCCCCACTGCGTCGTTCTCCTGGAGACCCCGCCCACCCGGGAATTGGCCCTCCGCCTGGGGCCTGCCCTGGAATCCCATCCCCTCTTCCCCCACCGCACCAACGTCCAATTCCTCTATCGGGTGGACGACCATGCCCTCCAGGTGGAGATCTATGAGCGGGGGGCGGGCTACACCCTGGCCAGCGGCACCAGCGCCACCGCCTGCGCCGCCGTGGCGGTGAAACTGGGCCTTTGCCGCTCTCCGGTGCGGGTGCACATGCCGGGAGGCGTCTTGGAACTCTCCTTGGACGACGCCTTTGCCGCCACCCTCGCCGGTCCGGTGGAGCGGGTCTACGAGGCCTGGCTCCGCCCGGATCTCCCCTAAGAATCTCCTCTGTCCTCCATGAAATACATCGGCCCCCATCTTTCCATTGCCGGCGGCGTCTCCCTCTCCGTGGAGCGCGCCCGGGAATGCGGAGCCACCGGCTTCGCCCTCTTCACCAAGAATCAGCGCCAATGGAGAGCGCCGGCCATTTCCCCCGAAGAAGGAGCCGCCTTCCGAAAAGCCTGCGCCGAGGCCAACTATCCCCCGGAGGCCATCCTTCCCCACGACTCCTACCTCATCAACCTGGGCAATCCCGACCCGGAGAAATGCCAGGCCGCCCGGGAGGCCTTCACAGAGGAGCTGCGGCGGGTGGAGGCCCTGGGCCTCTCCCTGCTGAACTTCCACCCGGGCAGCGGGCTGGGCACCTCTCGGGAGGAAACTCTCCGCCGCATCGCCCAGGGCATCCAGCAGGCCCTGGACCAGACGGAACGGGCAGTGGCCGTGGTGGAGAACACCGCGGGACAGGGCTCCGTGGCGGGAAAGGACCTGGAGGAACTCCAGCAAATCGTGGAATGGGTGGATCGCCCCGGACGCATCGGCGTCTGCATCGACACCTGCCATGCCTACGCCGCCGGCATCGACTTGGCCACCCCTCAGGGACGGGAAGCCTTCTGGGCCGAGTTCCAGGAACGCCTGGGGTTCCCCCTCCTTCGGGGCATGCATTGGAACGACACTAAGTCCGCCCTAGGCTCCCATCTGGATCGCCATGCCCCCATCGGGGAAGGGCATCTGGGCTGGGAGACCTTCCTCAGCCTGGCCCGGGATCCCCGGCTGGAGAACATCCCCCTGATTCTGGAAACCCCGGAGCCGGAGCGCTGGCCCCAGGAAACCCAACGCCTTCTGGAGGCCGCCCGGGAAACCCCAAGCCTCTGATCCTCCCCCATTCTCCCCCCCCGAATCACAACATAGGAGACAGAACAATGGAACTCCCCATTCATGTGGACTTGAAGGACAAGGTCGCCGTGGTCACTGGAGCCGGCGGCGTCCTGTGCAGCATCATGGCCCAGGCCCTGGCCGCCTGCGGCGCCAAGGTGGCCGTCCTGGATCTGAAGGAAGAGGCCGCCCAGGCCTGTGCGGACACCATCGCCCAAGACGGAGGCCAGGCCATCGCCATCGCCGCCAATGTGCTGGACAAAGCTTCCCTGGAAGCCGCCCATGAAAAGGTGCTGGCCGCCTTCGGCCCCACGGACATCCTTCTCAATGGCGCCGGCGGCAACAATCCCAAAGGCACCACCGCCCGGGAGTTCGCCACCCAGGAGGATGTGCTGAATCCCACTGAAGGACAGTTCAATTTCTTCAACCTGGACCCCAACGGCATCTCCTTCGTCTTTAATCTGAACTTCATCGGCACCCTCCTGCCCACCCAGGTCTTCTGCGCCGACATGGTGAAAAAGGGACATGGCACCATCCTCAACGTCTCCTCCATGAACGCCTTCCGCCCCCTCACCAAAATCCCCGCCTACTCCGGCGCCAAGGCCGCCGTCAGCAACTTCACCCAGTGGCTGGCCACCCACCTGGCCAAGGTGGGCGTCCGGGTCAACGCCATCGCTCCCGGATTCTTCGTCACCAACCAGAACCGGGCCCTCCTCACCAACCCCGACGGCTCCCTCACCCCCAGAGGACAGACCATCCTCACCCATACCCCCATGGGACGCTTCGGAACCCCCGAAGACCTCCTGGGCGCCGTCCTCTGGCTCCTGGATGACAAGGCCGCCGGATTCGTCAATGGCACCGTCATCCCCATCGATGGCGGATTCGCCGCCTTCTCCGGCGTGTAACTCCATCCCCCTCAGCAAGAAGAAAAAAACCGG
>JAEDMH010000120.1 GCA_016303095.1 Lentisphaeria bacterium | reverse complement strand
CTGGGGCTCTCCCTCCTCATGGCCGCCATCCTGCGGCTGGCCCGGAAAGAGGCCGTCCGGCAGGCGCCAGACCATTAAATTAACCCCTTTCGACGCAGGGAGCCCGTCCCTCCGCCCCCCTTTCCCTTTCTCTCCATATCTCCCCGGCACATCACCCCCAATACATCCCATGAGACCCAACATGAACGCGGCAAAGCTGCGCCGCCTTTTCCTGGATTTCTTCAAGGCCCACGGACACACCGAAATCAAGAGCGCCTCCCTGATTCCGGAGAACGACCCCACCTGCCTCTTCACCACGGCGGGCATGCATCCCCTCGTCCCCTATCTCCTGGGACAGAAGCACCCCATGGGAAACCGGCTCACGGATGTCCAGAAATGCCTACGCACCAACGATATCGATGAAGTCGGCGATCCCTTCCACATGACCTTCTTCGAAATGCTGGGCAACTGGTCCCTGGGCGACTATTTCAAGAAGGAGGCCATCCACATGTCCTTCCTCTTCCTCACCCAGGAACTGGGCTTCAAGCCCGAGGAAATCAAGGTCACCTGCTTTGCGGGAGACGAGAACGCCCCCCGGGACCAGGAGGCGGCGGACATCTGGATGAGCCACGGAATCCCCGAAAAGAACATCTATTTCCTGGGGAAGGAGCACAACTGGTGGGGCCCCGCCGGGCAGACCGGCCCCTGCGGCCCCGACACCGAGATGTTCGTCCCCGTGGACAAGCCGGATTGCGGACCGGATTGCGGACCCACCTGCGGATGCGGCAAGTGGGTGGAAATCTGGAACGATGTCTTCATGCAGTACAACAAGACGGCGGACGGACAGTATGTCCCCCTGGAACACCCCAACGTGGACACCGGCATGGGCGTGGAACGGGTGACCGCCTTCCTGGAAGGCTTCTCCAGCGCCTATCAGACGGAACTCTTCGCCGGACTCTTCCGGCGCCTCCAGGAACTCTCCGGCAATCCCGAGGCGAACTATGAAAACCGCTCCGCCCGGGTGGTGGTGGAGCATCTCCGGGCTTCCACCTTCCTGCTGGCGGACAACGTGAAGCCCGGGAACGTGGACCAGGGCTATGTCCTGCGCCGCCTGATCCGCCGGGCCATCCGGGAGGCGCGGAAGCTGGGGTTGACGGAGCCCTTCACCTCCAAGATGGCGGACGTGGTCATCGAGGAATACGGGGAGTTCTACCCGGAACTGGTCTCCCACCGGGAGGTCATCCACGAGGAACTGGACCGGGAGGAGAAGCAGTTCGCCGCCGCCCTGGAGAAGGGGACCCGGGAGTTCAACAAGATGGTGGACCGGGTTCCCGACTTCGTGGTGAACAAGCAGATTTCCGGCAAGAATGCCTTCAATCTCTACGAGACCTACGGCTTCCCCATTGAATTGACCCAGGAGATGGCCCAGGAGCGGGGCTTCAAGGTGGACCTGGAGGGCTTCCGCAAGGCGGCCGAGGAGCACCAGAGGAAATCCCAGGCCGGCGCCGAACAGAAGTTCCACGGCGGCCTGGCGGACCACAGCGAGGCCACCGCCCGCCTCCACACCGCCACCCACCTCCTGGACCAGGCCCTGCGCATCGTCCTCTCCCCGGATGTCCACCAGTGCGGCTCCAACATCACCGCCGAACGCCTCCGCTTCGACTTCAATTGGCCCGAGAAGATGACCCCCGAACAACTGAAGGCCGTGGAAGACCTGGTGAATGAGCAAATCCAGCGGAAACTGCCCGTGGTCTGCCAGGAAATGACCCTGGAAGAGGCCCGGCAGACCAACGCCATCGGCATCTTCGAAAGCAAATACGGGGAGCGGGTGAAGGTCTACTCCATCGGCGACTTCTCCAAGGAAATATGCGGCGGCCCCCACGCCTCCAACAGCGGTGAGCTGGGGCATTTCCGCATCGTGAAGGAGGAATCCTCCTCCCGGGGCATCCGCCGCATCAAGGCCGTGCTGGAAGGATAGCCCGGCCTGCCCCCCGCCGGGCGGTAGGGCAGCCCCCTCCGCCCGGACACTCCCCCCATCCCCCAAGGAACCGGCCCCCCATGTTTTCCCAAGACAGCCTGTTGGATTTCCTGAAGGAGAGCCCCACGGCCTTCCACGCCGTCCCCTGGCTCTCCCGCCGCCTCCAGGAGGCGGGATACCGGCCCCTGGATCCCCGGGAGGAGTGGGCCCTCGAGCCCGGCGGACGCTATCTGACCACCCGCAACGGCTCCTCGCTCATCGCCTTCCGCCTGGCCCACCAGGCCCCCCTGGACGCCGCCAGGATGGGCGTCTGCCACACGGACAGCCCCGCCTTGAAACTGCGGCTGCGGGACGCCGCCCAGGCCGCCCCGGGCCTCCTGAAGGTCCCCGTGGAGGTCTACGGCGGGGCGACCATCGCCCCCTGGCTGGACCGCCCCCTCCAGGTGGCCGGCCGCCTTCCCCTCCGGGATTCGGAGGGGAGGATGCGCTTCCTCCCCGTCGCCACCAGGGAACCCGTGGCGGTCATCCCCAATCCCCCCATCCACCTGGCCAGCCTCAACGACGGCTTCCGCTACAACCCCCAGACCCAGTTGGCCGCCCTCCTTCCCTATGCCGGCCTGGGGGAACTTCTGGCCGCCCTGGCCCCGGAAGGATGCTCCCCCCTGGAAGCCCCCCTCCAGCGCACGGCGGAACTCTATCTGGCGGATGCCCAGGCCCCCGTGGCCATGGGAGAGCTCCTGCAGGCACCCAGGCTGGACAACCTCACCAGCTGCCATGCCCTGGCGGAGGCCCTCTGCCAGGAAGAGCCACCCGCCTGCACCCTCCTGGGAGGCTTCTTCGACCTGGAGGAAGTGGGCCTGAACTTCCAGAGCGCCGGGGGGGATTTCCTCCCCTCCACCTTGCTGCGCCTCGCCAACGCCCTGGGGGAAGGATCCCCCCAGGCCCTCCCCAGGATGATGGCCGCCTCCCTCTGCCTCTCCCTGGACGTGGCCCACGCCTTCCACCCCAATTTCCCGGAGCTGTTCGACCCGGAGGATTCCCCCCGCCTGGGACAGGGCCCCGCGCTGAAATTCCACGCCAACCAGAATTTCGCCACCACCCTCCCCGCCGCGGCCTACCTCCAGGACCTGGCCGCCCGCTCCCAACTCCCCCTGCAGACCTTCACCCCGCGCTCCGACTCCCGATGCGGCTCCACCATCGGCAGGATGGTGGCGGGAAGCCTGGGCGTGGCTGTGGCCGACCTGGGCGCCCCCATCTGGGCCATGCACTCCCTCCGGGAAACCGGAAGCCTCTCGGACACCAAGGCCCTGCAGCAACTCCTCCAGGCATTCTTCCTGGACAAGGCCCCCCTCCCCCTCCCCTGACGCAGCCCCGGAGAAAGACACCCTTGGGACAAATCCTGCCCATCTTCCTGGGAATCCTCGCCTTGCTGGCACTCTCCGCCTTCTTCTCCTGCGCGGAAACCGCCCTCATGTCCATCAGCAAGGCGCAGCTGCGCCGGCTGAAGAACGACGACCGCCGGGGAAGGATGGTCCACCGGCTGCTGACCGACGCCCAGAGGACCCTGGGCACCATCCTCCTCTGCAACCTCTTCGTCAACACCCTCCTCGCCGCCTTAAGCGCGGAACTGCTGGGAAGAAACCTCCCCGACCCCAGGATGGGGGCGCTTCTCTCCATCCTCCTGGTCACCCCCGTTCTCGTCCTGGCCGGCGAACTGCTCCCCAAGGTCAACGGACTCCGCCATAACCTGGCCCTGGCCAGGTTCAGCGCCCCCCCGCTCCTCCTCCTCTCCTGGCTTCTCACCCCCCTCCTCTTCCTCCTGAACGGCCTCTGCCAGGGAATCCAACGGCTCCTGGGGCTGGGCAAGGACCAAGGCTCCTGGGAGGCCCTCACCAGCGGGGAACTGGTCGCCACCATCGACAGCGCCACCTCCGCCGGGGAGGCCACCCGCCGGGAACACGACCTGCTCGCCCGAATCCTCCGCTTCGGCACCATCCAGGCCAAGGAAATCATGCTCCCAAGGCCCCAGCTCCAGGGGCTGGAGGATTCCCTGACCCTCCGGGAGGCCTTTCCCATCGCCTTGAAAAGCGACCTGGGAGACCTCCCCGTCTACCACGAAAACCTGGACGAAATCTGGGGCGCACTCTCCTTCGCCGACCTCCTCCGCTACCGTGAATCCCCCCTGGCGGACCGCCCCCTCGCCGATTTCCGCGCACGGCTGGAGGCCGGCGAGAAGGACATCCCCCTCACCCCCGTGGACTTCGTCCCCGGCACCGCCCACATCGACCGCCTCCTGGAGCGGATGCGCAAACACTCCCTGCGCCTCTCCATCGTGGTCTCCGAATATGGAGGCACCCTGGGAATGGTCACCCCCGCCATGATCCTGGAGGAAGTGGTGGGGCGCTATGCCTTCAGCGGAAGAGACGTGAACCGCCTCCAGAAGCGCAACGGGGGCTTTCTGGCGGACGGGCGCGCCCGGCTCCGCATAGTGGAGGAGGCCCTGGGATGCACCTTCCCCGACGCCGAGGCGGAGACCATTGCCGGCTTTGTCATGGAACGCCTGGGGCGCATCCCCGCCCCCGGGGACCAGTTCTTCGAGGGGGACCGGCGCTTCCAGGTAGTGCGCACCGCCGGGCGCCTGGCCTCCGCCGTGATGATCTACCACCCCGCCCACCCCGTGCCCCCCCGCCAGGAAGGGGAAGGAGACGGAAAATGAGCCTGCCCCTCCTCCTGTCGCTCCTGCTTCTCCTGCTTTTGGGGCTTTCCGCCTTCTTCAGCGGCGCCGAGACCGCCATGACCAGCGTCAGCCGTTCCTGGATCCAGAGCCAGGCCCGGAAGGGGGACCGCCGGGCCGCCCTGGTGGGCGGCTTCCTCCAGGACGGGGAACGCCTGCTGGGAACCATCCTCATCGGCAACAACCTGGTCAACATCACCCTGACCAACCTGGCCAACCTGCTGGTGGGAAGCCTCCTGGCCGAACGCATCTCCCAGGGCCTCCTCTCCGCCAACTGGGAGGAGTGGATCACCTCCCTCTCCCTCACCCCCGTGGTCCTGGTCTTCGGGGAGGCCCTCCCCAAGGCACTGGGCCGAAACCGCTCCGGCGCCTTCGCCCTCCTGGCCGCCCGCCCCCTGAGGCTCTTCGAAATCCTCCTGAAACCCCTGGTCCTGCTCACCTGCCGCGCCACCCGTGCCCTCTCCCCCCGCAACGACCAGGAGGAGGCCGACGGAACCCCCAGGGTCACCCGGGAGGACATGAAGATGATTGCGGAAATGGCCGCCGAACAGGGGCTGGTCAACAAGGAGGCCGGCGAAATGCTCCAAAGCGTCCTGGAACTGGACAAGCGCCCCGTGGAAACCGCCATGGTCCCCCTGGTGGAGGTGCGCTCCCTCCCGGAAAGCGCCACCGTGGGAGACGCCCTCCGGCTCTCCGGGGACTCCGGCTTCCTCCACCTGCCCGTCTACCGGGAACGGGTGGACCGCATCGTCGGCGTGGTAAACTGCCGGGACCTCCTCTCCCTGCGCACCCCCGCCGAGGCCGAAGACGATTTCCTGGAACAGCCCCTCGCCCCCTACGTCACGAGAAAACTCCTCTTCATCCCCGAATCCCAGCCCGTGAATGTCACCCTGGAACACTTGCGGAGCGCCTCCCTGACCATGGCCATCGTGGTGGACGAATACGGCGGCATGACCGGCATGGCCACCGTCCAGGACCTGGTGGAACTCATCGTGGGCAACCTCAACGACCGCAGGGAGGGGGAATTCTTCCACGTCCAATGGACCGGCCCGGGCGCCTTCATCTGCAGCGGCAGGATGGAAATGGGGACCCTGGAGGAATACCTGGGCCTCACCATCCCCCTGACAGGCTTTGAAACCGCCGCCGGATTCGTGCTGAAACTGGCCGGCACCATCCCCTCGGCAGGGGAGAAGTTCCAATACCGGAACATTGAAATCACGGTCCTCCACGTGGAGGAGCATCGGATTACACGCCTGAAATTCCATATCCAGAGCCCTGCCCGGCGCCCGCCCGCCGCCGGCAAAAGCGGAGGAAAGCCCCATGAGCGAAAAACGCCTGCATAAGGAAACCCTGGCCGTCCAGGCCGGATACACCCCGGGAAATGGGGAGCCCAGAATCTGCCCCATCGTCCAAAGCACCACCTTCAAATACGACGACGCCCAAAGCGTCGCCGACCTCTTCGACCTGAAGACCCCCGGCTTCTTTTACACCCGCCTGGCCAATCCCACCGTGGACGCCCTGGAGAAGAAGCTGGCCGCCCTGGAGGGGGGCGTGGCCTGCGTATGCACCTCCTCGGGCCAGGCCGCCAACGCCAACGCCATCCTGAACGTGGCACGGGCGGGGGACCACGTGGTGGCCTGCTCCAGCCTCTACGGCGGCACGGTCAGCCTCTTCACCAACACCCTGAAAAAGTGCGGCATCGAATTCACCTACCTCCTGCCTTCCGCCACGGAGGAGGAACTCCAGTCCGCCATCCGCCCCAACACCAAGGCCGTCTTCGCGGAGACTCTCTGCAACCCCTCCGTGGTGGTCCTGGACATCGAGAAATTCGCCAGGGTGGCCCATGCCAATGGAATTCCCCTGATTGTGGACAACACCTTCCCCACCCCCATGCTCTGCCAGCCCTTCCAATGGGGGGCGGACATCATCACCCACTCCACCACAAAATACCTGGACGGGCATGCCAGCAGCGTGGGCGGCGCCATTGTGGAGAAGGGAGACTTTGACTGGGGCAACGGGAAATTCCCGGAGTTCATCCAGCCGGACGAAAGTTACCACGGGCTGATTTACACCCAGAACTTCCCCCAGTGTCCCTACTCCGCCA
>JAEDMH010000119.1 GCA_016303095.1 Lentisphaeria bacterium | reverse complement strand
AGATTTCTAGATCCCTAGATTTCTAGATCCCTAGATTTCTAGATCCCTAGATTTCACCTCTACTCGAAATATGCGGGGATCAGCTCAACCATAGGAGATAGCATTGGAGAGCCACGCCCATGGGCAGCAGGCTGTCCATCATATCCAGCACTCCTCCCAGGCCAGGCACCTTGCCGGAATCCTTGGCTCCCGCCGCCCGTTTCCACAGGGACTCGCACAGATCCCCCAGGAGCCCCAAGGTGGCGGCCAGGACGCCGAAGAGGGCGCCCCCCAGGAGTCCTCCGGGGAGGAGTCCCGGCCGGCAATGGAGAAAGAGGAGAGAGGCGACCACGGAGAAGAGGATGCCTCCCAGGAGTCCCTCCCAGCTTTTCTTGGGGCTCACATGGGGAGAGAGCTTATGATTGCCGCCGGGCAGTTTAGCGGTGAGGCTGCCAAAAAGATAGGCGCCGATGTCGGCGATTTTGGTCACCACCACCAGATAGGCCATGAGCATGGGGCCCTCCTGGCGTCCATAGAAGATTCCCGCCAGGAAGGAAAGGCTCCAGCAGACCAGGATTCCCACCAGGAGGAGGCCGGCCACCCGGTCCAGGGTTTGCCGGGTGACTTCCCGGGAGAAATGGAGAGCGAAGGCCAGGAGCAGGAAGCCCATGAGGAGGGCCCCATCCAGTCCCCAGCCCCCCCAGTGATTGGCGATGAGGCCCACGGCATAGGCGTCCAGCAAAAATTCCTCCTTTTTCCAGGGAGAGAAGCCGCACAGGAGCAAGCCCTCGTGATTGGCGGTGAAGAGCATGGCCGCCGCCAGGGCGGCGAAGGCGGACTTTCCCCAGAGGCCTGGCAGGAAGAAAGCGGCGAAGACGACACAGAGGAGAGGGATGGCGACTTTCAGACGGTCTCGAAGCATGGGATGGGAAGCTGAAAAAGGGGCTGAGCAAGAAGAGAAGAAGAAAGGGACGGCAGGGGAAGTGTTATCTTACCCCGAATGGCAACCCTGCCTGGCTTCGTACGGCAGGGAATGTTGTCTCACGGCGAGAAACAAGCTCTTCCCCGGGGGCTGTGGATGCCTGCAAGCCTTGGGAAAAAGCTCTCTCTCCCCCTGGGGGGGCGGGACGGGAGCTTCTCTTTCCCTTGGCCGGCGGAAGGGAAGGCCCTCCCGGCGTTCCCCCATGGAATGTCCCGGAATATAACCAGAAAAGACCATGCGTTTTCACGAGGAATTAACCAGTCTCCAGAATCCCAAGGTAAAGCAGGTGGTGCGTTGGCGGGACCGTCCCGACCGGGATGACAGCCAAGTGGTTCTGGCCGAGGGCTACCGGGCCCTGGTGCGGGCCCTGGCGGGGAACTATCCCCTGAAGGAGATCTTCGTCTGCCCTGAATGCTTCCCCCCGGAAAAGCATCATGAGGAGGAGCTGCTGGTCCAATGGGCGTCCCGGGGCGCCCGGCTCATCCGGGTCTCCCCTCCTGCCTTCGCCAAAATGTGCTACCGGGACCGTCCCGAGGGGCTCCTGGGCGTCGGCCCCCAGCTCCACCGGGGATTGGACCAACTTCCTCATGCCCCCAATCCCTTCTATCTTGTGGCGGAACAAATTGAAAAGCCCGGCAACCTGGGCACCATCATGCGCTCCTCCGATGCCGTGGGCGTGGATGGATTGATTCTCTGCGACTCCCGCACTGACCTTTTCAATCCCAACGTGGTTCGCGCCAGCACCGGAAACCTCTTCACCCTCCCCGTGGCCGAGGCCACCACCCGGGACACCATTCCTTGGCTGAAGCAACAGGGAATCCGCATCCTGGCCACCTCCCCCCATGTGGATACCCTCTATACCCAGGTGGACCTCACCACCCCCGTGGCTCTGGCTGTGGGCGCCGAACAATACGGCCTCACCCAGGAATGGCTCCGGCAAGCCGACTTGGTGGTGAGACTTCCCATGATGGGAGAGGCCGACTCCCTCAATGTCTCCACCGCCACTTCCATCCTCCTCTACGAAGTCCTCCGGCAACGACTCCAGGCCGGTTTGGTCAAAGACCCCGGAAAAGTCCCCGATTCCGCCGATTGCTAAAAGCATCCCGTATTATTATAACATGTTTGTATTCAATATGTTATAATAAATACCAACCCCGCGTCAGTCCTTTCCTCGCCCATGTCCGAGAAGCCACGTCAGCCTGAAGCCGAGCCCCGGGAGGAGGAGGCTCCGGGGCGGGGGCGGGTTGGATTTTTCTCCTTGCTGGTCACCCTGGTCTTTCTGGGACTTCTGGCGGTGGTGGGCTGGGTTCAGCTGCGTCCTTCCCAAGCCCTCTTGGAGAAGGCCATCCGGGAGCAAAACCGGCTTGTCTATGTACCGGCCTGTCGCGGGCAATTGCAGGCAAGGGACGGCACGCCTCTGAATCTGACCCTGCCCAGCTACGCCATTGTCATCCGTCCCGACATGGTGCGGGATCCCCGGGACACCCGGATGACCACTCTGGCCAAATTGGAGGAGGAGATTGCCTCCCTGGCCTCCGCCCTAGGCCCCCAAGCCTACCTTCAGCGACCGGGGCGGGATCAGATTCTACGCCATCTCCGCACGGCTCCCGCCCTGCCCTTGACCCTTTGGGAGGAGGTGACCCCGGAGATCCGGGCCCGCTGGCTGGCCCTGCAACGACACCATCCTGCCACGGAGCTCCTTCTCTCTTGGAAACGCCTTTACCAAGAGCCGGAACTGGCCTGTCATCTCCGAGGAAAAGTCCGTTCTGCGCCTCCCCGGCGGGACGGCATCCGGCGTTTTTGGAATGCGGCCTCTCCCGAGTTGCAAGGCATTTCCGGCATGGAGCGGACGTTGGACTATGTGTTGGCGGGCAGCGCGGGGGCGGAGCTTCTTCAGACCGATGTGCTCTCCTATCGCAGCCAGGTTTTGGAATATCAGGCGGCTATGCGGGGGGACGACTGCCGTCTTTCTCTCTGTCTTCCCGCCCAGCGCACGGCGGAGGAAGCCTTCCGTCGTCAAGGTCTCTCTGGGGCGGTGGTGGCGCTGGAGATGGAGACGGGGAAAGTGCTGGTGATGGCCTCTCTGCCCTCTCCCTCCCTGTCGGGTTCTTCCCCTGCAGCCTCCCGGGGGAAATCCTCCGGCGAGCAAGTGAACCGGGCTCTGGCAGGATACTATCCCCCCGGCTCCATCCTGAAACCCCTGGTGGCTCTCTATGCCCTGGAACAAGGACTGATCTCCCCCCGCACCCCCCTCGTCCTGGATTGTCCGGGATACTTCTCCCTGGGGGGAGGCAAACGCCTGGGATGCTCCCACGTCCACGGGAAAGTGGATCTGGTTCAAGCCCTGGCTCTCTCTTGCAATACCTACTTCTGCACCCTGGCGGGGAAATTGAGCCGGCAGCAATGGGATGACTTCGCCGCCTTCTTCGCCTTCGGGCAAAAAACCGGCGGGGATCTCCAGGAGCAGGAGATCTCCGGCATCCCCTTCTCTCCCTCCTGGGTGCAAACCCACCGAAGGGGAGACAAGACATGGCATCCTGGGGATGCCGCCAACGGCGCCATCGGCCAGGGCGGATGGATCATCACCCCCATGCAAATCGCCCTGGCCATGAACTACGCCTTCACGGGAAAGCTCTTTGCGCCTCGCTACGCCCTGGAAGACGAGCCCTCCCTCCGCGCCACCCATGTCTTCTCCCCGGCAGCCCAGGCCATCCTCCAAAAAGGGATGCGACAGTGCGTTCTCCAGGGCACTGGACAGACCCTGAACACCCCACAACTGGAAATTCTGGCCAAAACCGGCACCGCGGAAACCGGGCGCAAACAACGTCCCCACGCCTGGGTGGTGGCTCTGGCTCCCGCCAACCATCCCCGATTCCTGGTGGTGGTGGTGGCGGAGCACGGCGGCGGAGGCGGAAAGGTGGCCGGTCCCATCGCCCGGGATGTCCTCCTGCAACTCCACCAGGCCATGCCCCCTATGCCTCCTCAAGGGTGAGGCGCCTCCTCCTTACGCGGGGCAGCGACAGCCCCGGGAGGAGATTCTCCCCCCCCAGGGAACCGTCCCCCCTTTGGACTTTGTCTACTTCCCTTTGGGGGCAATTCCCAGGAGTTCCTTGGCCCAATCCCGGAGTTTGAACTTCTGGATTTTCCCGGACGCGGTTTGGGGGAAATGGTCCACCACGAAGAAATGGGCGGGGGTTTTATAGAAGGCGATTTGGTTTCGGCAGTAGTCCCGCAGCTCCTCTTCGTTCAGATCCTCGGCCCCCTTGGCGGGAATGATGAAGGCACAGACGATTTCCCCGTATTTTTCATCGGGAGCCCCCACCACCTCGCACTGTTCCACCCGCTTGTTGGTCATGAGGAACTCCTCGATTTCCCGGGGATAGATGTTTTCGCCGCCCCGGATAATCATATCCTTCAGGCGTCCGGTGATGCGATAATATCCCTCCTCGTCCACCTGTCCCAGATCCCCGGAATGGAGCCATCCATCGGGCTCGATGGCCTTGGCGGTCTCCTCGGGCATGTTGTAGTATCCCTTCATGACGGTGTATCCCCGCACCATGATCTCCCCTGTGGTATTGGGGGGCAGGGTTTCTCCCGTGTCGGGATCCACAATCTTGATTTCGATATTGGGCTGGATGGTGCCCACGGTGTGCACCCGATGCTCCAGGGTCTCATGGGCACTGGACATGGTGATCACCGGGGAAGATTCGGTCAGACCGTAGGGGATGGTGATTTCGGGCATGTGCATTTCCCGAATCACCCGCTGCATCAGTTCCGTGGGGCAGAGGGCGCCGCTCATGATTCCTGTGCGCAAACTGCTCATATCGAACATCTTGAACATAGGATGATTCAACTCGGCGTAATACATGGTGGGCACCCCGTAGACGGCAGTGGCCTTGGCCTTCTGGATGGAGGCCAGCACCAGGAGGGGATCGAACTGTTCGCACATCACCAGGGTGGCCCCATGGGTGAAGACGGCCATCACCCCCAGCACGCAGCCGAAGCAGTGGAAGAGAGGCACGGGGACGCACACCCGATCCACTTTGGTGAAGAGCTGTCGCTCCCCGATGTAGTATCCGTTGTTGAGGATGTTCCGGTGGGTGAGCATGACCCCCTTGGGGAAGCCCGTGGTACCGCTGGTGTATTGCATGTTCACCACGTCGTGGTTGGAAATCCCCTCCATGGCTTCCTTGAGCACCTGGTCATCCACGCTCTGCCCCAAGGCAAAGAGCTCCTCGCTGGAATACATGCCCCGATGCTTCTCCTGCCCCAGATAGCAGACAGACTTCAAGCGGGGCAGTTTGGCGCTCTGGAGCATCCCCCGGGGCATGGTGCGCAGTTCGGGCAGCAATTCGTAGATCACATCCACATAGCTCACATCCCGTTGCCCGTCCACGATGGCCACCATCTTCATGTCGGACTGGCGGAGGACATACTCCACCTCGTGGAGTTTATAGTTGGTGTTGACGGTCACCAGAACGCAGCCGATCTTGGCGGTGGCGAACATGAAGGTGAGCCATTCCGGGACGTTCCGGGCCCAAACGCCCACGTGGTCCCCCCGCTGGATGCCGATGGCCAGCAGGCCCTTGGCCAGATCCTCGCAGCGCTGATTGAACTCCCGGTAGGACCAGCAGAGATTCCGGTCGGGATAGAGGATGAAGGGATGGTCGGGCTGGGAAGCCACCAGGTCGTCCAGAAACTCCCCAATGGTCTTTTCCGTAAAGAGCTTTGCGTCGTAAATGCTCATGGCCTGCTCCTGTTTCCGGCTCCTCACTTCGGGGTGTAGATGACCGCCAGAATCTTCGCCTGGACATCTCCCTGGGCGTGGAGATGGTGGGGAACGATGGAATCGTAGTAGATGCTCTGTCCCTGGGTCACGGTGAAGAACTTCTTTCCGTAGGCCACCTCGATGGCGCCCTCCAGGACATAGATGAACTCCTCCCCCTCGTGGCTGGAGAGCTCGTATTGTTCTGCGGTGGCGGGGGCCACCTCCACCACAAAGGGTTCCATGCTGCGGTCGGCCTTGTTCACCGCCAAGGCGTGAAAGAGGAGTCCATCCCGGTTTCCGCCGGTGAAGCGGAGACTGTCATCCTGCGGGCCGCCAGTGACGTTTCCGCTGACCACGGGGCCGGACATGGCGGCGTCATCCAGGAAGGTTCCCAGGCGGCAGCCCAGCCCCCGGGCGATTTTCTGGAGAGGGGAGAGGGAGAGAGAGACTTTCCCTTCCTCAATGCGCTCCAGAAGACTCTGGGGCAACCCGGTGCGGGCGCTCAGTTCCTCCAAAGAGACGCTCCGCAGTTCCCGAAGATCCCGAATCTTCACTCCAATCCGATCGTTGACAGGCATGTCTTCCTCTCCACTTTTCCTTTTTTTTGCCGGGACACCCGCCTTGGCGAACTCCCGCACTTCATCCCTTTCCCGGATCGCCTCCTGTTTTCGGCCCAGGGAAAGGAACCTCTTCTCCTCCCATGGACTACGTCCTCCAACGGGCTACCGGGAAACCGTTTCTTCGACCTGGCGCCTCCTCCCGTGCCTCGGAAGAAGGGCCAAAGAGGGTCATGGAGCGACCCTACTCCAGGTGCAACTCCTGGGCCAGGCGCTGCTCCGCGTCGGCGGCGCGGATGTCCCCCAGAAGCCCATCCAATTCTCCGTCCATGATCTTGGGGAGATCATACCGGGTGAGATTGAAGCGGTGATCCGTGCACCGGCTCTGGGGGAAATTGTAGGTGCGCACCTTCTCCGAGCGGTCTCCCGTGCCAATCTGGCTTTTGCGCTCCGCCGCATTCTTGGCATCCTCTTCCTGCTGCTTGCGCTCCAGAAGACGGGAGCGGAGAATCCGCATGGCGATCTCCTTGTTCTTGTGCTGGGAACGCTCCTGCTGGCTGGCCACAAA
>JAEDMH010000118.1 GCA_016303095.1 Lentisphaeria bacterium | reverse complement strand
GGGGTGTTTTATTTTTCCCGGGATTCCTGGGGGGCATGGTGGGGGAGTCTGGAGTTTTACCGTGGGGTGACCTATCGTGCCCGGGTGAAGCGGTTTCTCCTGGGGATGTCCTATCCTTTCTTGAGGAGCAACTGTTCTTTGGGACAATTTCGGGAGGAGGTCTTGGGGGCCACGGGGATGGCGCCTCCTGTGGAGGAATCTTCCCGTGGGGTATGCGGGATCCTGTCTCCCACGGGGGACAAGGCGGTGATCTACCTGCCCGGGCGGGGATATTGGAAGGCGGCCACGGGAAAGAGCTACGAAGGCGTCCGGCGGGAGGTGGAGATTTACCGCTTGCTATCGGAGCGACGTCCCCGCTCCTTTGGCTATTCCCAGGTAGAAGAGATCCAGGACAACGGGTCATCCGTCGCTTTTCTCATGAAGGAGGAGGTGGGGGTCTTTGTGCCGGGGGTGGTGCCTTCCCTGGAGGAGGTGCTGCCGGCCCTGGAGGAATTTCATTCCCTGAGGCCCGAGGGATTGGTCCATGGGGACTTCAAGCCGTGGAATGTCCGTTGGCGGAAAGATGGGCGTCCCCAGTTCTTCGACTTCGAGTCCTGTCATGCCGGGGAGATCTCCGAGGACATTGCCCATTGGCAGGAATCCCTGCGGATATAATCTCCTTGTCCTCTTCCTTTCCCTGGCGGGACAAGCGCCCTCTGTGATGTTTCGGAATTTTCCATGAAGATTTTCCTATCGGCATACGCCTGTGAACCGGAGAAGGGGTCGGAACCGGGCATTGGCTGGAATGTGGCCTTGGAGCTGGCCAAGTACCACGAAGTACATGTGCTCACCCGGGCGAACAACCGGGAGAGCATCGAGGCGGCGTTGGCAGGGCGCCAGGGGCCGTGTCCGGTTTTTCACTACTACGACCTGCCTCGTTGGCTCACCTTTTGGAAGAAGAAGCGTCGGGGCTACCACCTGTATTACTACCTATGGCAATACGGGGCCTATTTTCATTCTCGTCGATGGCTCTCCCGGGAGAACTTTGACGTCGTGCAGCATTTAACCTTTGCCAACTGGGCCATGCCCAGCCTCTTTTTGCGGGAGAAGAGGCCTTTGACCGTCTGGGGTCCCATTGGGGAGGTCCACACACCGGCGGCGATCCATCGGGCCCTGCCCGGGATGGTTCGTTTCCGGGACACCCTGCGGGCCTGGGGCATGTGGCTCTTCACCCACTGCGAGCCCTGCCGGGTGCTGACTCCCCATTGGGCGGATCTCCTTCTGGAATCTGGCCATCAGGGGGTGCCCAGCGGATTTTCCGCCCGTTTCCAGAAGAAGCTCCTTTCCCATCCCCAGACCGGCATCAATCCCCAGGAGCCGGAATATGGGCGCTGCGCCAGAACCCGTGGCGACGACGGCAAAGTGCGTCTCCTCATCTGCTCCGAATTTCTCCATTGGAAGGGCGTCACCTTCGCCTGCGAAATCTTTGGACGAATCGCCTCCCGGCGGGAGGATGTAGAACTCCATATCTATGGAAAAGGGCAGGAAAAATCCGCCATGAAGGCCATATTGGAGAAGCATGGCGTCTCCTCGAAAGTCCAATGGTTTGGCTTTGTGGGGAAACAGGAGATGCTCCAGGCCCTTTGGGACGCCGACATCCTTCTCTATCCCTCTTATCACCATGGCCTGGCCACCCTGATTCTCCAGGCCATGTGGGCGGGCCTGCCCATCGTAGCCATGCTGGACGATCCCGTGGCCCAGGTGGTCCAGGAGGGCGGAGGGATGGTCGGACAAGGCGAAACCCTGGAGGAAATCCTGGAGGATTTGACCCAAAAGACCCTGGAGCTCATCCAGGAGCCGGAGCGACGCCATGTCATGGGAGAGTCCTTCCGGAAGCTGGTGGCGGAAAACTACACCTGGTCCGCCTCGGTGGAGCGACTCTCCCGCCTTCTCACGGATTCCCGGGCCGCCCAGCATCCCCAGGCATAGCTTCTCCCCTTCCCCATGCGCATCCTCCACTACTTCCTAGGTCCTCAGCGGGCAGGCGGACTAAACCGATATGCCCGGGATCTGGCGCTGGCCCAGCAGGAAGGGGGACACCATCCCCTGTTCCTCACCCCCTCCGGCACCCCCTTTCCCCCGTCCACCCCTCGCCTTCGCCGGGGAAGTCCCTACCGGGGAATCCCCTGGTATCGTCTCCAAGGGGGACTCCCTGTGCCCCTTCTGGAGGGTGTGCGGGATCCTGCCGCCCTGTGGGAAAGCCGGCGACATCTCTCCCCGGAGGCCCTGGAGGCTTTTTGGCGGGAGGCCCAACCCGATGTCCTCCACATCCACACCTGGATGGGCTTTCCGCCGGAGTTGCTAACCTTGGCCAAAGCCCGGGGATGCCGGGTGCTTTTCACCGCCCACGACTACTACGGCCTCTGTCCCAAGGTCAATTTTGTGAACGAGGCGGGCTGTTCCTGCGGGGGGGGAGGAGACGAGGCCTGCACCCGTTGCAACCGGAATGCCCCCGGGGAAAGAATGCTGGCGTTGCGGAACTGGGAGCTGCTCCTCTCCTGCAAGAAGTTCCTGGCCCCTTTGGCGCGTCTGGCCCGGGGCTTGCGGAAGCCCAGAGGCGGGGCCGGCCTGGCGGAGGGCGCCGACCTGCCTTCCCGGCCCTATGGGGCATGGCGGCGGTATCACCTGGAGCTCCTCTCCCAATGCGACCTCATCCACTGCAACAGCCAGGTCACCCAGGGAGTCTATGCCCGGTATCTGCCCCAGGGCCCCTTTGCTCTGGCGCCCATCACCCACGGGGGAATCCATTGGCATCCCCGGATGCGTCTTCCCCAACGGGAGTCTCTCCGCCTGGGCTTCAGCGGACCGGAGGCCCCCTTCAAAGGCCTTCCCCTGCTCCTGGAAACCCTCCGCGCCCTGCCCCAGAAGAATTGGCAATTGGACATTTGGGGGACCGGGCGGAAACGCCGGGAGGGCCCCTTCCATTGGCGGGGCAACTACCGTGACGTGGCCCAGGCCTTTGCCGACTTGGATCTTCTCATCGTCCCTTCTCTGTGTAACGAGACTTTCGGCTTCATTGTCCCGGAGGCCCTTTCCCTGGGGGTGCCTGTGCTGTGTTCCGACACCGTGGGGGCCCAGAGTCTCACCTCCCCTGCCCTGGTCTACCATGGACCGGAGGGACTCAGGCAAAAGCTGACCCGCTTTCTGGAGCACCCCGAAGAACTGTCCGCCCTGCGGCAGGCTTTGGTGGGAGGCCCCTCTCCCCTGCAATCCATGGCCCGGCACACGGAAGAAATCCTAGGGCTCTACCCAAAATGAAAAAACTCGCCATCATTGGAATCGTGGGACTGCCTGCCAACTACGGGGGCTTTGAGAGCTTTGCGGAGCAGCTGGTGCAACGGCTCTGGGACGACTACGAGGTGACCGTCTTCTGTCAGAAGAGCGCCTATCGGGAGCATCCGGAGACCTTCTGGGACAAGGTGGCCCTGCGGTATCTCCCCTTCAAGGCCAACGGAGTGTGGAGCATTCCCTACGACATGCTGGCCATCCTGAAGTCCCTAGGCTTTGCGGACACCCTGCTCATTCTGGGGGTGAGCGGCTGCGTCCTCCTGCCCCTCCTGCGGTGGTTTGGATGCCGGAAGCGGATAGTGGTGAACATCGACGGCATTGAATGGAAGCGGGCCAAGTGGTCGGGTCTGGCCAAGTGGTTCCTCCACTTCTCCGAGAAATGCGCCGTGAGATATGCCGATGCCGTGGTGGGGGACAATCAGGTTATTGTGGACTATGTGACGGAGGCCTACCGGCGTCCCTGCCATCTTTTGGAATATGGGGCGGACAACCGGAAGCCGGGTCAGGCTCTGGAGGAAGAGACTCCTTTGGCTCCCGCGCCCCGGGAAGGGGAGTTTGCCTTTGGGGTCTGCCGCATTGAGCCCGAGAACAATGTCCACCTGATTTTGGAGGCCTTTGGGGCGGAGGAGGCCCCCATGCCCCTGGTGATGGTGGGCAATTGGCAGCGCAGCGAATACGGCCGGAGTCTCCGGGAGAAATACGGGAACCGGCCCGGCCTCACCCTGCTGGATCCCATCTACGATCCGGAGAAGCTCAATGCCTACCGGGGGCACTGCGCCCTCTATCTCCACGGACACTCCTGCGGCGGCACCAATCCCTCCCTGGTGGAGGCCATGGCCCTGGGACTCCCCATCGCCGCCTACGATTGCCAATTCAACCGGGAAACCACGGAAAATCAGGCTCTATATTTCCGCAATGCCCAGGAGCTGCGGCAATGCCTCCAAACGACCCCGCCGGAAACGCGGAAACGCATCGCCGACACCATGAAGGAAATCGCCCAGCGGCGCTACACCTGGAAGCGCATCGCCCAAGGCTACGCAGACCTCTTCTGACCACAACCCCTTTTTTCTGCCTCCCATCTTCCCCACCAATCCCCCCCACCACCATGCCACGGAAAGTCATCGTCACCGGAGGAGCCGGTTTTATCGGCTCTGCCCTGATTCGCCACCTTGTCAAACACGGTCTGGCCCAGGTCTGCAACTTGGACAAGCTGACCTATGCGGGAAATCTGGAGAGCCTGAAGGAAATCTCCGGGAATCCCCTCTATGAATTCCGGCAATTGGACATTGGCGACGGAGAGGGAGTGCGGAAGCTCTTCCGGGAATTCCAGCCCGACGGCATCCTCCATTTGGCGGCGGAGAGCCATGTGGACCGGAGCATCGACGACCCCCTCTCCTTCGTCCGCACCAATGTCCTGGGCACCGCCAACCTCCTCCAGTGCGCTCTGGAATACTGGCGGGAGCTCTCCCCGGAGCGCAAGGAGTCCTTCCGCTTCCAGCACATCTCCACGGACGAAGTCTACGGCTCCCTGGGAAAAGAGGGACTCTTCACGGAGAAGACCCCCTATGATCCCCGGAGCCCCTACTCCGCCAGCAAGGCCTCCAGCGACCACATGGTCCGGGCCTGGGGACACACCTTCGGCCTCCCCGTCCTCCTCTCCAATTGCTCCAACAACTACGGCCCCTACCACTTCCCCGAGAAGCTCATCCCCCTGGTGATTCTCAACGCCCTGGACGGCAAGCCCCTCCCCATCTACGGAAAAGGGGACAACATCCGGGATTGGCTCTATGTGGAAGACCACGCCAAAGCTCTCTGGCTCATCCACACCAAGGGCGTGCCCGGAGAGACCTACAACATCGGAGGGCGGAACGAGCGCACCAACCTGGAGGTGGTCCAGACGGTCTGCCGGATCTTGGACCAGCTGCGCCCCAAGGCGGAGGGCTCCTACGCCGACCAAATCACCTTCGTGTCGGACCGCCCCGGCCACGATCAGCGCTACGCCATCGACGCGGACAAGCTGCGTCGGGAACTGGGCTGGCAGCCGGAGCAGACCTTTGACACCGGCATCCAGGAGACCGTGAAGTGGTATCTGGAGAACGACTGGTGGTGGAGACCCATCCGGGAGAAGAAATACTCCGGGGAGCGTCTGGGACAAGGAGGAAAGTAGCCATGAAAGGAATTGTGCTCGCCGGCGGCGCCGGCACCCGTCTCCACCCCATCACCCGCGGGGTCTCCAAGCAGCTCCTGGGCGTCTATGACAAGCCCATGGTCTACTATCCCATCTCCGTGCTGATGCTGGCGGGCATCCGGGAGATTCTCATCATCACCACCCCGGAGGATCAGGCCGGCTTCCAGCGGCTGCTGGGGGATGGCTCCTCCTTTGGGGTCTCCTTCACCTACGCCGTCCAGCCCAAGCCCGAGGGCTTGGCCCAGGCCTTCCTCATCGGAGAGGAGTTCATCGGAAAGGACTCCGTGGCCCTGGTGCTGGGGGACAACATCTTCTACGGGGCGGGATTGGGCAAGCTCTGCCAGCAGGCGGCCTCCCAGCCCTCCGGCGCCACCGTCTTCGGCTACTATGTGCGGGATCCCCAGCGCTTCGGCGTGGTGGAGTTCGACGCCCAGGGAAAGGCCATCTCCATCGAGGAAAAGCCCCAGCAGCCCAAATCCAATTACGCCGTCACCGGCCTCTACTTCTACGACAACGACGTGGTGGAGATCGCCAAGCACATTCAGCCCTCCCCCCGGGGAGAGCTGGAAATCACCTCCGTCAACAACGAATATCTCCGCCGGGGCACCCTGCGCGTCCAACGGCTGGGACGAGGCTACGCCTGGCTGGACACCGGCACCCACGACGCCATGCTGGATGCCGCCAATTTCATCCGCACCATCGAGACCCGACAGGGGCTCCAGGTGGCCTGCCTCCAGGAAATCGCCTACGAAAATGGCTGGATGACCAAGGAACAGGTCCGGGAAAGCATCCAGGATCTCCTGAAAACCGAATACGGACAGTATCTCCTGAAACGCCTGGAGGATTAACCGCCATGAATGTCATCAAAACCCCACTCCCCGGAGTCCTCATCCTGGAACCCCGGGTCTTTGGAGACGCCCGGGGATATTTCTTTGAATCCTGGCAGGAGGAAAACTACCGGCAGGCCGGCATCGACTGCCATTTCGTCCAGGACAACGAATCCAAGTCCTCCTTTGGAGTCCTGCGGGGGCTCCACTGGCAGGCCATGCCCTACACCCAGGCCAAGCTGGTGCGGGTGGTCCAGGGAGCCGTCCTGGATGTGGCCGTGGATATCCGGAAGGACTCCCCCACCTTCGGACAGCATGTGGCCGTGGAACTCTCCGGGGAGAACAAACGACAGCTCTTCATCCCCCGGGGATTCGCCCACGGCTTCGCCGTCCTCAGCCAGGAGGCCATCTTCGCCTACAAGTGCGACAATCTCTACCACCCGGCCTCCGAGCGGGGCATGAGATTCGACGACCCCGCCCTGGCCATCGACTGGAAGGTCTCCCCCAAAGAATGGAACCTCTCCGAAAAAGACCAAAAACACCCCCCCCTGAACCAAATCCAACCCGTGGAAATCTAATAGCCACTCGCAGAAACA
>JAEDMH010000117.1 GCA_016303095.1 Lentisphaeria bacterium | reverse complement strand
CTCCGTGTTTCCTCTCCGTGCTCTCCGTGTTTAAAACCCTCTGTGCCCTCCGTGTCTCCTCTCCGTGCTCTCCGTGTTTAAAACCCTCTGTGCCCTCCGTGTTTCCCCGACCTGTCCGACCTTCTATCCCTGTGGTCTGTGGGGCTCCCATTGGAAGCCGGCCTGGAGGAGTTTGATTTTGGTCCATTGCCAGAGGTCGGTCCAGACAGGAGAAGAGATGGTGGGGGGCGGGGCTCCGGCGGCCATTTGGAGGAGGATTTGGCACTGAGCCGTTTCCCGTTGGGAGAGGGTGACCGAGGAAAGGAGTCCGGATTCATTGAGGAGCGTCAATCCGGCGCCGGTGAGAATGGCCTCAGGGGGGAGGGGGTCTTGGGCGAGTCTTTGGAGTCCCACCACCAGGGCCTGGTAGAAGGCGGGCATAGGCATTTGGGGGAAGATATTCTCCATGGTCAGACGTGCCAGGAAGCAGGCGGCCTCGAAGCAGGGGCGTCGCAGGGCGATTCCCTGGAAATCTTGGAGAGGGATGAACTTCCGGCATTTTCCCCATTCTCCGTGGGGGAGGAAATCCACCTGGAGGATTTGGAAGAGATCGAAGAAGGGGCGGGCCTTGACGGGATGGAGGCTCGGGGCCGGCATCTTCAGGGTGAGGATTCCCAGTTCCGGGGAGAGTCCTCCGATGATGACGGTGCGATCATTGTAGGGAGTTTTTCGGAGGACCAGGAACTGGGTGGAGCGTGGTTCCTCTGGGGGGCTCATGGGGTTTTTCCTGGGGGAGGGAGAGTCAGGGCGTTGCTGGCGGCAAAGCAGAGGAGGAGGAGAGGGAGGAGAGTGGCGAAGGCGGCCAGGGTTCGGAGGAGTCTGGGACCTTTTTCCTGGAGGGCCAGGGTTTTTCCCTCCAGGGTCCGGAGATCATCGGCGGCATGGCGGAGGCTTTGTCGAAGCTGTGGGAGATCCTGTTGCGCGGCATCCTCCAGCACTTGGGCGCTTTGGAGGGTGGTGCGGGAGATTCTGGGGAGGAGGGCCTCCAGGTTTTCCGTGAGCTGGGTGAGCTCCGTAAGGGCGTTGGCCTGGGGGAATCCCAGGATCCCCAGGAGAGGAAGAGCGGGATTGCGCCGCAGGGCGGTCAAGAGCCCCTCCCCTTGCTCCGTCAAGGCGGAGATCTCCCGAAGGTGGACGGCATATCCGGGGAGGAGCTGCTGCTCCAGGGTGGCCAGGCGGGCGCTTTGCTGTTCCAGGGTCTGGGCGGCCTGGTCCAGGGTTTCCCGGAAATGGGAGAGTTCCTGGCGAGGGAACGCCCGGGGCGCCAGGAGGAAGAAGGCCACGCTTCCGGCGAGGAGGAGAGTGGACAAGATCAGTTCTCCCCAGAGAAGGAGGAGGGCGATGGTGCGTTTCATGGGAGAGAGGGGGCTGGGTTCGCGGGTCAGAATTGCCAAGGAGGGAGGATTTCCCAGAAGGGTTGGATTCGTCCCCAGGCGTCGAGCCAGTCCTGCCAACGGGCGTCGTTTTTGAGGGGGGTGCCCTCGTCGGAGAGGAGAAGTTCCTCGGCGCGGCGTTGTCGGTTGGCATCCTGCGCCCACTGGGCCCGGGCCTGTTGGAGGATTTCCCGGAAGGTCCGGAAGTCCCGCTTTCGGAAGGCGTCCACGGCGGCAAGATACCTTCCGATGGCGGGTTGAAGGAGGATGGGGGCGTTGCGCTGGAGTCGGAGGAGGCGGGTTTGCAGGGTCGCCAGGGCCTGGTCATCCAGCCGATAGTCCTGGAGTCTCTGGGGAATTTGCTCCAGGTGGACCCGCAGGAGTCCGTCCGAGGGATTGGCGGAAAGCAGGGAGACGGTGAGAATCTTTTCCAGCTCCTCCTGGAGGGACTCCAGGCCGCTTTGCCGGATTTGCTGCTCTTGGGCGGTGATCAGGGCCCGCTGTTCGTACCATGCCTGGGGATTGCCGGGGATGGGGAGGGCGATGGCCAGGGCCTGGAGGGAGGTGAGGGACGGCTCCTGTTGCCCATGGCTCCGCCAGCTCTCCAGAAAGCCGCCCACATCCGCCACGCTTTCCTGAAGAATGTCCAGAAAAAGGTTGGTGTGAAGGAGATAGAGATGGAGTTGGGCGGGGCGGTCGGAGGGGACGGGCATCTCCAGCAACTGCTTCAGGGAGGGAAAGCGACGCTGCCGGAATTGATAGCGGGGAATCCGAAAATCCCGCTGATAGAATCCCCGTTGGGCGATTCCCCCATAGAGGGTGCGCCCCGCCATGGCGGCGGCCAGAAGATTCAGAAAAGGAGGCGGGGTGGCCTCCACCCCCGGAGGAATATTTTCCCGCATCCGTCGCCAAAGGGTGGCCCGAAAGATGCGGATCAGTTGACGGGCCGGAGACTCCCCCAGGGGCACGGGAATGTCGCCGCCCCGAAACTCCTTCTCCTGGAACTCCCGCCGCAACCCCAGAAATTGAAGGGGACGCTTCGGCGGCGTCTCCCGCCGGAAAAGGGCGTCCGTTTCCCGCAGACTCAGGCGGACCAGGGAGAGCAGTTGCCAGAGATCTTCCTGGTTCAGGGCATAGATTTCCGCATTGTCCCCGGGGAGTCTCTGCATGGTTCCCTCCTCCTGGGCGCTGGCCAGGAAAGCGGCCAGAAGGAGAGAGAGGAGCAGAAGGGGGAGGCGGCGGGGCATGGATGTCGCCTGGCTTGAGGAGGGATGGAGGTTAGAGGGTGGCCTGGAGTTCCCGGTCGGCGGCCAAGACCTTTTCCTTGCGCTTCTGGCGATCTTCCCGGAGACGCTGGCGAAGAGCGGGATCGGCCAGGGAGAGGATTTGGGCCGCTAGGAGTCCCGCGTTGGTGGCGCCGCCAGAGCCCACGCCCACGGTGGCCACAGGGATGCCGCCAGGCATTTGGACGGTGGCCAGCAGGGCGTCCATGCCATGGAGTGCGCCCCCCTCCACGGGAATGCCAATGACAGGAAGGAGGGTGTGGGCGGCCACGGAACCGGCCAGATGGGCGGCCCCGCCAGCCGCGGCGATGATGACCCCAAAGCCCTGGGCCTCCGCATTCTCGGTGAACTCCGCCACCAGCTCCGGCGTCCGATGGGCGCTCATGACCCGGACCACCGTCTCCACCCCCAGCTTCTTCAGGGTGTCAACACAGCCTTGGATTTTCGGAAGATCGGAAATGCTGCCCATGAGGACAGCGGCTTTCAGAGAGGAGGACATGGCAGGGAATTTCCTGGGGTTGGAGGGAAAAGAAAAATCAGGGGAGTTTCTGTTGGGCAAGGGCATTGCCCCGGAAGGGTTCCTCCCGGTGGCGGAAATCGGGAACAAAGTTGGCGTCGCCAGCCTCAGGCTGCAGGAAGACCCGCTGGAATCCCAGCTGCTGCACCCGCTCCATCACCGTCTGGTATTCCTGGGAGGTAACCATCCGGGTGAAACGCCCCCGCTCCTGACACTGGGGCATGGGACGAAACTGGCGCATGACGGAGAGGGGCAGCATGGGCCCAAAGTGCTCCGCCAACAACTCCAAGACGGCCAGGGAGTTGTCAATTTCCCCAGGGAGCACCAGATGGCGAACCAGGACGCCTCGGTTGGCGGCCATCTCTCCCGTAGGGTCGAAGGGACGGAGGAATCCGGCCCGCTCCACCAGGAGCCCCAAGCCCTCCAAAGCCACCTGGGGATAGTCGGCCCGCCCCATGCACTCCTGGGCCAGGGCGGGAGTGGCGTATTTGAAGTCGGGGAGGAAGATTTCCACGCCGGCCTCCAAGGCCTCCAGGAGGGTTTCCCGGGCGCTGTAGCCGCCGCTGTTCCAGAGGACGGGGAGGGTGCATCCTGCCTCCCGGAGGGCGTGGATGGCGGCCTTCAGATGGGGCCAGAAGTGGTCTGGGGTCACCAGATTGATGTTGCGCACCCCGGTTTGGGCCAAAGCCAAGAGACGTTCCACCAGGGTAGGGAGTTCCCAATATTCCCCCAGATGTTCCGTGGAGAGCTGATAGTTTTGGCAGAAGAAGCAGCCGCAGGAGCATCCTGTGAGGAAGACCGTGCCGCTGCCCTGGGTGCCCACCAAGGGGGGTTCTTCTCCGAAATGGGGCTCCAAAGCGGCGAGATGGAGTTGCGCTCCTTCCCCGCAGAATCCCCGCTGGCCTGCGGTGCGGTCCACGCCGCAGCGCCGGGGGCAGAGGGTGCAATGGCGATATTGAGGGAAGTCTGTGGTCATGGCGTTTCCCGGAAGCTCTTCAGCTGGTCATAGGGGAGGCTGCCCCCAAAGAGATCCAAGGCGCTGCCCACGGTGAAATCCACCCGGTCCTCCCCGGCCTGGCGAAGACGCTCCACATCCTCCAGGGAACGGATGCCCCCCGCATAGGTGACCGGGAAGGGACACCACTGGGCCAGCTTCTCCACCAGCTCCTGGTCTATGCCTCCCCGCAGGCCCTCCACCTCCACGGCATGCACCAAAAACTCGCCGCAGACCTCCCCCAGCCGGAGAAAGGTCTCCCGGGAAAGGCGAAGGGAGGTGAGCTTCTGCCAGCGCTGACAGGCCACCACATACTCCCCCTCCACCTTCCGGCAGGAGAGATCCAACACCAGACGCTCCCGGGGGATGGCCTGATGGAGAGCCTCCAGGCGGGCCGGGGAGAAATCGCCGTTGGCGAAGAGGAAGGAGGTGACCACTAGGGCGGCGGCTCCCGCCTCCAGCCAGCCAGAGGCGTTTTCCGGGGTGATGCCGCCTCCCAGCTGGAGCCCACCAGGCCAGGCGGACAAGGCCTCCCGGGCGGCCCCCTCGTTGCCCGGCCCCAACTGGATCACATGCCCCCCCGTAAGCCCGTCCCGACGATAGGTCTGGGCAAACCAGGCGGGAGAATGGGGGGAGACGAAATTTTCCGTGGGGGCCTGGGCGGCGTCATCCCGGAGGGTGGCTCCTACAATTTGCTTGACCTTCCCCTGATGGAGGTCGATGCAGGGTCGGAAGCGCATGGTCGTGGGAAGGCCTAAGCCTGGGGGAGCCGTTGGAGCATCCAGGGAATCGCCCGCTGAATCTCCAAATCCCACTGCTTCCATTCGTGGCCCATCTCATTCTGGCTCCAGGTGACCTCAAAGCCTTTCTGGATGGCCAGATCCCGCATGCGGAGATCAATCTCCCACTGGTGGTCAGTGGTACCGGAGGCCAAATAGAGGGGGGGCTTGGGCAGCCCCTGGGGGAAGTTCTGCACCAGCTGGAAGGGATCGTCCTGGGGATCCCAGGGACTCTGACGGAAGTCGGCCTGGAAGATCTCCGGATGGACCTCCGCCACCCACTGGGGATCGAAGGCCCCGGAGAAGGCGGCGATGGCGGCATAGTTTTCCGGATGGCGCAGGCCAATCTTCAGGGCGCCGCAGCCCCCCATGGAAAGGCCGGCGATGAAACGGCGCCGGGGATCGTCCCCCAGACGGAAGACCCGCTGAAGATAGGCGGGCAATTCCAAGGCGATGTAGTCGTGGTAGTGGAGCCCGGAGGCCAGATTGTTGTACCAGGATGTGCCTCCGTCAGGCATGATCACTGCCAGCCCCGCCTCCCGGGCATAGCGCTCCACAGAGGTGAAACGAGTCCAGGCGCTGGAATCGTCGGAGAGCCCATGGAGGAGATAGAGCTGGGGGCACTCCGCCAAATCCCGATCCTCCGGAAGAAAGAGATGGACTACGGTGCTTTTCTCCAGGGAAGTGGAAGTGCGTTGGAGTTGGAGGAGGGCCATGGCCAATCAGGAATGGGTGGGATGGACGTAGGGCTTGGAGGCCAGGGTCTCCGCCACGGTGCGGTGGACGGGACCCACGTAGAGCTGACGGGGGCGGACGATGCGTCCTCCCTCTCCGTCCCGCTGCTCCAGCCACTGGGCGATCCAGCCGGGGAGGCGTCCCAGGGCGAACATGACGGTAAACATGTTCACGGGGATGCCCATGGCCCGGTAGGCCAGTCCGGTGAAGAAGTCCACGTTGGGATAGAGATGCCGCTCTTGGAAGTAGGGGTCGGCCAAAGCCACTGCCTCCAGTTCCTGGGCGTAATCCAGGAGGGGATCATGGTGGGAGAGGTGGGAGATGACCTGGGTGCAGATCTTCTTGGCCACCTTGGCCCGGGGATCGTAGGTCTTGTAGACCCGGTGCCCGAAACCGAAGAGGCGGAAGTTGTTGTTCCGGTCCTTGGCCTTTTCCACCAGGAGCTTGGGACTGGCGCCGGAGTGCATGGCGTCCTCCAGGATCTCCAGGACCCTCTGGTTGGCGCCGCCGTGGAGGGGTCCCCAGAGGGCGCAGATGCCGGCGGAGATGCTGGCGTAGAGGTTGGCCCGGCTGGAGCCCACTGCCCGCACCACGGAGGTGGAGCAGTTCTGCTCGTGGTCGGCGTGGAGGATGAGGAGCTGGTTCAAAGCCCGGGTCACCACGGGATCCGGCTCGTAGTTGTTCACCGGAGTGTGGAACATCATGTTCAGGAAGTTCTCGCAGTAGCGGAGATCGGGCCGGGGATAGACAATGGGGTCTCCCTTGTATTTCTTGTAGGAGAAGGCGGCAATGGTGCGCAGCTTGGAGAGCAGACGGGAGACGGTGATGTCAATGGCCTCGGTGGAATCCGCCTCCAATTCCGGATAGAAGGTGGAGAGGGAAACCACCATGGAGGAAAGGATGGCCATGGGGTGGGCATGATCCGGATACAAGGAGAAGAAATGCCGCATGTTCTCATGGAGCATGGAATGCTGGTTCATGAGATGGCTGAAGGCATTGTATTCGCTGGGCGTGGGCAGAAAGCCGTGCACCAGAAGGTAGGCCACCTCCAAAAAGGAACAGTGCTCCGCCAAATCCTCAATGTCATAGCCCCGATACCGCAAAATGCCCTTGGCCCCGTCCACAAAGGTGATGTTGCTCTCGCAAACGCCGGAATTGGCCATGCCCGGATCAAAGGTCACCAAACCCGTCTCCTGACGCAAGTTCCGGATGTCTAACCCGCGCTCGCCCATGTCTCCCTCCAATACAGGGAGATCCAGCTCCTTCCCATCATAGGAGAGCCGGGCCGTCGTCACTTTTTTCGTAAAACTCATGGATATCTGCTCCGTGGGGTCTTTGCCTGCACGATCCCCCCTGCCTCAATGAACCAAAAAGGATCCTAAACCGCAGGGAGGAAAACCCCTTAATATAATTCTTCCCGCCCACGCCTACGTACAGAGGCTGCCAACCTATACAAGACGACACCCCAAAAAGAGACTAGAG
>JAEDMH010000116.1 GCA_016303095.1 Lentisphaeria bacterium | reverse complement strand
TATGGACGGGCTTCTCCACCACGATCACCTGTGGGGGCTTGGGGGGTTCCGGCTTATGGACGGGCTTCTCCACCACGATCACCTGTGGGGGCTTGGGGGGTTCCGGCTTGCGTGGGGGGCGTCGATCCCGTCCCCCCTCTCCTCTTCCATAGAGGAAATCATATTCCGCATGGTTGTGGTAGTGATTCCGTGGGGGGCGTCCGTCGCCGGGCGTCAGAACACAGCCGGTCACCAGAAGGGACAGGGCGATACAGAGGATTCCGAGGGATTTACGATTCATGGCAGCCCTCCTTATTTTGCGGGCGGAAGCATCTCATCTATGGCATACAGGGATGGGGGCTCTTCTCCCTTTCCGCCGGAGCAACGGGCAAGAGCGCAAAAGGAGGAAAGAGCCATTTCCTTCTCATAGAATACGCCTTTTGCGGAAAATTTCCGGAGTGATCAGGAGAAAAATTCAGAAGATATTTCCCCTTTTTCTGTGTCTTCCGCTCCTTCCTCCGCTGCGTTTTCGCCAGGGACATTCAGGGAAGGAAGGGTGGCCTTCCCCTGGGCGAATGCCTTCACATCCTCATCATGACGGGCGATTCCCAGGAGTCTTTGATGGCGTGCCGCCAGGGAGAGAAGAATATGGCCCTGGCGGTAAAGAGTCCTGCGCCTCTCCCCGGCCTCGTCCAGAAAGGGGCTTTCGCAGAGGACATGACAGCCCTTCTTCAGGGCGAAGAGGCAGGCTGGGTAGTGATATTCCGCGGGCAGGCACACATCCACGACAGCGGGGCAGACTCGCTCCATCAGACGTTCCGGATCCGTGTCTCCCGGAATCTCCCGGCCGTGAAACACCTCCTGAAGGCGTTTCCCGGCCAAGGCCATGCTCCGGGAATTCTCCTCCAGAAATCCCACCACCTCCGCGCCTGCCTCCCGCCAAAGCCGCCCATGGCGCAGCCCCGCCGCCCCCGCACCGAAAATCACCACACGCAAGGGAGAAGGCAACGCCGCTTCCCGCAAATTCTCCAAGGGGACCAGACACTCTTTGAGAAGCTTCTGCACACTGGAGGAAAGACTCCCCCGGCGAAAGCCCACCACCTTCGTCCCTTTGAATCCCCACAACGCCTCCATGTCCTCTGGAGAAAACGCCTGATAGACGGGGCAGGGAAATTCCCGTAGAGTCTCCTTCAGACTATTGGGGGAGAGATCCCGAGTCACCAGCACAAAGGCCAGCTTGTTCCTGTGCTGGGAAAGACGCTGACGACCCGTCTCCACCACCCCCGCCCGCTGGACAAAGGGGGCCAGGCGGCGCACTTGTTCTCTCCGCACATCCTCCTCCTGTTCCATGCTCACGCCTCCTGCTCCGTCAGATATTTATCCACCTCATTGGCCACGATGACGCCGTAATTCATGGCGCCCAGCCAGCCGGACATAATGATTCCCACAGAGCCGGTGTGGAAGAGCCCGGGGATTTCCCGGGGCAGTTCCTGGGAGAACTTCAGCCCCTCGAATTTCGTCCCGAAGGTCGCTCCCCGCCAATGTCCCGTGTATCGTTGGAAAGTGAGGGGCGTGGCCGCGCAGGCATACTCCACCAGGGAGCGGATCTTGGGCACATACTCCTCCACCGTGCTCAGGGCGTCCTCCACCAGCAACTCCTTCCGGCGACGGTATTCCTCTGGCGTCAGATTGCTCCAATCCTGATATCGGGCATTCATGGAGGCCACCAGAGAATATTCCTGACTTCCGGGGCGCAGTTCCGGATAGTAGACGGAGAAGGTTCGGCTGGTGGGAGCGGGGGCGCAGAGAGCCTCCGCATCGTATTCCGGAGCGGTGGAATGAAAGACCAAATCCCCAATGAAGGGGAGTTTTTCCCCTGGCTTGATGCCGAGATAGACCTGACAGGAGGAAGTGGAGGGGCGGACCTTTTCCAGACCTTCCTGGAAGGCGGGACTCAGGTTTTCCCGTCCCCCCAGTTCCCAGGCCGTGCGGAAGAGAGAGCCGTTGGAGACCAGGGCATGGCAGGCCACATTCCGTCCGTCAATCCGTGCGCCCTCCACCCGTCCCTCCTTGAGGAGCGCCTGTTCCACCCGGCATCCCAGCTGAATATCCACCCCGTTTTGCACCAGCTCCTTTGTCATCATCTCCAGCATCTGATCCGTTCCCCCCAGGAAGGTGTAGACCCCCTGGCTCATGAAATTGCCGAACACAATGCCGTAGGAGATGGCGGGTTCCTCCAGGGTGGAGCCATTGGCATAGGAGATCGGTTCCATGAGAAAGCGCCACACGTCGGTGCGCCCCGGGAAATATTCCTGGAAGAGTTCCCGGGTGGTCATGGACTGATCGTCCGTGTAGTTCATGGAGGCCACCCGGGCGAAGAACCCGTTCACTTTTTCCGGGGGAACGCGGAAATGCTCCACCATCTTCCGGGAGAAATCCGCCGTGTCGAAGGTGGATTCCAGGCGGTACTGAGGATTGTGGAAGCGGATGGACTTCACCTGGATCACCCGGTCGGAGAAGGCTTTGCCCCAATACCGGCGGAAACTCCGGCGCATGCCGTCGGGGAAGCCATGGAGGGCCACGTCGAAGATGTGGTTCCGGCGGCGAAAGGCCGTGGCCAGCCCCCCCAGCTGGATGTGCTGCTCCGCCAAAAGCACCTTGTATCCGGCGCAGGCCAAACGATTGGCGGCCGTCAACCCACCTAAGCCACCACCGGCCACAACAATGTCATATTGGGATTTCATAGGAATCTTAACGGAATCGCACCAGAACAGGCAAGGGAGAAGCAGAAAACGGGGTCCGGAGGGCCTCCTCCAAACGCAGGCTAAGCTCCCGACGCTCCTTCCTGCGACGGGAAGCGCACAGCAGGGGGGGCAGCGCCGAAAAATCCACGAAGCGCACCACGCCCCGGACCGCGCCGGCCACTTCCGGCCATTGACGCTGCACCTGCCCCTGCATCAGCACGAGACACTCCAGAAGAAGGGGCGAAAGGCGGGAAACCCGGGTCTGGAAAGAGGCCTCATCCAGGGGAGGTTCGGAGAAATCCAGGAGGCGGGCCAGACGGCATTGCACCACCACCACGGGAAGGATGTCGGAGACGGGCTGTAGCCAGATCACGCGGCGCTCCTGCAGGGCGAGGCAGGCATCCGTCAAGGGGAGGTTCCACTGGTCCGCCGCAATGTAGCGCACCCGGGAACACAGGGTCAACTCGGGAAAGGGCTCCCCGGACTGTGCCCGCAATCCGTGCACTAAATGCCGGGCATACTCCAGGATCAAGGCCTCGCTGACCCGGGGATAGCCCGCCCCCGCCAAACGCTCCGGCAACTGACGAAGGATCTCCGGCAACATCCCGGAAGGCACATCCGGACAACGCCCCAGAAAGGCGGCCAGACTCTCAGCCGTCCACTCCCGAAGACAACGGGAAAACTCCCCGGGAAGGCGGGGATGCCTCCCCCGATAGGCCTCCGCCACATCAGAAAATCCCGTGGCGTCCAAGGCCCCTAGGAGGGACTCCTCCACATCCTGACGGGTCATCTCCAACCCGTCCTCCCGGTTCTCCCTTACCTTCTCCCGGAGGACGCCCAGAAGGCTGTCCCCCATCCACTCCTCCTGGAAGCCACATTGGCGAAAGGACTCCCGCAACTCCTCCCGCAGCAAATCCAGATCCAAGGGAACCATGGCACCGCTGGAAGGCTCCAGAACCAGCACGCTCCCCAAGGCGGAAAAATTCACTTTTCCTCTCCAGGTTTGACCGAAGGAGAGGCAGGACGATTCATCTCTTTGATCTCTTTCACAAAAGCGCGGGTGTCCTGAAACTTCCGGTACACCGAGGCATACCGCACATAGGCCACCTCGTCCACCTTCTTCAGAGCCTCCATCACCATCTCCCCAATGGTGCTGGAGGGAATTTCGTCCTGGGGCAAGAGAGTCAGGCGAATGGTGATGTCCCCCACCAGCCCGTCCAGCACCTCCGTGCTGATATTCCGCTTCCAGCAGGCCATGCGAATCCCCTCCCGGAGTTTTTCGGGGGAGAACTCCTCCCGCCGCCCATCCCGCTTCAACACCGTGGTGATGTTCACGGGAATGATGGACTCATGGGTGGAGAAACGATAATTGCAGTTCAGGCACTGGCGACGCCGGCGGATGGTCTCCCCGTTGTTCATGACACGGGAGTCGATGACCTTGTCCTCCAGGGAGTGACACTTGGGACACAACATAGGAAGGGAGAGTTTTTCTGGGGGATGCCCTCCAGCAAGAGGCAGCCCCCCAGACGGGAGGGAAAAGCAAAAAGGGGCACCCAGCGCTACTCCTGCGCCCGGTGTCCCTGAACGTCGACTCGAAAACGGGAAACGCTATGTCCTTCTGACAGGCAAAGGAGAGAACTCCTCTCCTTTGCCTCTGCGCCCCGTCTCTCGTCTTTCCCTGGCTATGGTCGGCTATGCGTTCTTTTCCGCAGCCTTGGCCACCATGGCGACAACCTTCTTGGGTTCCTTGAGGAGAGCGCGGAGTTCATCCACGGGAAGCTTGTCCACCACCTCCTGGCTCATGCCCAGGGCCACCAGACGGCGACGCTGCACCAGACAACGACGGCGCTTCTCCACGCCAGTCTTGCGGGGGCGAACCTCGTTCTTATTCCGGAAAGTACTCGTTGCCATAAGGGGAAATCTCCAAAAGTGTGGAATTCAGAATCGGATAGGAAAAGGATCACGCAGAGCCTCCAGGATTGCCCCAAGGAAACTCGCTTGAGAAAAGTGACATAATATAGCGGACAGGGCAAGGTTTGCAAGGACATCCCCCCCTACAAGACAGCCACAGGGACGTTGCCCCTTCTCCTCAAAAGGGACGGACGACGGCGGCGGCATGTTTCTTTTCAAGGCAGGGGCAGGATGGCCAGAGGGCGCACCAATCCCCTCTGTTCCGTGACAGGCACGGTTGGGAGGCCTTCCCGGGGATCCCAGGAGAAGAGTTGGATCGCGCCGCCTCGTTCGCAGGCCACAGCCACCATAGGTTCCTTTCCGGGCAGGAAGGCGAAGTCCCGGGGCCACTTGTCCACGGGATGCTGTTGCAGGGCGGAGGCTTCCAGGAGTCCTTCTTCGCCCACGGGGAGAGCGGCCAGGGAATCCCGTCCCCGGTTGGAGACGAGGAGCCACCGTTCCTGGGGGCTCAAGCGGATGGCGGCAGCATAGGAATCCACTGCGCTGGGCTCTGCCGGGGCGATGGGAATGGACTGAAGGAGTGTGAAGTCTCCTTCGTGGCAGCGCCAGGTCATGACGGTGTTGGCCATTTCGTTGACCAGATAGGCCACAGGATGTTTTTGGGAGAAGACCAGGTGGCGAGGCCCGGAGCCGGGAGGGGAGACTGTGGTGCGCCGGAGTTCCTTCAGCCGGAGGGAGCCGTCCTGTTCCAGGGGAATGGATTCCAACACCCCCAGCCCCAAGTCCACCAGACATAGTTCCCGTCCATCGGGGGAGAGGGTGGCATAATGGAGATGGGGAGCCTCTCCCTTCTCCCCCGGCTCATGGGAGAGAACCACCTGAGCGCCGGTCAACACCCCGTCCTCCACGGTGAACTGCACCAGCTTTCCGCTGCCGTAGCTAGCGGCATACACATACTTTTCCCCGGGGGCGGCCACCAGATGGCAGAAATCCAACCCGGGCGTGAAGAGTTCCGAGCGTCGGGTCAGGAAGCCGTCTTCTCCGATTTGGAAGGAGGCAAGCCCCCCCCGTTTCCGGTGCTCCAAGGAAACATAGAGATACTTCCCATCGGGAGAAAAGGCCATGTAGCTGGCAAAATCCAGGGGCAGGAACTGGAGGGAGCGAAGCCCTGCGCCGCCGCCCGCCTCCATGAGGGAAATCCCGCACCCCTCCCCCATGCCGCAGGTGGCTAGATAGAAACGATGGCCAAGAGAGGCTTCCTGGGCGGGCAGAAGAACGGCAAAGGACATCAGGAAAAAAAGAGAAACGAAGGAAGAAGCCTTGCCCATGTTGGGAATCCGGGGAGCCGCCCAGCACAAATATACATAACTCCTTTATTACAAGGGTGTTATAAACAAACCCCATCTCTCCTGAACGAAGAGATGGGGGGAAGCGAGAGGAGGCGATTAGAACTGGTGGAGGAAACGGAGGTCGTTTTCGTAGAGGAGCCGCAGGTCATGGATGGCATAGCGAATCATGGCGATTCGTTCAATGCCCATGCCGAAAGCGTATCCGGAGAGTTCCTGGGGATCCCAACCCACATTCTCCAGCACCTTGGGATTCACCATGCCGGCCCCGGAGATTTCGATCCATCCTGTTCCCTTGCACACCTTGCATCCCTTGCCGCCGCAAATCATGCAGGAGGCATCCCATTCCACGCTGGGTTCAGTGAAGGGGAAGAAATGGGGACGGAAGCGGATTTTCACGGAGGAGCCAAACATCTCCTTGGCGTAGTAGGAGAGAGTCCCCTTCAGGTCGGCCAGGGAAACCTTCTTGTCCACATACAATCCTTCAATCTGATGGAAGCTCATGCCATGGGTGGCGTCCGGGGTGTCCCGGCGATAGCAACGGCCGGGGCAGACAATGCGCACAGGAGCGGGATGGGCCTGCATGGCCCGGATCTGGACGGGGGAGGTCTGGGTACGAAGAATCATGGTGTCCGGCGCCAGGAAATCGTGATGCTCCAGATCGAAATAGAAGGTGTCGGAGACGGCCCGGGAGGGATGGTCCTGGGGGGCGTTCAGGGCATCGAAGTTGTGCCAAACATCCTCCAGATCCGGCCCGTCGGCCACCACAAAGCCCATGCGCCGGAAGATGGCCACCGCCTCCTCCATCACTTGGGTGATGGGATGCTGATGACCTAGATCCCGACGGCGCCCCGGCAGGGTCACATCCAGAGCATTGGCCTCCTCGGCCTGGGCGGAGAGACGCTCCTGGGCCTGGGAAAAGGCTTCGTTGATCCCATTCTTCACCTGGTTGAGGGTCTTGCCCACCTGGGGCTTCTCCTGGGGCGGAACCTTGCCCAATTCGCTCATCATCGCCGGAAGAATTCCCTTCCGGCTCAAATACTTCAGCCGCAACTCCTCCACGGCCGCGCCATCCTTGGCCTTCGCCAGACTATCCTGAACCTCTGCCAGCACCGCCAGCAACTTGTTCTCCAATTCCGTCATAACGAGATTCCTAACACCCTGTGAACAAAGAAAAATCAAACCATCTTCAGCGTCGGCCAAAGAGAAAGGGATACTCCGGAGAAAAACGCCCCGCGGCCTCCCCGCCGGAAAGAGGAAATACTATAAACCCTGCCTGACACAACGACCCACGAAATCCCCCACGGACAC
>JAEDMH010000115.1 GCA_016303095.1 Lentisphaeria bacterium | reverse complement strand
CGTGGCTGACCTGTTTGAATCTCCGTGGCTTCCGTGTTTCCCTCGACCTGTCCTCAGCGGGGGATGGGATCAGCTGCGGAGGAAGTCGATGGCATCCTGGGCGGAGAGTTTCACATAGAAGTCCTCGGGTTTTCCCAGGTGGATCAGTTCCGAGGGGATTTCCGCGAGGAATTTCGAGGGAGTGCGGGGCATGCTGACCTTTCCCTCCCGTCGCCGTTCTGCGTGGGTGAGGAAGAGTTCCCGTTGGGCGCGGGTAATCGCCACATAGAAGAGTCGTCGTTCCTCGGCCTCGCTGCCCTCTTCCATGGAGCGGGCGTGGGGGAAGAGGTCCCGTTCCATTCCGGCCAGATAGACCACAGGGAACTCCAGGCCCTTGGCGGCATGGACCGTCATGAGAGTGACGGCCTCCCCTTCCTCCTTCTTTGGTCCCCCTTTGGCGGCGTCATCCATAAGGCTGATTTCATCCAGCAGTCCATCCAGGGTGCCCCGTCCCCCGTTTCTTTCATCGTAGTCTGCCAGGGAGGAGAGGAATTCCAGGATATTCTCCCTTTTCATGAGGGCCAGTTCCCGGGGTTTATAGAGTTTTGCCAATCCCTCCAGGTATCCCACATCCTGAAAGAGGCGGCGGGTTTTCTCGTAGAGTCCTCCGGGTTCTTGGAAGGCGGCGCGGGCCTTTTGGAGGGTTGCCAGGAAATTTTGGAGGGGGATCTGGGCTTCGGCGGGGAGGCGTGTGAGAATTTCTTCCCGTCCGGCCAATTCCTGCATGGGCAGATGTCGTTCCTCCCGAAAGGCATGGAGTCGTTCCAGGGTCGTATCTCCGATGCCCCGGGGGGGG
Organism: Lentisphaeria bacterium; assembly: GCA_016303095.1. Lineage (GTDB taxonomy): Bacteria > Verrucomicrobiota > Lentisphaeria > Oligosphaerales > Oligosphaeraceae > UBA1724. The sequence continues at coordinate 6,537 of JAEDMH010000115.1, read as the reverse complement.
ACGTTGACCACCCGGAGGAAGGCCTGGTCGTTTCGGGGATTGGCCACGGCCTCCAGGAATCCCCGGGCGTCCAGGATTTCCCTGCCCTGATAGAAGGCGGTGCCTCCCACCAGATGATAGGGGATGCGTTCCTTGCGGAAAAATTCCTCCAGGATGCGGCTTTGCACATTGGAGCGATAGAGGACGGCGAAATCCTTCCAGGGGAGATGTCGATACTCGTGGGCTTCCTGGATATTGCGCACCAGGAATTTTGCCTCGTCGGTTTCGTCCTCGCAGCGCACTTCCTGGATCAGGGGGCCATCCTCCTTTTCGGACCACAGATTCTTCACATGCCGTTCCTGATTATGGGCGATGACGGCGTTGGCCGCCTTGAGAATCACCCCGGTGGAGCGGTAATTTTGCTCCAGCCGGATCACCTTGGTGCGGGGATAAAGCCGGTCAAAATGGAGGATGTTCTCCACTTCGGCCCCCCGCCAGCCGTAGATGGCCTGGTCGTCGTCTCCCACCACCGCCAGATTGCCCTCCTTTCCCGCCAGCATGACCATCAGTTTCAGCTGGACCCGGTTGGTGTCCTGGTATTCGTCGATCATGATGCGCTGATAGCGCTGTTGATACTCCTCCCGCACCTGGGGATGTTCCTCCCAGAGCTTGACGGTCAGATAGAGAAGATCGTCGAAATCCAGTCGGTCCATCTGCCGCATGCGCCGCTGGTATTCCTCGTAGACCTGAGCCACCTCCTGGCAATGGGGATAGCCTTCCTGCCGCACCTCCTCGGGAGAGAGGCAGGCAGCCTTGGCCATGGAGATCCGGTTGCTCCACAAAGCCCGGTCATAGCCCTCCCCGACTTGGCCCAGACGGGTCATGATCTCCGTCACCAGGCCAATCCTGTCTCCCTCCTGGCCGATGGAGAAATGGGGGCTGTATCCCAAGCGGGCGATATGGCGGCGCAGGACCTTGACGCAGAAGGCATGGAAGGTGGAAATGGTCATTTCCCCTGCCCTTTGGGGCCCTATGAAGGCGGAGATTCTCTCCTGCATTTCCCGGGCGGCCTTGCGGGTGAAGGTCACGGCCAGAATGGCGCGGGGGGGGATGCCGTGCTGGACCAGATTGGCGATGCGGTGAACGATGACGGTGGTCTTTCCGGTGCCTGCCCCGGCCAGGAGCAAAAGAGGCCCGTCCAGGGTATCCACCGCCTCCTGCTGCCGTGGATTCATCCGGCTCATGGGCATTTCTCCTGGGGATCTCGGGTGAGGGAGAGCATGGCCTCCCGGAGGAGGCTCGCCTGCTGCTCATCCGCCGCCGCCTCGTCTTCCTGGCGGGGGGAAGCGGTCTTCTGACGGGGAGGAACCTGGATGGGGGCGCCCAGGACAATCTCCACCCGGGAGAAGGGACAGGGAATCTGCATTCGATCCCAGCTATGCAGCTGCCAGCAACGGGAGGCGTTCAGGGAGATGGGCACCAGAGGCACCGCCCCGATCCGGCCCAGGGCCAAGGCGCCGGGATGCACCGTGTATCGGGGACCCCGGGGACCGTCCAGCGTGAGAACCGGGTTGCGTCCCTCCTTCAAGGCATGGAGCAGCCCCAGCAAAGCCTGACCCCCTTTCCGGGAGGAGGAGCCCCGGACGCTTTCCAGCCCGAAGGAGCGGACGATGGTGGAGATATATTCGCCGTCCCGGGAGGCGCTAATCATGACCGTGCAGCGGGAGAGGATGGCGCGGGGCACCAGACACACGGCGGAGAGAACCCGGTTGTGCCACAGGAGGAAAGCCACGGGGTGTTCCGCCAGGGCTTCCAGCACCTCCCTATGTCCCGTGATGCGCACCCGAATGGTGGCGGCGTAGAGTTTCATTACGCCTGCCAGCATCCAAGCCAGCCAACGGGGCATACGGCGTTTGTTCTTCAGGGTGAAAAAGGAACGGATTCCCATGGGCAAATCCTGTTGCGCCAGAGGATCAAGACAATTTTTCCAGCAGGATGGCGCCGCAGTGGTCGCAGGTCTGCAGGGCTTTGTCCAGGGCCAGTTCCTGGAGCTTGTGGGGAGTGACGGCCCGGTGGCAGCGCTGGCAGACACCCTGCGCCACGGCAACGGCCCAGGGGCGCAGGGGCCCCTGCTGGCGCCCGGAGAGGAGATGCTCGTAGAGGCGTCGGATCTCCAGGGGGACTTGCTGCGCCAGAGCCTCCCGCTCCGCCTCCCGCCTGGCGCGCTCCTCCTCCAGCTGCCGGGCCTTCTGTCCTAGCGCAAGTTTCTGGCCCTCCAAGGTCTTGCGTTCCTGCTGGAGGCGTGCCCTCTCCTGGAGAAAGGCCTCCTCCGCCTTCTCCGCCTCCTCCAGGGCCAGCAGCTGGCGCTCCTCGTTCTCCTGGAGCTGGAGACGATACCTCTCCAGGGCCGCCATGGCCATCTGATATTCGTCGTTCTTGCGGATTTCCGCCGTCTTCACCTGGAAGCTCTGGCGTTCCTGGGCCAATTTCCGCCCCTCCTCCTCCAGGGCGCGGCACTTCGCCCGGGCGGAAACCGCCAGACGCTGGCTCCCCGCCACCTCCTCCTGCCGTGCTAGAAAGGCCTGGGAAAGACCCTTCCATTGGGCGTTCAAGGCCTCCCGCTCCCTCCCCAGAGAATCCCGGATCAAGTCATTCTCCTGCAACGCCAGCAGTTTTTCCTTCCAATCCTGCATACATGTACCTCGTGGGAAAGAGAGGGTGGGCGAGAAAACAAGGGCAGCCGTTCTGGCCTCAGATTCTCTGGTCGATGGCCTGGAGGATCCGCTGATTCACCTCCTGGACCCACTGGGCGGAGTGGGGATAGTCGTTCATGGAGAGAGGCCGCTCCACCCCCTCCTGGAGGATGGCCAGCACCGCCTCCCGCCCCGCCAGGGACTCCAGCAGCTGGCAGGCCCGGTAGTCCTGCATGGCCTCGGCGAAGACTTCGTATCGCAGAGAATCCACGGGAGCGTCATGGCGTCCAGGATAGACCAGATAGGAATCCCCGCCGAAGAATCCGAAGCCGGCGGAGGTGTTTTGCCAGGGATTCAGATCCCAGTCCAGGGAGTATTGGGAGAACCAGAAATTATGTCCCCAGTGGAGGAATCCCTCCTGTCCCAGGGCATAGAGGAGGACTCCCAGAGCCCGGTTGCGCCAGCTGGGGAGTCCCAGAAGGCGGTTGGGGGCGCCGTGCTGCCAGGTGCCGCAATAGTAGCACCAGCGGCTCTTCAGGGGGAGTCCCTGGAACTGATCCAAGTAAGTGGTGACGGGGATGGGGCGTTGGCTGACCCCTTCCTTCACGAACTCCACGTCGGACATGGCGTCCACCACTGGGAACTCCTGGTCGGGGAGATGTCGGGTCATGAGGGCCAGGCTTTGGCGATAGCGTTCCAGGGAGTCGGCCTGGGGTTCGTCGGAGTTGTGGAAGATGCACTTTCCCGCCAGATTCCGTTCCCGGAGGAATTGGGCCAGAGCGGGAAGGAGCTGATTCAGGAACTCCTGGTATTCGGGGGAGGTGGCGGCCACATCCCATCCGAATCTCCGGGTGCCGTTCACCAGGATTTTGGGAGTGGCCCGGGCGCCCCATTGGCTGAAGGCATGGGTGAACTCAAAGCGCTCCATGCCCCACTGGCGGGCCAGCGTGATCCACTTCTCCAGCAGGGAGAAATCAAAATGGTAGCGCCCCCCTTCCTCCGTAATGCCCAACAGCTGGCAGGTGGGCCGCTCCCGTCCGATGGCGGTGTCCAGGGGAGGCGTCCACAGAGGGGTGAAGAGGACGTTGACCCCGTGGGCCACCATGTCCTTCACGTAGTGTTCCAGAATCTCCCAGAAGCGGGGATCCGAGAAGCCCACCCCATACCAATGCTGGAGGCAATCCACGTGGAACCAGGAGCAGGACCACAGGGTCTGCCGGGGCAGCTCCGCCGGGATGATCTCCAGTTCCACCTCCAGGACAGCGGGGGGCATGGATTCCAGGGGCCAGGCCAGATGCACCTGTTCCTGGGAGGGGGTGGAGAGGAGGATTCGCAGGGGATGGCGTCCGGAGGGGCATTCCCGGGGGATGTCCACGGAGACCCACAAGCTGGTCCATTTCCGGCAGGGGAGGGAGAGGAGGTTTTCCGGTCCCAGGGGCATCAGGGGATCGGGGAAGAATCCGGGTTCTGCGGACAGGGTGAGGGGATCCTGGGGATCGGCGGGCAAATCGCAGAAGACCATGCCCGTCTGGCGGAGGGTGACCTGTTCCCGGAAGAGGGAATCCACCTGGCAGAGCTGGAAGGTGCGCACCGGGGAGAAGATGGCCACCTGGAAATTCAGGCGCTGTCCCTGGAGGACGGAGAAGCGCCGGGAAGCCCTGGGGGCGGCGGAAAGTTCCTCCTGCAGAAAGACCTTCTGGAGGTCGTCCAGCAAGCGGACTTGGAGAGTCTTAGGCGTGTCCATGGGAAAAGAGAGGAGGGAGAGTGTTACTCGAAGGACTGGGTTTCCCCGTCGGGAGTGAAGGGAAGGCCGATCTTGCCCAGTTTCTGGAGTTTTTCATAGAAGTTCTCCGCCCGGTCGGCAATGTTGGCCAGATGCCGGCCGATTTTCCGGAACTCCTCCAGCAACTCCAGATAGATGATCCCCACCTCGGGAACGCATTGTCCCTGGTTGATGCGGTTCAGGTGCTCCCGCTCGCAGTTGTTGAGGGTCTCCACCATGTGCCGCCGAATCTCCCGGGCATGGGCCACATTCTCCGGCGTGTTCTTCTCCAGAGTGAGAATCACGGCGTCCGCCAGATTGCGGAGCTGTTCATGAAGCCCGTCCAGCTCGGCAGAGGCTTGGGGACTGAAGCGGCGTCCCTGCTCCTCCAGGCGTCCCAGGATCCCCCGAATCAGGGCGGTGTGGTCTCCGATGCGCTCCGCATCGTTGGTGCAGTGGAGGAGGAGGGGAATCTGGCTGGCCTCGTTGGCCCGGAGCTCTCCCTGCTGCATCAAGGCGGAGAGATAGTCGGCGATTTCCTGCTGCCGCTGATCCACGTCCTCCTCCCGTTTCTCCAATTGCCGCACCATGCGCTGATTGGATTCGTCGTTGTGGTTGTAGATATTGATGGCGCAATCCACCATGCGGCAGGCCTTTTGGAGCATCTTTCGCAGGGCTGCCGTGGTCTGGGCCAAGGCGATGGAGGGGCTGGCCAGGAGGAGGGGATCCAGGCGTCGGAACTTCACATCCTTCCGGTCCACGGGGATGATCCGTTCGCAGAGGCGGGCCAGATGGGGGATGAAGGGGAGGAAGACCAGGGTGGAGAAGACATTGAAGACCGTATGGGAGTTGGCGATCATACGGGGGAGTTCCGCCCCTGGGGAGAGTTTCCGGATGACGTGGAAGAAGAGGGGCTCCCCGTGGATGCTCACCCAGAAGGTGACGGCGATGAGCACCACCCCGATGGCCTGGGTCAGGGTGTGGGCCATGGCCGCCTGCTTGGCCACCCGGTTGGCGGAGATGGCCGCCAATTGGGCGGTGATGGTGGTGCCGATGTTGGAGCCCATGGCCAGGGCCACGGCTGTGTAGAGATCCACCAAATCATTTCCCGCCAGGATGATGATGATGCCCGTGCAGGCGGAGCTGCTCTGAATCAAAACCGTCACCAACATGCCCACCAGAATGGCCCCCAGCACCGCCTTGGGAGGCATCACCCCGTCCACCGGGGCGCATTGGAAATACTTGAATGCCGTCTTGATGAACTCCAGGTCCTTGAGGGTCCCGTTCATCATGTCCATGCCAAGAAAGAGGAAGCCGAAGCCCATGATCACCTGGCCCCAGTGGCTCACCGTCCGCTGTCGCCACAAACTCATGAGCAAGCCCACGATGATGGCCGGAAAGATCACGGCGCTGATCTTGAAGGCCACCAGCTGCCCCGTAATCGTGGTGCCAATATGGGCCCCGCAGATGATGCCAATGGATTGCTCCAGGTTCAACAACCCCGCATTCACGAAGCCCACCACCATCACCGTGGTGGCGGCGGAGGACTGGATCACCGAGGTCACCCCCACGCCCGTGAGCACCGCCACAAACCGGTTCTTGGCGAACAAACGCAGAATGGAGCGCATCTTCGTGCCGGCCACCTTCTGCAGCCCATCGCTCATCAGGGTCATGCCATAGATGAAAATGGCTACGCCGCCGAGAACCTTAAGGATGTTGGAAACCATGTGAACTCCGGAAGGGAATATCTGGGGTCTTCTTCTGAAAAGCCTGGAGATGCGTCCCCCGGAAACGACCCTCTCACCTACGGAACACGGCCTCTCCCCACGGGACAACGGAAACAGGCGCCTAATATAGTTCCCGGGAGACTCCCGGAATCCCCCCCAAAGGAAAAGGAGCCCCCCTTAGGGCTCTGCCCGGAATCCCCCCCTAGGGAATCTCCCGCCCCCTTCCCCCCGAAAAAGGTGATTCCAACCCTGCAAACTGGTCCGAAAAATGTGATTCCAACCCCGCAAACTGGTCCGCAAAAGGTGATTCCAACCCCGCAAACTTGTCCGAAAAAGGTGATTCCAACCATGCAAACTGGTCCGAAAAAGGTGATTC
>JAEDMH010000114.1 GCA_016303095.1 Lentisphaeria bacterium | reverse complement strand
TTCTTCTTCAGGGGGCGGCAGGTTTCCCCGGGAACGAGGACGGGAGGCAGCAACTCCCGGCGGGGGGAGAAATCCCGGGAGGTCATCATCTCCTCCAGCATCTCCACCCCCCGGAAGCAGAGTTCCTCCATGGGCTGGGCCAGGTGGGAGACCTTCAGCGGCAAGCTGGCAAAGGCCTCCCCCAGGTCAAAGCTGGTCACGCTCAACTCCTCCGGCACCTTGATATTGCAGAAGGCCGCCTTCTGGAGGAGCTGGGGCAGAAAGACCGCATTGGTGGCAAAGAAGGCGGTGGGCCGCTCCGGAGACAGCAGCAGGGAGACCACGTCGCTGGAAATGGTGGGCTCCATGCTGTCAAAGGCGATTTCCCATTGGGGGGAAACGGAAAGCCCTGCCGCCTCCATGGCCTGGCGAAAACCCGCCAGACGCTCCTGCTGATCCAGGCAAAAATGGGCGTTGCTGGTGTGAATGACCCCAATGCGCCGATGCCCCGCCCGAATCAACATCTCCGTGGCCTGACGAGCCCCCTCCTGACACTGATTCCCCACAAAGGACAAGGCAGAATCCCCAATCTCACGGTTCAATTGCACCAGGGGAACCGAGGAGGCCCAGGAATGCAACAGCTCCTTCAATGCCTCCGAAATGGTGGTGGGCATGTAGAGAACCCCGTCGGGACGACGCTCCAACACCTCACGCAACACCTGCACCTCCGACTCCAAGGTGAGACGGTAGATGGAAAGCTGCACGCAGATGTTCCGGGCCTCCAACGCCTCGTAGCAGGACAGGATGATCCGCTGAAACAGGGGCTCCTCCCGCCCCGGCAACACCAACACCACCGTCCGACTGGCCGTCTCTGCCGAAGGATAGGAACGATACAGCCCCTTGTATTGCACGCTCCGCAACAACCCCTCCTCCGTCAATAGCTTCAACGCACTGTTCAAAGTGGCCAGACTCACCTGATACCGCTTCTGCAAGGTCCGCACAGATTCTAGTTTCTCTCCAGGCAACATGCCCTGGAGACGCTCCCGCAAACACTGATGCAACTGAAGATATTTCTTCTCTCTCATAGGGGCTTCTCAATGTGTCGCTACACTCAAGGGTAAAGTGTATCTAATATACTCCCCTTCCTGGGAGAGATAGGGAGGGCGGAAGGTCTTCCCGGGACATTTCCGCCCTCTTGGGGGCAAGGGCTCTCCTCCTGGGGAAGGAGGAGAGCCGCCTTTTTCGTGGCTACTGCAGTTCCTGCAGGAGTTGTCCGGCTTCCCGTCGGAAGTGCTGGAAGGCTTCCTCCTCCATGGCATAGTCATCCAGATAGCGGAGGATATCCTTCATGGAGAGGAGGTTTTTTGCCTTTTCCACCAGTTCTTTCTTTTCGGGGTTTTGGGCGTGTTTTTCCACGGCCTTCCGGAGGAGGACCAGATATTCATAGTCTTCCATGCTTTCGCCGATGATTTTCAGGCGAATGCTGGGGATGGGAGAGCCGTCGGGCAGGTCATAGAGGAGGACGCCGTCTCCGTTGCAGCTGTAGTTGTTGTTTCTCCGGGGGTTTTGATTGTTGAGGAAGGCGGTGGCCCAGTAGAGGATGCCGTCGAAGTCGTATTTGAAGGTTGCCCAGGCCAGGATTCTCCAGGCGGCAGGAGGCAGATCCAGGTGGTAGTTGGGATAGGGGAACCAGGGGCCGGAGCAGGGGTACCACCAGACTTCCTTGCCCTCCTGCCGGGCCTCCTGCATATTCCGGTAATGGACCCAGTGGAGCTGGGGCACCCAGATATCCACCCCCCGGAACTTTCGGGAGGGCATGAGGGAGCAGGCTCCCGTCAGGAGGGTTTTCAGGCCGGGGGCCGCCTCCTTCAGAATCTCCATCCGGCGGCTCACAAACTCCCGGTTCCCATTGCCCGGCTCGTCAAAGGGATAGGCGTAGGCATACGCCAGCAGCCCCTTCTCCCGATAGTGATCCCCTATGGCCTTCCAAAGCTGGAACCACTCCTCTTCGCTGTATTTTTCATACTCGCCCGGCTGCACCTCCGGCCCCACATAGAAGCCGGTGGCCCCTCCCTGGAGATACTCCTCCACCATTTCATCGTAGTGGACGGGATGGTAGGCGTAGGTGCCGTCCTCTTGTTTGTCATCGTAGAGGGGACCAATCTGCGCCATGACCTCCCGGGGCAGAAGGCGGTCTGTCTTGAAGATGATGGGGGAGAGCCGGTTGTCCAAAAGCATCAAAGCGTATTGGTGGATGGTTTGCCGGAACTCCTCCGGGGTGCGTCCGGTTCCCGCGAAATGGAGATTGTAGATTTCCCGTTCCCAGATGGAGAAGGCGGTGCGCATGCTCTGCTTCCGGGGAAGGGCGAAATCCCAGACTTGGAGGGAGACGGGAATCCGCCGGAGTTCCTGGCCCTGGGCAAGAACTCGAATTTCCCCCTGGTATGTTCCGGCAGGCTGTTCCTCGGGAATGCGAAGATTCGCCCACACGGCCCGCGTTTCCCTGGGGGCCAGGGAGAGGGAGGATTCCAGGGGATAGAGGGGATCCGGATAGGCTCCCGCCCCCCGCACGCTGGGATAGCCCACGGAATCCGCCAGGGCCTCCTCCTCCAGGAAGAGACGCCAGCAGGAGGCAGGCAGCACGGCGCCACCCTCCCCCCGCAGTTCTCCCGCCTCCAGGGTGATGCCCTCCACGGCATCCTTCCCCGTGAAGAGCACCACCTGGAAATTCTCCTGCTCGTTCCGGGCCGCCGTCAATTCCACCTTCTCCCCGCCCTGGGGAACATAGGGAAGATCCCGGAAAACCCGAACCATGGCCCCCCGAGGCTCCACCCCCAGCCCCCTCTGGGACGCCTGAATCGCCCACCGCGCCTGAAGAGCCGCCTCGTCCTCCGGGAAGAAGTGATAGTCGTTCACCAACAGAGGAGAGCCATCCTTTCGGGACACCCGCAGGGTGACCTGCTCACATCCCTGGGGGAAATCCAGGGCGAAGCGCCCCTCCGGAGAGAGGGAGACCTTCCCCGCTTCCCCGGAGAAGTCCGCCAGCACCTGGGCGTCGGCGGGAGCAACCAGGCTCATGCCCTGAAGGTCCAGCCGTTCCATGCGCAGAGGGGTATCTGTCGCCGCCCCCAGGCGCAGATAAGCGCTGTCCCTTGGCTTCAGAAGCTGTCCCCGGACATAGCGGAAGCTGCTGAATTCGGCAGGTCTTCCATCGGGGCGGTGGGTGCCGTTGTCACTGAAGGAGCGGTGGAGATTGAAGCGATAGAGATACTTGTCGGCGAAGGCGTCCAGGAAGAAGGAGCAAGCGGGAATGCGGCATTCCAGCGTCCAGCCCTCTTTGCCGATTTGGGTGGCGCTTTGCCCCTCTCCGGGCTCTCCCCGGTATCCGCTGCCATATTCGGCATCGATGTAATCCAGGGTGAAGCCGCCAGTGGCATAGAAGAGCCAGTGGACCACATCCTGCTCCCCGGGAGCCATGAAGAAGAGTTCCAGGCAGTCGTTGTAGGGGCGTTCCAGATTGATTTCCGCGGGATTGGCGTCCTGGCAGAAGGCCCCCACATAGAAGAACTCCGGGGTCCACTTCAGGTAGTAGCGGGTCTGTTCCCGAGCCAGTCCCTGGTCGTTGGTCAGCTGGAGGCCGGTGACTTCCACCGCGTCCTTCCACTCTTCCGGCTTCAGGTTGCCATCCAGGGTGGGGATGATGGTGGCCCTGGGAATCTCCAGGTAGGCGTCGGTGGCGCGGAGAAGGGAGGCCATGGGAAAGAGAAGAAGCAGGAGGAGGAGGGATTTTTTCATGGAGTCAGGGGGAATCGGAGGGACAAGAAAGGGGGGGACTGGGCCGTTTACTTCTGGGTCTGCCGGGCCAGGGAGCGATAGAGGCGCTCCCGCCACCGCAGATAGGTCTCCGGGTGACTGATGACCGGGTAGAAGGCCTTTTCTTCCATAAAGGTATGGTAGGTGGCTTCCCGGGGAGAAGTGGCGGTGATCTCCATGGCGGGATCAAAGTCCCGTCCGGGAATGAGACGGGCCAATTCCCCCATCCTGGCCTCGTACTCCCGGGGAGACTTTCGCCGCAGCATCTCCAGGACGGTCCAGTCCTCCATGCCGTCGGCAAACGCCTTCAGACGGACGGTGGGAATGGGGAAGCCCTGTGCGTCGGCATAGAGATAGCGCCCCTCCCCCGCTCCGTATTCCACCACCGGCGTGGCGTTCTTGCCGGTGTTGAAGTTGGCGGCCCAATGGAGGATGCCATCGAATCCGAAGCGGAAGTTGGCCACAGGCACCATGCGGATGGCGGCGGGAGGGGTGTCCTGATGGAGATTGGGCACAGGGAACTGGGGGCCGGTGCACACATAGGACCAGACGGGGATGCCGGCCTTTTGCTGGCGTCGGGCCTCCGGGAGATGGATCCAATGGAACTGGGGAATCCAGAGCCCCACGTTTTCAATTTCCGGCAGAGGGGAGTTCTGGCTGCCCATGGTCATGAGCCAACGCACCCCGGAGGACTCTTTCACCATCCGCCCCACGGCGTTGATCTCCTCCAAGTACCGCCACTCCCATTCGTCAATGGGATAGGCCACGGCGGCCTCCTCCCATCCCTTCTCCCGGACATGACGCCCCACTTCTTCCCAGATCTTCTCGGGAGAACGACTGCCCTTCCAGATCTCCACGGTGCGATAGTAGGGACCGATGACCATGGTGGAAAGCCCCTTTTCCCGCAAATGGTCGGCCAATTGGTCGAAGAACTCCCAGTTCACCCTCGCCTTTCCGGAGGCGTCCAAGGCGTAGTCGGGGTAGACGCTCTCCCGCACCCAGGAGGCCACCAAATCCCCCTGATGGAGGAAGCTGGGATTGAGACGATGCTCCACCAGGATGTCGGCATAGGCCGTCATGAGGGTCTTGAATCCCTCCACATCCCCCTCCTGGAGATAGGTCTGCAAATCCCGTTCCCAGATGCCGACAATGGAGGGAACGATATTCTGCCGGGGGAGGGAGAAGGGCTGGAGGTTCACCTCCAGGGGAAGCGCGAGGCTTTGTCCGTCGGAAGTCCGGAAGAGCAGTTCTCCCTGGTAGAGGCCCGCCGGCGCCCCCTCCGGGGAAAGGACCTCAAGCCACAAGGGCAGGAAAGGGGCTTCTCCCCCCAAGGCGAAATCTTCCCGGGAGAGGAGTTTGTCCGGCACGGCAGGATAGTTGTACATCCAATGGCTGGGGCGGGCCAAGGGAGTGTAGTCCACCTGCCAGAGGGCGAGGCGGAAGGGGATTTTTTCTCCCGTGGAGGAGGTCAGGAACTGGGGAAGTTCCACCTCCAGCGTCTTCTCCTCCCGGAGTTCCTCCGGCACCACCAGGAGCTGGAGATGCTCCCTCTCGTTCCCCGCCATGGTCATCCGGGCCTGGGGAAGACTCCGCAAGCCCAGAAGAGAATCCGGCATGATGCGCTCCATGGGGGAGCAGACCCGCACATGGAAATCCACCCCCGACCCGCCGTGGAGCAAGGTCTCCCCCTCCCGGCCAAGACGCTCCCCCAAAGGAAGAAGACGCTCCCGGGCCTCCTCATCGGACCAGCACTGCTCCACCTGGGCGGAAAACGCCTGGAACGCCTCCTGCCAGGAGGCCGCCGAAGAGAGTTCCGCCCCCATTTCCCGAAGCTTCTCCCGGAGGAGCAGCAGACGCACCCGATCCCAGTCCCTCTTGGGGAAGTTCAAAAAGGCCACCTCGTCCAGCACTCCGTGGAAATTCAGCCATTGGTCGTGGAAGCGGGCCAAGTGTCCCCCGATCATGGCGCTTCCTCCCGCCTTCAGAGGCCCCAGGGAGGAGGCTTCCAAAGTGCGGATGGCCATGCCATCAAAGAAGAGAGTCAAGGCACTCTGGTCGAAGACCAGGGCAAAATGATGCCATTCCTCCGGCTCCAGCTGCCGGGGATGGGCATAGCCGTCATAGACTCTCCCCCGCTCCCCGGTGACTTCATACCAGCTGAAGCCCCGGGTTCCGTTGGCCACAAAATATCCGTTGCTATGGCGAAGAGCCGGATAGACGGAGGATCCCTCCGACGCCTTGAACCAGAAGGAGATGGTGAACTCCTCTCCCAGGGCGTGCTCCGGGGTCAGGGGAAACTCCAGAAAGTCTTCCTGCCCGTCAAAATAGGCCCCGCCTCCCACAATGCCCTCCGCCCCAGAGGCATGCCCCTGAAGCTGGGCCCGCCCCCCAGAGGAGGAAAGAAAGGCCGAAGGATCGTCAAAGGTCCAAAGCCCCACTACCTCCTGGGACCCCAAGGAAAGACACGTCCCAAGAAGAAAGGACAGAAGCCAGAAGAACGCTGCACGCTTCATCGCCATAGAAAACAGAGTCCCGGCTTCCGCCCCCCTCTCCTAAGAAGTTGACAAAGCCGGGAGAGAGATCCTTTACCACATTCTTTCCGTCAGTCCGCCGGAAATCAACTCCAGGTACTTGCCCTCGATATCCGAGCCCTTCAGGTTGTCCATGTTGGGCGCCACATGGCCATCCACATAGCCAATCAGACAAAACTTGTTCTCATGTTTGGCCGGCCCCAAGAAATAGAAGGGAGTGTTGTTCCAAGCAATGCTGCGATCCAGGTTGTTGGTGCAGTTGGAATCCTCGGAACGGGCCCGCCAATTCTTCTCCAGCACGGCGCAGGTGGCCGTGGGATTGGACAGGCGCACCAGCTTGACCCCTTGGCTGTAAATGCCGGCGTTCTCCCCGAAGACATTGGAGCTGCCCGCCAAGTTCGCCGTGATTTGCAACGTGGGAACCGTCCAGTCCCCCGCGCCATTGGCCAACGCCTCGCTCTCGTTGTAGTTCACGCAGTGCCACAGCTTCGCAGGCTTTTCGTAGGGAACATGCCAGTCCTCGAATACAAACTTCCACTGGTTCCCCCCAATGCCGTCGTGGGGCAGGAAATCCTCGGAATCCGTGGAGTAGGTCACCAAGGCAAGGGTCATCTGCTTGATGTTGTTGGTGCAGCTGATGGTCCGGGCCTTCTCCCGGGCTTTGCTCAACGCCGGCAACAACATGGCCGCCAAAATGGCAATGATGGCGATGACCACCAATAACTCAATCAACGTGAAGGAAGAACGATGGATGAGGGTAGAACGACGCATGGAGACTCCAAACAATAAGGGTGGGGGGATGAAACGAAAGAACAGAGGGAAACAGAAGAAGAAAACAATACAGATGAAAAAATGTATCGCAACAATTGGAGACGGGGAATATTATAGCAAAAAGTGGCCAAATCTCAAGCCTCTTCCCGGATTTTCTCTCCTCAATTTCGGGGAAACCTTTGGGAGATTATACGTATCTTATTTATTTTCAAGGAGTTATAGATATTTAGAATTTTTCCGCAAAAAATTCTCCTTTCCCTTGCTTCCCTCCTTCCCCCCAGGGACAGAAGACATCAGAAATCGATACACTTAAAAAACTGCTTCGCTTCTTGAAGGAGATCTAGAGGGGCTAGAGGGGCTAGAAATCTAGAGATCTACCCCCGGAGGGGGAAAAGCCCCAGGGCGGAGCATGCGCAGCAGG
>JAEDMH010000113.1 GCA_016303095.1 Lentisphaeria bacterium | reverse complement strand
AGCCACAAGGCATCCGGAATACCGGATGCCGCAGCGCCCCTGCCCCCCCAAAAAACCAAGGCGGGGCGTGCGGATAGCACGAGCCGCCTCTCTGTGGTCTCTGTGTGCCCGGCTTGCCGGGCCCTCCGTGGCTTCCGTGTTTAAAACTCTGTGTCCTCCGTGTTTTCCCTCCGTGTCCTCCGTGTGCGCCGCAGGGCATCGACCTGCCTGTAGCCCCTCCTCTACGACAGAAGGGAAGAAAAGGCTACGGTTTTGTTATTGCCCATCTGCCTGAACCGCAAGGGAGTACTTCGATGCTTCTTCAGCACTTCCTGCCACTTTGCCGTTTGGAGGTTTCCCCCTCCTACAACCACCACCCCAATCTTCCAGGAAACGGTCTTAAGACGCGGCACCTCGTTTAACCGCTCTATATAAGTATGCTCCAACTGCTTCAGTGCCTTTTCCTCGTCAGACCCCTTCAATTCCACCAGGCAGCCTTCCTTCTTCTTCCCTTCGTCAAACAGCGCATAATCGCAGGCATCCCCTTGGGGAAACACCCCTTTGTCCAACTTCGCCTTGACAATTTCAATGCTCGAATCATTCTTGACTGAAAGCCAGACACCCCCCTCCGTGAGTGTCGTCATCTTGCCCGACGGCACGGATTGGTAAATTTCTTTTCCGGCAGCCATTTCCTCCCCCTCAAGATTCCTGTTTCAACGCCTGTTGAAAGCGTCGTTCCAACTCCTCCGTGGTTTCATCCATATTGGGGGTTTCCAGGAGCTCCACCTCCTCATTCCGCAAGTTTTTCGCCGTGCCGTCCTTCTGGAGCCAATACCCCCCAAGGCTATCCCACCGCAAAGAGGCATCCTTCTCCTGAAGCAGGGTATTGAGGGCCACAATCCAATAGGGGCTATGGGTTGTGAACATGGCTTCCACCGTGATGGGCTCCCCTTCCCGGGTCTTCGACGACTTCAGAAGCGCAAGAAACTCCTCCAGAAGCTTGACCTGGGAGCCGGGATCCAGACTCAATTCCGGTTCTTCAATCATGAGAAAGAGGTGGACGAAGGACAAGGCGCCCCACACATTTTTCATATCCAGCGTTCCGTCTGCCTTTTGCTTTTCCTCGATAATCTGCTCCAGGAAATTTCGTTTCACCGCTTCTCGGAGAGGGAAATCCTGAATGAGATACCGGGCGATGGAAAGAAGGGGGATTGCGCTCTTCTCTCCCGTCGCCCCTCGCTCCAGGAAAGTTGTCCTTCCATCCCCCTCCGTGAGGAGAAGATGCTTACGACTATCGTTCCCCTTCCGCACCTGGACGCCCCTGCCCAGCATCCGGAAATCCTTCTGCCTCTCCAAGGATTGGATGGCGTCCTCCCACAGGGAATAGGTTTCGGAGAAGTAGTTGTCTAGGATTTTGGACTGAAAAGAGGCTCCCTTTTGCGCCCAAAGGGGAACCAAAGTGCGCATATCCCCAATGAATCCGATTTTTAGATAAGGAATGGAGGCAGCAGACAAGGTCAACTTCCTAGGATAGACAAGTTTCCGGCCTTTCAAGGAAATCTCCATTTTCTGCTGTCCCTCCTGCGTCCAGCCATATTCCACCTCTGTCTCCGAGGTGATGAGGGTCTGCAACCCTGAATATTGGAGATAGGAATCCGTCCGGAGGCGAAAAGGAGATTTCACCTCATTGAGGTGAAAAGCCTGGCGCAGAAGAAGTTTTTTCGTCACATGGCGCATCATGGCCAGGGTCTTCAGCAATAGACTCTTGCCACTGCCGGATTCTCCCACAAAAATCATGATGGGCCGGATGTCCGTGATGTGAATCTCCTTCAGAGGCCCAAGATTTCGAATGTGAAGCTCTTCCTGCGACATAGGGAGAAATATACCCATTTTTCCCATTCCGGTGGAGAAACGCGGAGTGGAGGTTTTTGGCGCTCGAAGAGCGCTACCCCCCTCCGTCGCCAAGGCTAGGCCTCCCACCCCTACGGGGTTCATGAGGATTGCCCCCCTTCCCCCGCAAGCGGGGGGATTTCCCGTCAAACATCCGGCGGGGGCGTTCCTGGGCGAGCTTGCCCGACCAGGAAGGGGGATCCCGGGGAAGCCATGGGGAGGAGGTGCCCGCCAGGGCATTTTCTCCCCGTGGCGCCTCACGGGAGCCACAAGGCATCCGGAATACCGGATGCCGCAGCGCCCCTGCCCCCCAAAAAAACAAGGCGGGGCGTGCGGATAGCACGAGCCGCCTCTCTGTGGTCTCTGTGTGCCCGGCTTGCCGGGCCCTCCGTGGCTTCCGTGTTTAAAACTCCGTGTCCTCCGTGTGCGCCGCAGGCGCTTCCGTGTCCTCCGTGTTTGAGTTAACGGGATTGGGGAAAAGAAAAGGGTGGGATGGAGTGTTGGTCCATCCCACCCGTATGGGTCAGGGAACTTGTTTATTGGAGTTCCCGGCTACTTGTTGCTTACCGTTTCCTCGGCGGTGGATTCCGGGGATTCCTCCTCGTCCAGCAGGGGCCAGTAGAAGGTTTCCTCGTAATCGGAGGCGTTGGGGATGGTATTGGGGGTGAGTCCCTCGGGCAATCCCTGGATGGTTCCGCCATTGTCGCCGCTCATGCGAATGGTTTCGATGCCCCGGGCGGGAGCATGAGTGTAGCCATCCATATCCAGAGCGGTGTGGGGGAAGTAGCGGTAGTCGCTGGTCAGGGGGTTGGAGAGGTTGAAGACCATCATCAAGTCTGCCAGGGAGGCGAACGCCTCTCCGTAGGCCCGATCCAGGCGGCCCATCTGCTTTCCGGTGCCCATCCAAGGCACGGAGTTGAAGATGACCAGTCCGGGCATGGAGGCACTGTTGGTGTGGACCTCACCATCTCCGGTCACGCCTTCCAGGAAGGCGAAGATGTTGATCTTGGGAGTGCCGGGCTTGGCGTTGACCGTGAACTTGCCACCCACATTCACGGCGATGGCATTGTTGTCCTCGGGAGTGCCGATGTGATCTCCGCTCTCCAGAGTGGTGTCTTCGCCGCTGGTGACGAGGGCGTCTCCACTGTCGGTGATGGCGCCCTGGGCGTCGATGACCACGTTGGCATCCGCCGTGACCGCCTTCTTCAGGTGGACTTTGCCGGTGGCGAGGATGTTGGCGTCATGGGCGGCGCCGTCCGCGCCATTCACCTCTCCGTTCTCCAGAGCGGCCAGTTCCTTCACCACCAGGTCGTGACCCTGGAGGTTCACGTTTCCATCCTGAGCCACCGCCCGGCGGACGAAGAGGTCCTCGCCCGCCAAGTCGATGTCGCCGTCCTGGCCGTTGGTTTCCGCCACCAGGTCCTCCACATCTTTTCCTTGGAAGGAGATGTCGGACTGGTCGCCATCGGCCACCAGAGTCAGGCTCTTCAGGTCGGAGGTGATCTCCACCGTGATATCCCCGTCCACCTCGGTGGTGTGGAGATTCAGGGTATCGGCGGCCACCTCTCCGCTGATGTTCACATCGCCCTGGGAGAGTCCCAGGATGGTTTCGGCGGCCAAGGAGCCGGTGGATTCGATGTCTCCGCCCGCCTCGAAGGAGATGACGCTGCCAGGAGTGAAGGGCGCCGCGTCGGAGGTGCCGGCCTGGATGGAGCCGTCGTTGAAGACGTCGCCCACCGCCTGGATCTCCACCCGCTGTCCCGCCTGGAGGGAACCCACGTTGTCCACATCCTCGCCGGAGGCGATGGTCACCCGGGAATCCTCCAGACCATTGGCCTGGATATCGCCCTCGTTGAGCACTCCGCCCTTGAGGGTTTCGAGGGCCACGTTCTGGGCGGCCAGGGTAGCCGAGGGGGCCACCATCAGGTCGTCGTAGGCCTCCACGGCGAGGTCGCCCTGTTCGGCCTTGGCATCGCCCGCCAGGGTGATGGCGCCCTTGAGGGTGGTGAGGACGATGTCTCCCTCCTTGGAGGTCAGGTCGCCCTGATCCGTGGTGGTGAGGTCGCCCTCGCCCGCCGTAGCGGTGAGGTTCTTGCCCGCGGTCACGGTGTTCTTCAGGAGCATCTCGTCTCCCGCCGTCAGAGTCACGGCGCCATCCGTGGCTTCCAGGGTGCCGGACGAGGTCAGATCCTCGCCTGCCGTAGCGGTGAGGTCGCCGGTCTTGGCCACCACCGTGGCGGCCAGGTCAGCCTCTTCGCCCGCCTGGATGGCCACATTCTTCTGGGCGGTCAGCGTCCCGGAGAGTTCCATCTCCTGGCCTGCGGTCAGAAGGATGTCCTTTTCCGTGGCGGTGATGTCAGCCTGGGAACGCAGATTGCCCTCCTGGGCCGTGATCTGGACCAGCTGGCCTTCCAGGGAGCCCTCCGCAGTGACGTCCTCCTGGCCCGTGATGTCCACCTTGCCCTTCTGGGCCAGGACATCGCCGGAGAGTTCCACGGAAGCGCCGTGGACGGTCACATCGCCATCCTCATTCTCGCCCGTGGCGGTCAGGGTCCCATTGGTGACCTCAACATCCCCCATGGCCTGGACAAGGATGCCCTCGCCTGCCGCCGTGAGCTCGGCTTCCTGGAGAAGCACACGTCCCTCCGGGGAAGTGATGTCTATGTGGTTTCCTGCGGTGTGCTGGCCCTGGAGATAGACTCCTTCCACGCCAACCACCTGGAAGTTGCTGCCGGAATCGGTCTTTCCGGTCAGGGTGACGAATTCGTCCGCCGCCGCCAGAGTGCTTCCCTCGCTCTGGATGTCGCCTTCCAGGAAGAGGAGGTTGCCGCCCGCCTGCAGAATGGTGTCCTTGCCGGACTGGATGGTCGTCTGGTAGGCATTCACATCGCCCATCGTGGCCTCTACCTCGACGCCCACGCCCTTCAGGGTGACGCCAGAAGCGAGATCCACGTCTTCATGGGCGTTGAGGAGCACCTGATCCGCATCCGCCGCCAGAGTGACATCCTTGGCCACCACAATGTCGTTGCCCGCCGACGCTTCGACAGCGCCCGTCGTTGCCTGGACATCTCCTTTCTGGAGCAGGTCGCCATCGGCGGCGGTGAAGGTCACCTGGCCGGCCAGGGTCTTGCCCGAGACCGTCAGGTCGTTCTTCGCCGTCACCTCGGCGGCGCCCTTCTGAGCGGTCAGATTCCCCGCCAGGGCAGCGTCCGCGCCGGATTGCACCACCAGATCGCCCTCCAGAGCCGTCAGGTCGCCGGTGGCCTGGAGATTCTCCCTGGCCTGGGCCTTCACGTTCTTCTGGGCAGTGATGTTCCCCGCCAGTTCCATATCCTCGCCAGAGGTCAGGAGCACATCCTCGGCCGTGGCGGTGACAGGAGCGGAAACCATGAGCTTGCCCTCGGCAGCCGTGGCCAGAACTTTCTCGGCCAGGACATCCCCGGTGAGGGTGGCCCTGTTCTTGGCGGAGACGGTCACCGTGCCCGCTTCGGCAGTCAGGGCCGACAGGGTGGCATCCCGGCCGGCTTCCACCGTGAGGTCACCCTCCACCGCCTGGATGGCCGCCGTGGCATCCACGTCGTTCTGGGCAGCCAGGAAGGCATTGTTCTGAGCCGTCACCCCATCCTTCACCAAGAGATCCTTGCCGGCGGACAGGGTCACGTCATCCACCGTGGCGGTGACGGGAGCATCCACGGTCAGATCTCCTTCCTCCGCCGTAACGGTGACGGTGGTGGCCAGGACATCGCCCGTGAGGGCGGCGTTGTTCTTGGCGGTGACACTCACACTGCCCTGCTGGGCGGTGACCGTAGACAGGGTGGCGTCCCGGCCCGCCTGGGCGTACACATGGCCCACTTCCGTTTCAATGGTGCTGAAGTCGGCCACAATGTCCCGGTCGGCGAAAAGCCCCACGCCGTCTTTGGCGTTGAAACTTCCCGCGAGAAGCATATCCTGCCCAGCCTCCAAGTGGATATCGGCCAGGCTGGTGGTCATGCTTCCATAGGCTTTCAGGTCGCCCTCCTTGGCCAAGCCGAAGATCTGCTTGGCTTGGACATCTCCTGCAAAGGTGGCATTGTTCTTGGCTTCCACGGTCACAACGCCCGCTTCGGCGCTAAGAGCAGACAGGGTGGCGTCCCGGCCCGCCTGGATGGAGATGTTGTTCTTCTCGGCGACGATGGGAGCAAAGGCCCCCAGGTCACGACCGGCATAGAGGTTCACTTCCCCTTCCGTAGCCGTCACCCCGCTCCGCAAGACGAGATCGCCATCCCAGGCAATGCCCGTGACGTTCTTGGCCAGAATTTTACCCACGGCATTGATGTTGTCCCGGGCAAGCAGGCGAGCCTCGCCCTCTTCGGCGGTGATGGCGCCTCGAGCTTCCAGATCCCCGCCCCCCGCGCCGAGGAGCACAGAACCCGTGGTGGCGGTGATGGCCTCCTCGGCAAGCAAGTTGCCTTCCGTGGCCTCCACGGTCACGGTGCCCGCCAGGACTTCGCCCTTGAGGGCGGCGTTGTTCTTGGCGGTGACCTTCACGTCACCCGCCTCGGCGGTAAGAGTCGCCAGTGTGGCGTCACGGCCCGCCGTGACAGTGAGGTCGCCTTGTTCGGCCTTGACCTCGGCGTTGGTCTCCACGTCCTGTCCGGCGGCCAGTTCCACATTTCCCGTGGTGGCGGTGATGGTCGCCTGGGCGGTGAGGTCGCCTTCCGTGGCCTTGACCAGGATCTCCTGGGCGGTGACAGCCCCGTTGAGGGCGGCGTTGTTCTTGGCCACTACGGTCACGTCGCCCTGCTGGGCGTCGAGGGCTGCCAGTGTGGCGTCACGGCCCGCAGTCACGGAGAGGTTTCCTTCCACCGCCTGGATGGCGGCGGTGGCCTTCACGTCGTTCCCGGCGAGCAAGGCGGCATTGTTCTGAGCCGTGATGGCTTCCTTCACCAGGAGATTCTCTCCGGCGGTGAGGGTCACATCCTCCGTGGTGGCGGTGACAGGGGCGGCAACGGCCAGGTCGCCTTCCGCGGCCTCCACGGTGACGGTCTCGGCCAGCACCTCGCCCTTGAGGGCGGCGTTGTTCTTGGCGATGACCAGCACCTCGCCCTGCTGGGCGGTGAGGGCCGCCAATTCAGCATCGCGGCCCGCCTCCACGAAGATGTCGCCTTGTTCGGCCACCACCTGGGCGTTGGTCTCCAAGTCCTGTCCCGCACTCAGGGTCACATTTCCTGCCGTGGCGGTGATGACATCCTCCGCCAGCAGGTAACCCTCGTTGGCCATGGCCTGGATCCTCTGAGCCTTCAGGGTCCCCATCAGGGCGACGTTGTTCTTGGCTACCACGACGATGGAACCTTCCTCCGCTACAATGTCCGCCAGATCGGCGTCACGGCCGGCGGCCACGGTTACATCGCCTTCCACCGCCTCAATCGCGGCATCGGCTTCCACGTCGTTCTCGGCCGTCAGCTTGACGTTGTTCTGGGCGATGATGAGCTCTTGCACCAGAAGATCCTTTCCTGCGGCCAGGGTCACATTCTCCACCGTGGAAGTCACCGGAGCGGAGACCTTCAGATCCCCTTCCTGGGCCTCGGCGGCAACGTTCTCAGCCAGGACCTCGCCCTGGAGGGTGGCGTTGTTCTTGGCATTGACCTTCACGTCACCCGCCTCGGCGGCGAGG
>JAEDMH010000112.1 GCA_016303095.1 Lentisphaeria bacterium | reverse complement strand
ATTTTCATAAGTTATTGAAATATAGAAATCTAGCATCCATCAGGAGAAAAACACAGGGTGGGACGGCGGAGAGCACGAACCGCCCCCTCCGTGCCCTCCGTGTGCGCCGCAGGCGCTTCCGTGCCCTCCGTGTTTCTTCTCTGTGCTCTCCGTGTTTTTACCTCCGTGCTCGACCTGTGGAGCGGCAGCGTCTCCTGGGTCACGCGAAGACGCTGAATTGGATGGCCACCCAGTGGCAGACGGAGGCGGCCAGGACGAAGGCGTGCCAGATGGTATGCATATAGGGGGTGCGGTCCATGACATAGAAGGGGACGCCCAGGGTATAGAGTACGCCCCCCACCAGGAGCATCACCAGTCCGGGGGTATCCAGGACTTTCAGGATAGGTTTCCAGAAGAAGAGGGCTTCCCATCCCATGGCGAGGGTGATGAGGAGGGTGAGCCATTCCCGTCGGGGTTTCACCGCCGTTTCCGCCAGGATGCCCAGGGCGGCCAGGATCCAGGTGATGACCAGGACCCAGAGTCCCAGGGGGCCTTCCTGGAGGCTGACCAGGGCGAAGGGGGTATAGCTGCCGGCGATAAGGAGATAGATGGAGACGTGGTCGAAGGTCTGGAGGATTCCCTTGACGCGCCAGCGTCGGGTCAAGTGATAGAGAGCGGAGGCGGAGTAGAGGACCAGGAGCGTGGTGCCGTAGATGGCGGCGGAGACCACGCATCGTGGGTTTCCGGTTTCCCCGGTCTTCACGCACATGAAGGTCAGGGCGAAGATACTGAAGACGGCCCCGGCGAAATGGGTGCCGAAATTGGCCCACTCCTCCCCCTTGGTGCGGTGAAAATCCTCCCCCCAGTGCTTCATCTGGTCCATGATTTTCTGGAGGCGCCGCTCCTTGGGGGAAGGCGTCCCGCTGGGGGAGGATTTCTGGGGGGAGGGATGGGGAGGCATGGGCGTTTCGGGAAGGAGGGGCTAGGCGTGGAGCATGTTCTGTCCGCCCGTGACGGGGATGGCCTGTCCCGTCTCGTACTGCTGTTCCACGCAGTAGATGATGGCGCGACCCACATCCTCAGGGAGGCAGCCCCGGTGCATGGGCACCTTGGCCATGTAGAACTCCCGGACATCCTCCACGGAGGTGGCGCCGGGGACCTTGCCCGCCTGGAGATATTGGACGAAGAGTCCCTTCACCGGATCGCTCCAGAGGGGGCCGTCCAGATAGTTGCCGGGGCAGACCGAGTTCACCTTGATGTGGCTGGTGACCAGTTCCTTGGCGAAGGACTGGGTGAGGCCGATGCCGCCGAACTTGGAGCCGGCGTAGGCCCCGTTCCGGTTGGAGCCCTCCAGTCCGCTCTTGGAGTTCACCTGGACGATGTCGGTCCAGGGGCTGTCGGGTCGGGTCATCTGGCGGGCCATCACCCGGGCGGCGTGCTTGCAGCAGAGGAAGTAGCCCAGATAGTTGATGTTGGTGACGAAAGAGAAGTCCTTCAGGGAGAGTTCCATCACGGAGCCGGAGCGCACCACGCCCGCGTTGTTCACGAAGAGGTCGATGCCGCCCACTTCCCGGACCACGGCGGTGACCATGGCCTGGACGGAGGCTTCGTCGGCCACATTCACCGCCACGGCGAAGGCCCGGTTCTTGCCGTAGGTGCGGTTCAGCTCCTCGGCGGCGGCCTGGGCGCCCTGGTAGTTCATGTCGGCCAGGACGAGAGTGCCGCCCTCCTGGGCCAGATGCTGGGCGATGCCCAATCCGAAGCCCTGGGCGCCACCGGTGACCACGCAGACCCGGTTTTGGAGTCGGCTGACCTTTCCGGCGGCGTTGACGGAGCGGCGGTAGGATTCCACCTCCCAGTTTTCGATGAAGGAGTATTCCTTTTCCGTGAGATAGAAGACGCCGCCGAAGGCCTGGGTCAGCCCCTCGATTTTCCGGGCGTTATCCAGGGCGATGGCGGTGGAGAGGGCGTCGTTGCGGGAGGCGCCCACGGTGAAGAGGGCCTTTCCGGGGATTTCCACCACCTTGGGCAGATAGCCCCGTTCCTTTTGGAAGGCCTCCAGGGCTTCCGGGGAGGCCTCTCCCCGGAAGGCGAAGGACTTGGCGTAGACCACGTGGTCTGGGGTGAGGGGGCCGGCGAAGGCGGCGGCGCGGCCCACGCAGTGGACCACCGGCAGGGGTTCTCCGGGGGCGGCCAGCCAGCTGCGGAGCTTGGGGGCGATCTCCTCCAGATCCTGGGCCTCCGCCTCCTCATAGGCAGGCTCCTCCAGGGAGACGCCGGCCTGGGCGTAGGCTTTGCGCAGGGTCTCCATCACCTGGGCGTAGGTCTCCTCCACCTCCTGGGCGGTGTTGCCGCCAATGAAGACGCCGTGCTTTTGGAGGAAGAGGACCCGGGGCTGTTCTCCGCCCCGGCGGGCGGCGGCGGCATCCAGGGCCTCCTTCACCAGGAAGGCCAGGGTGCTGCCGGGATTGCAGTAATCCAGCCAGAGGGCTTCGGGGAAGAGGGCGGCGGCGGCCTGGGCGCCATTCTTGGCGCAGGTCAGGCCATTCACCAGGGCCGGATGGGTGTGGACCACGAAGGGATATTGAATCACCTCATGGACGGGGGCCTCCACGGAGGGACGGCCGGCCCCCAGGGGGCGGACGGCGGCCAGCTGCAAATTCTTCACCACCTCTTCCCGGGCCTCGGCGGGCACTTGGGGCGCCAGGGAGAAGACCTTGCGGAGTTCCTGGCGGTCCATCTTGAGGAACTGTTCAGGCTGGATGGTGGCCAGGGCCACGCCGGAGGGCTTGATGAAGAGTTCCGTCTCGGTTTTGAAGGAGGTGTTTCCGCCTCCCAGGAAGACATAGTCTGGGTTGGCTCCGTATTGGCGGGAGAGGGAAGCCAGAGAAGCGAGAGATTCTGCCGTGCTCATGAGCGTTGATGTTCCTTAGCTAGGGGGAGGGAGAGATGGAGGCGGAGATAGGTAGGCACATCCAGGTTTTTTTGCTGTTCCCAGATGGCGGGTCGAAGGCCGGCGAAGATGCCCCGGGGCATCTCCTCGAAATCCATGGCCCTGGGGTGGTCCAGGGAATTGGGGGAGCCTGGGGCATCCACCCGAGGCAGCGTGAAGAGGGTCAAAAAGCCGATGGCGGTTTCGGCGATCCACCGCACCGCCTGGGCGTAGGCGTTTTCCCGCCGGGGGTCGGGGAAGAACTGTCCCAGCCGGGAGCAATTCAGGGTCAGCACCTCGAAATGCTGGGCTTGGAGGACGCCCAGGGTCTGGGCGGCCTGCTCCTGGAGTTCCCGGGAATCGAAGGCATGGGGCATGGCGGCGATGGTGACGGCGGGGAGGTTGCGCTGCCGGGCCAGCAAGAGGGCCGCCTGGGTGTAGAAATCTCCCGTGGCTCCTCCCAGACAGGTCACCACCAGGAGCATTTGGCATTCCTCCAGGCGGGGAGCCAGTCCCTGTTCCAGGGCCTCCCGGGCATGTTGGGCGGCGGTGCCGGCCGGCAATGCGGGGGGCGGGGGGACGGGGAGGCATTGGAGGGTGCGGAGCGCCTCCAGCTGTTCCCCGTCGGAATCCACGGCCAGGATGGACTGGGCTTCCAGGGCGCCTCGTTGGTAGAGGTAGAAGGCGGCGCGGGAGCCGGCAGTGCCCATTCCCAGCAAGAGGATGGAGGGCTTTCCCGGGCGTTGTTCCGGGGCGGGGGTGGGTTCGTTCTCTTCCATCGTCTACCAATCCCTGACGCTTTTCCAAAAGGCCTTGAGTTTCCCCAGAATACTGTCCTCCTCCCCTTCCCCGTAATGCCGCTGGAAGAGTTCTTCCCGGCAGGAGGCCCGGAGCAGTCCCATCATGATGGCGTCTTCCGGCCCGAAGGCTTCGCCGGCCCTGCCCTGGATCCGGTAGGGGGCGCCCAGGCTGATCTTGCGTTCGGGGAAGACTTTGGCCACCACCAAGCCGATTTGGGGGAGCTTGGCCCCCGGCCCGGTGAGGACGATTTCGTGGTCCACCCATTGGCTGGAGCCCTCCTTTTCCAGGGTCTCCCGCACCAGCTGGAAGAGTTCCCGAATGCGGGCTTCCATCACCATCTCCACGGCAGCGGCGCACACCTGCAAATTGCGCCGGGTTCCCTCCAGATTCTCCTGGATGTTCAGCAAGCGGGCATTCCCATCCTGCTTCACGTCCAAAGAGCACCGGATTCCTTCCATGCCCTCCACCAGCTTCCGAGCGGTGTCCAGCTGCACTCCCAAGGCGATGGCCAGGTCGTTGACCACATGATCCAGGCCCACGGGGATTTGTCCGCAGGCCACGGCCCCATAGCGGCTCAGCATCACATAGGAGGTCATGCCGGCGCCCAAATCGATGGCCAGCCTGCTGCATTCCTCCGTCATGGTGGGGGGGAAGATGCCGGCGCCCAGGGCGACGGGGGCGTAGACCACGTTGCGCACCATGGCATTGGCGGGGAGGGCCTCGCTGACCACGGCGTCGATCTTCTCATGGGTTTCCGCCTCCTCCGGGAAGTAGAAAGATTCGGCGGTGAGGGAGGAGGAGACCTGTCCCAGGGCATTGGGGCGGAGGCGTCCGTCCGCCAGACGGAATCCCCGGTTGATGAGGGAGACGCAGCACACCATGCCCTCCTCGGGCTCCCCCTCCCAGGGCGTTTTTTCCTGGCAGACCAGGTTCAAGGCATTGCCCATCTCCTCCTCGGTGATGGTCTTCTTGTCGTCTAGGGGAAGGGTGGCGGAAGCGATCTTCCGGTGGACATGGGCGCCGGAGAGGCAAAGGGAGAGAATGCCGGGAAAGCCCTCGCAATCCGCCATGGTCCAGGCCTCCTGGAGGGCGTCCCCCAGCTGCTCCGCCACGATGCCCGGATTCTCCGGCTCATCCCGCCGGATCTTCAGGGAGGGGACCTTGGCATAGCCCCGCACCAGGAGGGTGCTGGCGGGGTCTTCCGGATTCTCGAAGGAGGCCACGGCCACCCGAATCACGTCGCTGCCCAGCACAATTCCCGTAAAAATGTCCCGTCGTTGTCTCATAAGCGGGGTTAAATATAACCATGCCCCGGCGCTCCGTCCCCTGGGGGATCTCCCTGGCGGGAGAGTCGTGCGGCGGCGATGCCCAGGGCGGCCCAGAGGAAGCGTTTGGAGGCCACATCCTCCCAGAAGAAGGCGAAGAGGATGCCCAGGACCAGGAGAGCCAGGGAGTATTCCTTGGCCTTGGCGCTGCGGGCGGCCAGGCGGAGGAGGAAGGTGATCACGGCCAGGAGGGCGGGGAGTCCGAAGAACGAGAGGAGATTCAGGTATTCGCAATGGGGATCCATGAAGGTGGCATAGAGTTGCGTTTCTCCTTGGAAGCCATAGGGTGTCAGGATTTCCCGGATGGGGTCTTCCTGGGCGTGCCGGGGATAGAGCTGGCGGAGGCGGGCGGCGTCATGGCCCAGCAGCTTTTCCCGCCAGGTGGATTCCCGGAAGATCTTGTCGTAGATTTCCTGGTGGACGGAGTAGTTGCCCCGCTGATGGAAATCCACCCAGGGGCGGTGGGGGATGGCGGGATAGGTGCGGAAGAAGACAGTGGTGAGGCAGAGGGTGCCGAAGGCGAGGGTGGCGGCCAACGCCAGGGCGGCGGCCAGGCGGCGATGGGCGGGCAGGCACATGGCCAGGCCTCCCGTGAGGAGTCCCAGGGTCATGACGGACATTTTGGAGGCGGTGGCCAGCAGGGGGAGGAAGGCCAGGGCGCCCAGGAGGAGGCAGGCCGTCCGCTTTCCCGGGGAAGCGGCGGCGAACCAGGGGCGCAGCCAGGGGAGGCAGAGGAGAACGGGCAGGATGTAGGCGCCCCCCAGGAGATTGGGATTGGAGAAGAGAAACTGGTATCGGGTCACCAGGGCATTGGGATCCAGGGTGGCGAAATGCCGATCGAAGTAGAGGAGCCCTTCCCAGCACGTTCCCTGGACAGGGAGGAGTTTGGTGCAGGCCCACCCGATCCAGAGAATGGACAGAAGAGCCGCGCCCCAGCGGAAGGAAACCTGGGGGGACGGGAGGGGGGTGAGGCGCAGGAAGAGGAAGATCAGCCCCATGTAGGCGAAGACCCCCAGGTCATAGAGGGAGCCGCATCCCCGGAGAAAGTGGTCGGCCGTGGCCAGGAGCATCCACAGGGCGGCAAAGGCCAGGCAGGGAAATTCCCGCAGGCAAAGCGTCCCCAGAGTTTTCCGCTGGTTCCAAAGCTGCCAGAGCATCAGGGGGACGAAGCATTCGGAGAGAAGGAGTTTTCCGCCCTGGGGGAAGGGGAGGAAGAGGCTGACCAGGAAGGCCAGGGCTCCCCAGGAAAGGAGGGTTTGTCGCCGGGTGTCGTTCATGGAAGAATGAGGCGGAAGGCAGAAGGGATGGGAAAGCGGGCGGAGAGCTCCTGGGGAGTGGCCCACACAAAGGGAAACTCCGGGGGCACTTGACGCAGACGCACCCGGTAGTTGGTCATGCGCCACTCTTGATGGGTGAATAAATGGGTACTGGCAGGCAAAGGATGCAACTCCCCCTGGCTCCGGGATATCCCCCAGGCCGACAAGGCCGCCCAGGCACCAGATCCCCCCAGACTCCCCACAACATGGGGAGGCTCCCACATCCCCGCCAAAAGCCCACGGGCAGGACGACGACGCAGGGCAAGCCCCCCGTCCTCCCGCAAAATCTGAAAGACCGTGAGCTCATGGCAGGGACGGTCCGGGCGACGACGGGGAGGGGGAAAGGACTCCTCCGCCCCCTGGCTATGGGCACGACACTCCTCCCACAAGGGACATTGCCCGCAACGGGGACGCCCATGGGGAATGCAGACCACCTCCCCCAGCTCCATCCAGGCCTGGGTGAAGGCGGAGGGAGAGTCGGTCTCCTGGATCCCCTGCTCCAACAGCTTCCGGGCCTGGAGGGGGGTGACTTCCCGGGCCAACAGACGGGAGAGCACCCGCACCACATTGCCGTCCACCGCTGGATGACGCTCCCCCAGCACAATGGCCCCTACGGCAGAAGCGGTGTAGTCCCCTACCCCAGGCAAGGCACGCCAGCCCTCCCAGGTGCCGGGAAAGCCCCCCGACTCCACAATCCGACGGGCCGCCTCGTGAAGATGACGGGCACGGGAATAGTACCCCAATCCCTGCCAAAGCTTCAACAACGCCTCCTCCGATAGGGCCGCCAAAGACTCCACCGTGGGACAAGCCGCCAAAATGCGCCCGTAGGCCTCCGTCACCGCCTCGATCCGGGTCTGCTGAAGCATGATCTCCGATAGCCACACGTGATAGGGATTCGGAGGATCCTCCCGCCAGGGCAAGGAACGGGCATGCGCCTGAAACCAGGCAAGAAGACGAACAATGGAACCAGTGGAAATCATGCCCGGGAATATACTCCCCGTAGCCCCGCCGGGCGAACACAAAGAGCACAGAGAGGGAAACACGGAGGACACGGAGAGTTAACACGGAGGGCACGGAGAGTTAACACGGAAGCCACGGAGAGTTAACACGGAGGGCACGGAGAGTTAACACGGAGGGCACGGAAGGCCCGGCAAGCCGGGCACACAGAGGGCACAGAGGGGGCAGAGCCTGCT
>JAEDMH010000111.1 GCA_016303095.1 Lentisphaeria bacterium | reverse complement strand
GCTCTGGCTTTGGCGGCTCTGGCTTTGGCGGCTCTGGCTTTGGCGGCTCTGGCTTGGGAGGCTCTGGCTTTGGCGGCTCGGGTTTGGGAGGCTGAGGAGTTTGGGGCAGGGGGTTGGGGGCGCCGCCGAAGGCTTCCAGCAGTTCCACCTCCACCAGAGGCGGGGGGGGCGGGGTCTTCCGGGTCAGGCAGGAGAGTCCCAGGATTCCCAGGAGAAGGATGTGGGCGCACCAGGAGAGGACATGGCACACCCAACGATAGGGGTTCGCGGGGGAATTGTTCTCCTGATTTTCCTGCATAGGGGGGTAATGTAGTTTCTCAAATGGGGACTTCCCCTGGGGGGGGCGGGGCCTATTTCCGGCGGGTCATCTTGGCGGTGAACATGGCGTCGCAGTCTCCGTCCCAAGGCCAATGCTGGGTCATGCCCAAGGAGGGGGTTCCGGTGATGGGATCCTGATGGGGGGTAAGGATGAACTGGGGGTGGGCGTCCAGGAAGGCCTCCACCACATCCTGGTTTTCCGCCTTCAGCATGGAGCAGGTGGAGTAGACCAGGATTCCGCCAGGACGGACCCCGGGGGCGGCGGCCTCCAGGATCTGGCGTTGGAGGCGGGAGAACTCCTGGAGGGATTCCCGGGTGGTGTTCCAGCGTCCGTCGGGGGTTCTCCGCCAAGTGCCGGAGCAGGAGCAGGGGGTGTCCACCAGGACGCCGTCGAAGCGCTCCCGGAAGGCTTCAGGGGTGGAAAGTCCCTGCCATTCCCTAAGACGGATGTTGGAGAAGCCTCCGCGCCTGGCCCGCAGCTTCAACTCCTCCAGTTTGCTGGCCCGCAAGTCCGTGGCCTCCACAATGCCCCGGTTTTTCATCTCCTGGGCCAGCTGGAGGGATTTTCCCCCGCCTCCGGCACAGGCATCCCACCACTGTTGTCCGGGTCTGGGGGCGCAGACGTAGCCCACGGCCTGGGAGGCTAGATCCTGGACCTCGAAAGCGCCTTCCCGGAAGGCCTGGGTTCCCCGGAGATTGGCGCCATTGTATCGCAGGCAGAAGGCCTGGGGCATGCGGGGATGGGGGAGGAGCCGCAGGGGCTGGGGGGATTCTTGGAGGAGGCGCTGGGGGAGAGAGAGGGCGTCCGTCTCGTTCCGCTCCTGGCTGCGAATCCAGACGGGGGGGCGTTTTTGGAGCCATTCCACCAGAGTGGAGAGGGAGGTGCCTTCTGGCAGCGGGGAGAGTTCTTGGGAGAGCCAGGGGGGCACTAGTTCCTCCAGGACCAGAGAGGGCATGGGGCGGTGGGAGAAGAAGGGGCGCAGATGGCGCCGGCGTTCCGCCACGGGGGTCTCGGGGGAGAGTCCCTGGAAGAGTTCGGGATAGAGGCCCGCCTGCCGCAGCCAGGCCATCACGGCGGGGGGAAAATCAAAGCGGTTCTCCAGGACCCAGGCGGCGGAGAGGACAGGCGCCCATTCGTCAAAGTGTTCGGGGAGTTCCTGGGCGCCCTCTTGCCAGGCCCGGAGGAAATTCTCGGGGGCCAGCTTCTGGAGCCATCCCCACCAGCGAAGAACGGAGAAGAGGGTCTCGGAGAGGATGCGGCGGTCCCGGGAGCCCAGCTGGTGGTTCCGGGTGCAATAGTCGTGGAGGCAGCGGTCGGCAGGGCGGTGCTGCCCCAGGCACCGGGCCAGGATCCACACTACGGCCTGGGCGGCGGAACGGGCTTGGGTGGCCACCCGTCCGGGAGGCATGGAGGACTTGTCGGCTTGGGAGGAATGGGAAGCCATGGGAAAGAAGGTCTCCTGGACACCCGCTAGGCCAATCCCGCCCTCTTCCGGGCGGACAGCACAGTGTTGTAGAGAAGCATGGTGATGGTCATGGGACCCACGCCGCCAGGCACCGGGGTGATCTTGGAGGCAACCTGGGAGACCTGGGCAAAGTCCACATCCCCCTGGAGACGATACCCCCGGGGAGAATCCGGCGCCGGCACCCGGTTCACTCCCACGTCAATCACCACCGCCCCAGGCTTCACCATCTCGCCCGTGATGGTGTGGGGAGCCCCCGCCGCGGCGATGAGAATGTCCGCCTGCCGGGTGAAAGAGCCCAAATCCCGGGTGTGACGATGGCAGATGGTGACCGTGGCGTTTCCGCCGGCGGCCTTCTGGAAGAGGAGGTTGGCCACGGGCTTGCCCACAATGTTGCTCCGCCCCACCACCACCACGTGGGCGCCATCGGTCTGCACCCCGGAGCGCAGGAGCAGCTGGATGATGCCGTGGGGGGTGCAGGAGAGGAAGGTGGGCTGCCCTAGCATGAGGCGCCCCAGGGAGACGGGGCTGAAGCCGTCCACGTCCTTCTCGGGGGAGATGGCGGCGATGACAGCCTGCTCGTCAATGTGTCGGGGCAGGGGGAGTTGGACCAGGATGCCGTGGATGCGGGGATCCTGGTTCTTCTCCTGGATGAGGCGCAGCAGCTCCTCCTGGGTGGTTTCGGCGGGCAGCCGGTTGTCATCGGAGTAGATTCCCGTCTCCTGGCAGGCTTTCTCCTTGGCGGTGACATAGGATTGGCTGGCGGGATCCTCTCCCACCAGGATGACCGCCAGGCCGGGGGTGACGCCCTTGGCGTCCTGGAGTTCCCGGACTTGCTGTTGGAGTTCCTGGCGGATTTGGGCGGAGATTTCCTTGCCGTTGATGATGGTGGCGCTCATGGGGAAGGGGAGGGGAGTCTGGGGATGTGGGGGGAGAGGGGGTTTGGTCAGGGGGTGTCGCTCCAATGGACGCTGGCGGGTTCTGCGGCCAGGGGGGTCTGGGAGTCCATGGCGTCCTGGAGCTCTTCCTGGCGGTCGGGATCCAGCCACCAGAGGCTCTCCGGGTCTCCGCCGAAGCGTCCCAGAACCCTGGGGGGGGTGCCGAACTTGTTCCAGTAGAGCAGCCGGGTGTAGTCCAGATTCCAGAGGAGGATGTAGGGGAACTCCTGCACCAGGATGGCATCTACTTCCCGGCAGAGGGCGTTGCGCTCCTGGACGGAGAAGAGGCCCCGCTGCTGCTGGATGAGGGCGTCCACCTGGGGATGGGCGAATCCGGTGATATTGGAGGAGCCGGGCATGGTGCCTTCCCGGGAGGACCAGAGCTGTTCCGGATCCTTGAAGAGGCTGCCGCCCCAGGAGGCCCAGGTCATGTCGAAATCATAGTCGTCCATGGCCTTGGCCCAGGCGGACCAGTCCTTGGTCTCCAGGGTCATCTGGATGCCGGCGGCCTTGAGGGCTTCGCCGTAGACCGCCAGGAATTTGTCGGTGGAGCCTCCCCGGGTGAGGAAGACGAAGGAGAAGGGCTTTCCCTCTTTTTCCCGCCAGCCGGTTTGGGGATTCAGGCGCCAGCCGGCCTGGTCCAGCAGCTGGGCGGCCTGGGCGGGATCGTAGGGAGTGGGGGTGGCGGGGCAGGGATGTTGGGCGTCATAGAGGTCCTCCATGTAGGAACGGTGGAGGAAATACTGGCCGTACATCATGGTGCGGTTCATGAATTCCCGGTTCAGGAGGAGGGCCAGGGCCTTTCGCACCCGGAGATCCTGGAAGAGGGGGCGCCGGAGATTCATGGCAAAGCCCTGCATGCCCACCGGCTCCTGGTTGTGGATCTCCTGCTTGACAATCCAGTTGTTCCGCACGGCGGTGAGCTGGCTCTCCAGGCCATGCCACTGGCTGGCTGTGTAGATCTTCATGGCGTCCAATTCCCCCTTCTTGAAGGCGTCAAAGGCATTCTGGGGATCCTCGAAGAAGCGCAGCTTCAGCCTCTGGAAGTTGTGGATGCCCTGGCAGGCGGGATACCCCCGGCGCCAATAGTCGGCCCGCTTCTCCAGGAGCAGGTGCTGCCCTTCCTGGAACTGGCGGATCCGATAGGGGCCGCTCACCACGGGAAAGTCAAAGTTGATCTGGTTGAAGTCCTGCTCTTGGAAGGCGTGGCGGGGCAGGATGATCAGCCCCCCCAGGGTGGAGAGATTCTGCCAGTGGAGGGATTTGGCCCGGAACTGGATGCCCCCGTCCTCCAGAAGCACGGGCTCCTCCATGCGCTCCAGCTGATAGCGGATGGGCCCCGTGAGATTCCGGGGATCCTTGAGGACCTGGCAGGTCCAGAGCACATCCTGGGGGGTGATGGGACGCCCGTCGCTCCACCGGGCCTGCTCGTCCAGCCAGAAGGTGAAGGTTTGTCGGTCGGGGGAGATGCTCCAGCGGCTGGCCAGCCAGGGGGTGAACTCCAGGGTCTCGGGATCCCGGGAGAGAAGACTGTCGTAGAGCAGCCCCATGACCTGGGCGCTCATGACGTTGTTGTCCAAATAGTAGTTCAGGCTCTTGGGAGAGGGCCCCAGATAGGTGGTGAAGGTGCCGCCGGAAAGGGCGTTTTCCGGGTCGGCGGCGGGATCCGGCCTCTCCTGCCATTCCGGGGAGGGGAAGACTTGTGCCGGGAGGGGCAGGAGGGCCAGGGAGGAGAGGAGGAGGGCGGCCAGGAGGGAGAGGATGCGCATGGGGATGGGATCAGGGAATCAGAGTCTCCCCCTCCTGGGGGAGGAGATAGAAGCGGTGGCCCATGGGCAGGGCGCCCTGGGGGGAGAGGCCGGGGAGATTGACGGTCAGAGTGCCCTGGGGGAGGGGAGCCAGGGAGGAGAAGAGGCTGGAGAGGCGAGAACGGCCGCTCAGACGCACCAAGGGGGCGTTGGGACAATTCCCCAGTTTCCGGGCCTCCTCCACCGCATCCTCGAAGTCGCCCAGCTGATCCAGCATGCCCAGCTTCAGGGCGTCGGAGCCCAGGAGGGGGCGTCCGTCGCCGGCGAGGCTCTTCTCCACGTCCTCCGGGGTGGGGAAGAAGGAGGGACGCCCCTGGGAGACCACCTGGCAGAAGTGCTGGAAGTCCTGCCGCACCATGTAGGTCAAATACTCCTGCTCCTGGGGCGTGGCCTCCCGGGAGCCGCTGAGAATGTCCTTGAATTCGCCGGAACGGTAGACCACCGGCTTGAGACCCAGCTTGTCCATCAGCCCCCGATACTCCATGCTGTGGAGGATCACCCCCACGGAACCGGTGAGACTCATGGGATTGGCCACAATCCAGTCGCTCCCGCTGGCGATGTAGTATCCCCCGGAAGCCCCCAGGGAACGGATGCAGGTGACGACCGGCAAATCCGGGGGCAGGCGATCCAGCTGGCGCCGGATCATGTCGGAAGCCACCACCTCGCCCCCGGGCGTGTTCATGTCCAAAATCACGGCGGCATAGTCCTCCGGGGATTCCTGGATGCGACGGAGAGCCTGGAGAATCCGGCTGGCGTCTCCGCTTCGGCTGGTGTCCAGGAAGGAACTCTCCTGGCTGTAGAAGCCGATGACGCCCTGGATGGGGATGACGGCGATGGCCTTGTCTCCCGCTCCCGGCCGGATCACTTCCTGGGAATCTCCCCCGGGCACCGGGAAGGTTTCCCCTTTCGGGAAGAGGAGGGCGCAGGAGACAACGCAGAAGGTGAGGAGAAGAGAGGGGAGGATCAGGGAGAAGAGGCATCCGCAGAGGCAGCCGCAGAAGTAGGAGCCGGCCTTTCCGGAGGAGGCTTTGGGGGGCGGCGGAGGCGGAGTCGAGGAATCGGGGGGGAAGGGAACCTGGCTAGAGGAAGAATAGGGGTAGGTGTCCGGCATGGTTATTTCTCCTTGGGTTCATAGTAGTCAATGCCTTCCCGGGCGATCTGCCCGTGGACGACCCGCAAGTAGCCTGTCTCCCGGTTCAGGGAAGGGGCCATCCCGTCCGCAGAGACGTAGAAGCGTTTCTGCCGCAGAATGAGATTCCTTCCTTCGAAGCCAAAGATGTAGTAGACGTAGAGACGGGGGCGAATCTGGAGCAGCACGTGAACCAGACTGTCTCCGTCCAACTCCAGCTGGGGCGCCTCTCCGTCAATGAAGGAGCCCAGGCGATGGACGGCGTAGACATTCTCGTCATCCTCCGCCCGCAGCGCATAGATGTCCTCGTCCACGTCGGCAAAACGGAGGAGAGAGAGCTGGATGGTCTTGATGAGACCGGTGGCCCGCTCTGTGGGAAGGCCGACGCTCTTCTGCAAAATGGGCAGACCATCCTGCACTTCCACCCGCACGGGGCCGGAGATGTGGCGCCGGGGAAGACGGTCGTGATCCAAAAGCGCCTGGACGGTGTAGCCATCCTCCCGCTGCATGTCGTAGTACTGATTCAGGAGCACCTCCACTTTGCGGCTCTCGCTAGGGGCCAGGAGAAGCCCCTGGGCGGGATTGCCCAGGGAGTTGAGAAGGCGGGAGGTGCGTCCCGAGGCGGTGTCCACCTTGAAGGCGATGCGTCCCCCGCTTCCCGGCTTGTTGGTGTCGAATTCCAGAGTGTTGCCGGAGAGATTGTGGACGATGAGGGTGAGGCGGATAGGCTCATAGCGCAGGTAGCGTTGCTGGCTGGCCTGGAGTTCCAGGGCAATCTGGGCGGAGAGGGGGAGAGCCAGGAGGAGAAGGGCCAAGGCCGCCAGGCGGGGGATGCGGGGAGGATGAGACATGGGAGAAGAAGGAAAGGGGGGCTGCGAGGGGCGTGAGATCAGGGGGCAGGGGAGGGGGACGGGCGTCGCAGAGCTTCAAAGAGAAGAAGAGTGCCCGCCTGGGCCACGTTCAGGGATTCGGCATGGCCGGGCATGGGGATGGTGACGGGACGCCCCACCTGGGGACAGGTAATGCCATTGCCTTCGTTGCCCAACACCAACGCCGCTCCGGCAGGGGAAAACTCCGGAGAGAAAAGGGTGGTGGGCGCCTCCATCATGGCGCACCAGATCTCCTTGCCTCCCAAGGCACGAAAGGCCTCCCCCGCCGAGGGAAGATCGGGAAAGAGATGGGTCTCCAGGGCAAACTGGGCCCCCATGCCACTCCGAATGACTTTGGGATTCCAGGGATCCGCACTGCCCGCTGTGAGCCAAACCTGGGTCAGACCCGCCGCCCAGGCAGTCCTCAGAAGGGTCCCCACATTCCCAGGTTCCCGCACTTGATCCAAAATGAGGGTGCAAACCGGAGAAAGCTCTCCCGGCGCCCCAAAGACGGGACGCTCCATGGCCACCATCACCCCCTGGGAACCCTCCGTCAGGGCAAGCCCGGAAAACTCCCCCGGAGAAATGCTCCCCCAGGAAAAGCCAAGACGACGAAGCAAACCCCGCATCTCCTCTCCCTCCAATGAGGAGGAAAAGGACTCCGACAAAAGACAGAAGGAAAACCAGGAGGGACGACGCAACAAGGCCTCCCGGCAGACACGATACCCCTCCACCACGAAAAAAGGAGACTTCCGCTGGTTGTGACGACTGGCGCCAAAATGACGAAGGGCCTTCACCATGCTGCTCACGGAGGGGCCACGGGAGGATGATTCCGGGGAAATGGGCATGCCGAATAAGATAATCCTGCGAACCTCTTTCTCCGAATCGTTCCCCATGGATGACACGGAATAGGCGCTGCCATTTCCACACGGAACACACAGAGATTGAAAACAGGTCGGGCAGGTCGGGAAAACACGGAGAGGAAACAGGTCGGACACGGAAGGCCCGCTGCGCGGGCGCACGGAAGCCACGGAGTTAAAACA
>JAEDMH010000110.1 GCA_016303095.1 Lentisphaeria bacterium | reverse complement strand
CCCAGGGCCCCGGTGAGGGGATGGTTGGCGTTCTGCTGGATGACGGTGACGCTGGTCACCTCCGCCTTTCTCCATCCAGTGGGCACATCGGTGGCTTCCAGAGCCTGGTTGAGGCGGGCATCTTTGGTGGTGCTATTCAGAGGATAGGAGGAGAGGCCGGGGAAACCGCTCCAGGCAATGCCCTCATTGGAAACCTTGGTCTCCACATTCTCGGGATCGTCGGAGTGGACCCAGATCACGAAGCGTTCGGCGGCTTTAGCGCCCACGGTCAGTTCGGCAGGGAACTTGGGATCGTGGCCCCAGGGGTTGAAGAAGTTCATGTCCACGGCATCGATGCGGCCGTCCGCATCCAAGTCGCGGTAGTACATGCCCAGATACATCTCGCCGGCGTCCACGCCGTCTTCGAGAGTGGTATCCACCAGGTCATGCTGGAAGGCATAGACGCCATTGGAGTTGTCAGCCTTGACCCAGACATACTTGGGATCGCCGAAGTATCCGGGGTGGACGGTCCCGCTGGGGGAGTCCACGGTGCCGATGACATGGCTGGGATCCATGTCAGGATTGCCGCTCTCGCAGCCGGGGGCGTGGATGAAGGTGTAGCTTCCCTTCTTGTTGGAGAACATGGGAGGCAGGAGTCCGGCCATGCCGGGCTGGAAGGGAGCGTGGGCCGTCAGGGTCACGGAAGCGTCCGTGAGCTTGTCGCCCTGGTAGTCGTAGATGTTCTGGAACTCCAGGCGGATGGCCTTGAGGGTCTTGCCAGAGGGCGCCAGGAGGGGCAGGTTGGCATCCATGTTCCCCCCGGCCAGCAGGTCGATGACCACATAGTTGGAGCCTTCCCGGTGGAAGAGTCCGCCATTGTAGTATCCCTTGGTATTGTGGACCAAGGTCAGCTGGGACTCGCTGTTGTCGCTGTAGACCGCATAGGCCTTGAAGTTCTTGGAGGTGATGGTGGACTTCAATTCAATGGAGGAGACGCCCAGCTGGGAATCCACCATTCTTTCGTCTTCCGCAATCTTCAGCAGGTTCATGGGCTTGGTGCCGCTGGCGTTGCCCACGATGCGCTTAGAGAAGCGGAGGGCGATGGAGCCGTTGTCAGGCCCCAGAGAGCTCTTGCAGAGGAAGAGACCGCCGATGGCGGAGAGGGGCAGTTCTCCGGAGGTGGAGGTTTCGGAGGCCACATTGTCGTTGGCGTCATAGATGGCGTCGGCGAAGGGGCGCACCTCGATGGTTTCCACGCCGCTGGGGATGGGCTCGGTGCTGGTGTTGGTCATGGTGGGGCTGATGACCAGACGGCAGCGGATGGTGGCGGTGGCGTTGGTGAGGGGGTTGCCCTTGGCGTCGGTGACCTGATCCACCCGGACGTTGGTGGCGGTGCCGCCATTCCGGTAGAGGATGACCCGGAAGTCATTGGCGGTGACGGGGGTCTTCCAGTTCATCTGCCCGGGGGTGGCGCTGCCCAGGGCCACATCCTCGGTAGCGGGAGTGGCGCTCCAGGCGCCATCCCCGTTGCCGTCCTTCCAGATGAAGTCGGCCCGGGTGAGGCTCTCGCTCTGATCCAGATCCACATAGTAGAGATTTTCGGCGGCGGTGAGAGCGGCGCCGGTGAAGCCGTCGGTCACAGAGCGTCCCAGGAGCAGGGTGTCGTGGGCGGCCACATACTGGAGGGAGTCATCCACAGAGCCGTCGATCCAGGCCCCGTTGCCCTCGGCGGTCCAGGTGGTGAGGAACTCCTTCACCTGGTTGATCTTCTCGTTGTCCAGGCTGGTGCCGTTGTTGACGATGGGCTCAGAGGGGAAGGTCATTCCCGTCTGGCTGTAGTAGGCGATGCGCTGGAGAGTGGCGCTGTCAATTTCATCGAGGAAGCCCAGGTGGTGGGTTCCCACAGGCTCGCTGCCGGGGCCCAGCCAGATCTGGTTCTGGGCGGCGGCGCCAAACTGGTCGGAGTAGGTGACCTCGGTGATGTCCGCGGCGGAATCATAGCTGCCATCTTCCTTCATAGGCCCGTAGGTGGCGGGCTGAGGCGTGAGAGGACGGCTCCAGTTGCTACTGTCCAACACATAGAGGTCGTTCATGGTGCGACCGTTCTTGTTGTTGATTTCGTTGCAGTATTGGATGATGAAGCCATCCACGCCCAGGGTGAAGACGCCGTCGTCGTCCACGTCGACCCAGCGGAGATATCCGATTTCGATCTTTTCATCGATGTTAATGATGACCACCGTGGCCTTGACCCGGAGGGAGATCTTGCCATTGTCGATGAGTTGCCCGAAGTTGCCGGCGGCGGCCTGTCCCTTGGCCAGTCCGCTTCCCCACATCATGGTGTCGAAGGCGGAATCATAGACCCCGTCGGGGGTTTCGGAGGCGCCCTTCTTGAAGACCACCAGGCCATTTTCGGCGGTTTCAGCGAAGCGATAGACGTTGCCGTCGGTGCCCAGGTTCACGCCCTGGATCTTGTCCACGGTGCCACTGCCGCCCACGGGCTTGTTGAAGTTCAGGGTGACGTACTGGCGGGCGTCCAGCTTGTTGATGGAGGCAGAGATGATGCTGGGCGCCGCATTGTCCACCATGTAGGTCTCGCCCTTCAGGAAAGCGGATCCCTCGGCGGGGATGTAATCCACCCGGACAAATCCGTAGCCTTCGCCCACATTCACGGTGAGGACGTTGCCCTCCAGTGTGCCCAGAGCCACGGGAGGCATCTGGGTGCCCCGCACCTGGGCGTAGGAACCCTCGGCGCCGGTGTAGTCCGGGGTGACCGTCACCCGGAAGTCGTTCACATCCACCTCTCCGGTGGCGTCGACTTGGAAGGAGAGGACATTTCCGGCGGCCAGGAAGTCATTCCCGCCCCGGGTGATGGCGGTGACCAGAGCGGCGGGGGCCACCTCTCCCTGGGTCTGCCCGCTGATGGCGGGGCCCACGTTGATCACGGGCACATTGTAGGTGTCGGTGTGGTCGGAGACGCCGTCCACGTCATAGTAGAGGAAATGGGAGGCGAGATTGAGGAGGGGGTCGGTGAGGACACCCAGGGACTCCACATTCACCACGATGGTGTCGCTCTCGGCGGCATAGGCGAAGGGGCATTCCTTCAGGCTGAAGGTGCTGCCGCCATCGGTGAGGGTGATGCCATTGGGATTCACATGGACGCCGCCGATGGCCCGGTTGAACTTCAGGGTGAGGGTGGTGCCCTCCAGAGACCAGCTCGCCAGGGCCAGCTCGCCCACTTCCTGGGGAACGGCCACGAAGTTCAGACCCCACTTGTTCCCGTTCACATTCACCGTCTTCTGCCCCAGGAAGACATAGCCCTCCTTCTCCAGGACAATCTCGTAGTTTCCTGCGGTCACCTTGTCGATGGCCCAGATGCCCTTGGCATCGGTGGCGTTCCGGTAGTTTTCGGCGCCATAGCCCGCGCCGCCCACGGTCACCAGGGAGCGGGAGTCCCCGCCGTCCACCCGGTCATACCAGGCCAGCATGGTGAGCCAGGTGTCGGTCTCCCCTTCCTTGCGGATGGAGGCCTTCACGCCAGCCAGGGGAACGCCGTTGGCGTCGGTGATGCGTCCGGAGATGATGGAGCCGTTCAGATCCTCGTTGGGCTGGAGCTTCATGTTCCGGTAGATGTTCACCGCATTGATGGAGACATTCTTGTTCCAGGTGCTGGCGAAATGCTCGTCCAGGTTGTACCAGCCATTGGTGCCGCCGTCGCCCCAGCCCATGTTCATGTGGTAGAACCAGCGGCCATTGTGGGTGCCATAGCCATCGATGTAGATGGAGTGTCCGGCGGAGCCTTCGCTCAGGTTGATGGCGGCGGAGATGGAGACGGGCACAGGACGGCGGGCGTCCACGCTGGCCCGGATGGCGTCCATGGTGTTGGCGCCGCCGGAGGAGCGGGAGACGAAGTCGAAGTGCTTCAAAGCGGTGGAACTCACATTACCGGAGGTTTCCCCGCCCACGTTGCAATAGTAGTGAACCCCGATGGCCACGCCGGCATCCCGCATCAGGCGGCCAATCATCTTGTAGTTCTCGTCGCCGTTTTCCTGGAAATCGGGCTTGGAGCGGCTGGCGCCGGGATTGTAGGTCATGAGAGACCAGTCATAGGCTCCCCCATTTCCGTCGCCGCCCATGGAGACCATGTCCACCTTGTAGGTCTTCTTCATCATGTTGTCCGCATGTCCCACGCTGACGGTGCGGGAGAAGGTGCCCAGGCGTCTCTGGGGCCACTCGAAATAGCGGATCACCTGAGCCATGGTGGTGGCGGTGCATCCGGAGACAGAGTTATAGGGGTTGCCCTCTTCCCAAGCGGGCCCGTCCACGGTGGGGGTGGGGGTGTAATAGTTGTAGCAGGCGTAGGTGGTGCCGCTGTTGGCATCGGTGATGGAGCTCTGGGACCACTTGGTCTTGGTGAAGTAGGGCACCCACACATCCTCGATGGTGGTGGTCTGCCAGGCACGGGTCTTGGGAGAGGTGTACTGGGCCCACTCGCTCTGGTTCCCCTGGTAGTACTCGGGAGTCTCCACGTCGGCGCCACGGAGCTTCTTCTCCGGGCACTCCTCCTCGGCCAAAGCCAAACGCCCCTCCATGTCCCCCATGGTGATCCAGCGCAGGGGATTGGCGGGAGAGGGATCGAAGGCACCCTCGGCGCTGTAGAAGAGGATGGGGGAGACCCGGTCGTCCCCGGCCACCACCATGAAGCCCTCGGGAGCGAAATTCACGGCGTAGGCATACACCACGCCATCCGCCTCAATGGCCACCGCCTGGGCAACCTCCCGGGCCACCCCGTCCTGCACCACGGGATTCCCCTGGCTGGACAGCCACCCCTGAGCCAGACGGAGGGCGGTCTCCTCCTCCACCAGCGCGCCATACAGATTCACGCCGAGAATCAGCGCAAATGCCGCAATACCAAGACGAACGAGCCCTTTCAGCATCTTCGTTACTCCTAATGTGGGTTCCATTTGTATGATTGATGATTGACTGTATGCAAATCTGTCTGCCGGCGGGGCCGCACGTCCGCGTCCGCTCCAAAGTGAGCAGGGGACCGCACGACTGCGCCAAGGCCATTCTCGACCCATGAGCAATTCCCATGCCAGAAAGGCATGGTAATCCCCCAGGGAAAATGGCGACATGTTAGGGACAAAATAATCCTATTTCTAAATTTTGCGAATTCTTCCCCCTATTTTTTCGCCGGTCATCCCTGGCATGTCCCCCTGTCTGCCAGGATCTTATTCTTACAGTATTGGACAATCCTAGACAAGCCACGCCAATTTCCCCATCTGCATTTTCTCTCTCCTTCTCCCATTTTCCTCTTTCCTCCCGCCTTTTCCTGGGATTCTTTTTGGGGGAAAGGGGAAGGGGGATGGCGTTTACGGGGGAGCGCAATCTTTCGGCGGGGTTATTTTAGGGGCATGGAATCCTGCGACCTTCCCCATCTCACCTCCTTTTTGGAGTATCTGTTCCTGGAGCGGGGACTATCCCGTCTCACCCTTCAAGCCTATCGTCGGGATCTTTGTCATTTCTGGGAATATCTTGCGGGGGAGGGGAAGCAGGATTTAGAGGCTCTCACCCGTCAGGATCTGCGGAAATTTCTCGAGGAGGAGTCCCGTCGCGGGATGTCGGTTCGTTCTCGTTCCCGGGAGTTGGTTTCCCTTCGGAGCTTTTTTCAGTACCTATATATGACGGGGCGTCTTGGGGAGGACATAACGGAATTGATGCACTCTCCCCGTCTTCCCCAGGAGGTGCCCCGGAGTCTTTCCGAGGAGGAAGTCAGCCAATTGCTTTCCGCCTACGATGTCATTCCGGAGGAGCGCTTGCGCTCCCGGTATCTTCGGAACCGGGTGATTCTTTCCCTTTTGTATGCCACGGGTCTTCGGGCCTCGGAGTTGGGGGCTCTGAAGGTTTCCGGCATCCAATTTACGGAGGGGGTGATGCGGGTAGTGGGCAAGGGAGGCAAGGAGCGGGTGGTGCCCTTCGACCCCCGGGCCGCCCAGGCCATCCAGGAATATTTAAGGGAGGGTCGGGAGGCCTTGGATCGCACCGGCCGCTCTCCCTATCTTCTACTGAATCTCCGGGGCGGCCCCATGGACAAGCGCAGCATTTGGGAAGTGGTCTCCCAGGGAGCAAAGCTGGCGGGAATTGCCCAAAGGGTACACCCCCATCTTCTTCGACACTCCTTCGCCACCCATCTCCTGGCCCATGGGGCGGACATCCGGGTCATTCAGGAACTTCTAGGCCACGCCTCCATCAGCACCACGCAAGTCTACCTTGCGGCCGACCGTAGACGCCTCCAAGAGAGTTTCCGCCGTTTTCATCCCCGGGCCTAGCCCCCCTGCCCTGCCCCACAAGGCAGAAGGTCAGAA
Source organism: Lentisphaeria bacterium (assembly GCA_016303095.1). Lineage (GTDB taxonomy): Bacteria > Verrucomicrobiota > Lentisphaeria > Oligosphaerales > Oligosphaeraceae > UBA1724. Next base: position 1,244 of record JAEDMH010000110.1, on the reverse strand, counting down.
GGCCCGGACCTGGGCGATCTCCTGGGCATCCGTCAGCACCATGGCCAGGCGATCCAGGCCGATGGCGGTGCCGGCGCAGAGAGGAAAGCCCCGCCAGAGGGCATTCATGTATTCCTGGTCCATGGGATAGACGGGGCGCTTCTCCCGCTGCCGCAAAGCGGCGGTATTCAGGAAACGCCGTTCCTGCTCCTCAGGATCCGCCAATTCCGTGCAGGCATTGCCGATTTCCAGACCGGCCACATAGAGTTCCCAGCGGGCCACAAAACCGGGCTTCCCGGGAAGAGGGGCGGATAGACCGCTGCATTCCAGGGGGTATTCCGTGAGGAAGAGGGGACGCTCCTTCCCCAAATGGGGTTCCACCTCCGTACAGAGAACCATCTCGAACTCCCCCCGATCCATGGCTTGACGGAGGGAAACCGACGCATAGCGCTGAAAGGCCTCTTCCACCGTCAGCTCCTCCCACTCTCCTAAGAAATCGATGTCCCCTCCCCGGAAAGGCAGGGACAGCTTTCCAGGGTGGAGCGACTCCACGGCCTTGCGAATCATGCCCTGGGCATCCTCCATCAACTCCCGCCAAGTGCCCCCCACCCGGTACCACTCCAGCATGGTGAACTCCTCCCGGTGATGATCCCCTGACTCCCCCTTCCGGAAGCAGGGGCCGATTTCAAAGAGGCGGGGATAGCCGGCGGCCAACAGGCGCTTCAGGTGGAGTTCCGGAGAAGTGCGCAACCAGGCGCCCTCCCCCGCCTCCACGGCATCGATATAGTCTTCCAAGGCAGGGGCGGGAAGACGGACGGGGGATTCCACCTCCAGAAAATCCCCTTCCCGAAACCAGGCACGCAACGCCTCCATCATCTTCGCCCGTTGCTGGAGACGCTCCCGCCGACTCTGCAACTGGACGGCATCCTGCCGGGCGGCGTCACGATTCCGGTCAAAGGAGAGAAGGGGGACAGTCATGGAAAGAGAGGGGGATGCCTAGAGAAAAAGAAAAGCCCCAGTCCTTGGAGGAGGAACTGGGGTGAAAATGGTGCCTTCGCGGAGATTCGAACTCCGGACCAATTGATTAAGAGTCAACTGCTCTACCAGCTGAGCTACGAAGGCTTCGGTTTGGGAAACGGTGCAAAAGATAAGCCTACTTCCGCGGATTGCAAGCCCATGACGCCAAAAAAACGGAAATTCCGCCACACCACGGGAACACAGAGAGGGCACGGAGGGGAAACACAGAGGACACGGAGGGGAAACAC
>JAEDMH010000109.1 GCA_016303095.1 Lentisphaeria bacterium | reverse complement strand
GTCGAGAGTTCGCCGGGCAATGCCCCTGGGATGATAGTCTGCCTAAGCGGTTGGCGGCGTTGTCTACGGGAAGAGGATGTGGCGCAAGGCGGCAGGGTTTCCCGCCTGGACGGCGTGCCATCCTCGGCGGTTGGCGGCCTCCACCAGGTCCATTCGGTCATCCAGATAGAGATCGGGAACCCCGAAGCGTTGTTCGAAGGCCTGGAACATTTCGGGGGAGGGTTTCAAGGCATGGACCTGGTCGCTGCGCACAGCATCCACGATGAAATCAAACTCTCCTGGCGTCAGATCCCGGAAGCGCTGGAAGTGGATGGGATTGATGTCCGTGAAGAAGACGAAATGGGTGCCGGTTTTGGCCATGGCCTCCACCAGTTCCGGCATTCCCGGAATGGAGGGCAGGAGATATTCCCGGTGAGCCTGGAGGATTTCCTCCTTGGTCCAGCGCCCCTGGAAGCGTTGCTCGAATTCCTCCAAATATTCCTCCTGGGTGGAGCATCCCGTGAGGAAGCGATAAAAGGAGGGGCCGAAGGGTTCTACCCCCAAATCCAGGCTCTCTTCAGACTCTGACAGGCCCAAGGCGCGATAGAGTCCCGGCCGGTTTTGGCGAATGAGGGTATTGCCAATATCCAGGGCCACCAGACGATAGGGATTGACAAGAGGAAGCCAGGGGACGGTCATAGAGGTTTGGGGAGGAAGAACGGGGGGCGACGAGAAGGGCAGAAAGAAGAAGGCCCGCCCTTCCCTCCTCCGCCCTTTCTCAGTCAAGGGGGGGGGAGCCGGAAAAGCGGGCATCGGGCAAGAGGGAGAGGGGGGAGGTTCCTCCGCTCTCCCTGACGCAGGGCTTTCTAGGCCAGGGCGGCGCGGACGGCATCCAGCTGTCCCGCGGAACCCAGCTTCACGTTCTTGTCGGCGATGAAGTCGGCGTAGGCGGCCATGAACTCCTTGCCGGCGGGACGCAGATCGAAGTCCTCGGGCTTCAGGATGAAGTGCTCCCGGTGGACGCGGCACCACACCAGGCGGCCGTCGGTGTCGATGTTGATCTTGGTCACGCCCAGCTTGGCGGCGGGCAGGAACTGATCGGCATCCACGCCCTTGGCGCCGGCCAGTTTGCCGCCGGCGATGTTGATGCGGCGCACCTCATCCTGGGGAACGGAGCTGGATCCGTGCATCACCAGGGGGAAGTTGGGGAGGCGCTTCTGGATTTCCGCCAGCACATCGAAGTGGAGTCCCTGGGTGCCGGAGAACTTGAAGGCGCCGTGGGAGGTTCCGATGGCGCAGGCCAGGCTGTCCACCCCCGTGCGTTCCACAAACTCCTTGGCCTGGTCGGGATCCGTGAGTTTGGCGTCGCTTTCGGAGACTTGGACGTGCTCTTCCACGCCACCCAGCTGTCCCAGCTCGGCCTCCACCACCAGTCCCTTGGCGTGGGCGGCATCCACCACCCGCTTGGTGATGGCCACATTTTCCTCGAAGGGCTTGGCGGAGGCGTCAATCATCACGGAGCTGTAGAATCCGGAGTTGATGCAATCCATGCAGGTGGCCTCGTCGCCGTGATCCAGATGGACGGCGAAGATGGCTTCGGGGAAGACCTGGTCGGCGGCGCGGATGATCCCTTCCAGCATCAGCTTGTTGGTGTAGCTACGGGCGCCCTTGGAGATCTGGATGATGAAGGGGGCCTTGCTGGCGATATTGCCGCGGAAGAGTCCCATGCACTGTTCCAGGTTGTTGATGTTGTAGGCGCCGATGGCATACTTGCCGTAGGCCTGCTTGAAGAGTTCCTTCGTGGTGACAATCATCGCTGTGATTTCCTTCTAGGGTTGAAGGAGGCGGTCGGCCTCCGGGGAGAAAGTGGGCGTACTATAAGCCCTGGCCCGCCGTTTTCCCTCCGTCCCCGGGGGAGGAGGGAGGTTTTGGTCGTTGGGGAAGGCGTTAGAGTTTGGAGGGGACCTGGAGGACCATGCCGGGCTTCACATCGGCATCGCTCTTCACCTGGGGATTGTTCTGGAGGAGGGCCTCCACCGTGATCTCATACATGGAGGCGATGCTGGAGAGGGTGTCTCCCTCGCTCACCGCATGGCTGATGGAAGTCCACTGAGGCACCTCCGTCTCCTTTGGGACAAGGCCCACTTCGGCGGGCTCCACGGGGGCGGAGGGATTTTCCTCCACCGGGGCGGCGGGAGCAGCAGGGGCGGGAGCAGGAGTGACAGGAGCGGCGGGGGCGGGAGTGGAGGGAGCGGCGGCGCCCTTCAGCACCAGGATCTGTCCCACCTTCAGCTTGTCGGAGGAGAGATTGTTCCAGCGGAGAAGGTCAGCGGTCTTCACGCCAAAGCGGCGGGCGATGAGCCAGAGGGAATCCCCGGAGCGGACGGTGTACTTCCCGTCTTCGGGGATGGTCTCCCGGGAGACCGCCTTTTTGCCGTTGGCGGGCTGGGAGGAGGAGGGAGCAGGAGAGGCGGAGGCGGGGGCCTTGGCGCCGGCGGGCAGGGTCAGGGTCTGGCCCACCTGGATCTTGTCCGGGCTGGTGATTTGGGGATTGGCGGCCAGCAGGTCCGCCGTCTTCACCCCATGGGCGACGGCGATGCGGGAGAGGCTGTCTCCTCCCCGAACCACATAGGTGAGCGTTCCAGCGGCTTCGCCCTTGGGGGTCTCCGCCTGGGGCACGGGAGGCAGAGTCCACTTGGCGGGTTCCCCTTCCTTGGGGCTGGCGGCAGGAGCCTCCAGAGGGGGCAAGGGACTCTCCACTTCCACGATCTCCACTTGGTTTTCCAGTTCAGGGGCAGGGGCCACAAAGGCGTTTTCCTCGCCGATGCCGCTGTATTCTCCCTGGGGAGCATCCTGGGGGAGGGAGGGCAGTTCCTGGGAGATCCGGGGGAGGGTCTGGATTTGCTCGTAGGCGGGGGGGATGCTGCCCCGGCTGCTCATGATTCCCGTGTAGGGGCTGGCGGGTTTCGGGCTGCTGGTGCGGCACCCGGCCAGAGCGCAGGCCAGGGCAAGGCTGAAGGAGAGCGTGCCAAAGCGGGAGAGGAGATTCATGTTCATCGTCATCATCCGACAGGAGGGTTGGGAAGGTTGGGAATTACGGGAAAGGGTTTTGAGGGGAGGAGCTGTCGTCAGGGGAGAGGGGCGTCTCCTCCTTCTCCTGGGAGAGGGCGTTCATGGAGGCGACGAAGCGTTCCCCTCGCTCTGCATAGGAACGGAACATATCCATGCTGGCGCAGCCGGGAGAAAGCAACACGGTCTCTCCGGGAGACGCCCCCTGGGCCGCCCGGGCCACCGCCTCCTCCAGGGAGCCGCAAAGCACGCAGGGCGCTTCCTCCCTCCATGCCTTCTCCAATCGATGCCGACACTCCCCAATCAGGAAAACGCATTTAACATACATTCTGATGTCCGATTTGGCTTCCTCCAGAGAGCACCCCTTGTCCAGTCCGCCGGCAATCAGGGAGATTCCCTTTCCTGCGCAGGGGCCCAGGGTGCGGAGGGCCTGGATCAAGGCATCCACATCCGTGGCCTTGGAGTCGTCCACGAAGCGGATTCCCCGCCACTCCCCCACCGTCTGGATCCGGTGAGGGCCGCACTGGAAGTGGGAGAGGGCCGCCCCATAGCGTTCCCGGGGGATTCCCAGGGAAGTGAGGAGGGAGACCGCGGCCATGACATTCTCCAGATTGTGGTTTCCCTGGAGTCGGAGGGAGTAGCGGGGGATCACCAGTTCCTCCCGGGGGCTCATGGTCCGGATGCCGTCCGCCGCCACCCGCCAATCCTGGGCCTCGGGTCTCTGCCCCAAGTCCGTCTCTTCTCCCCGGAGCCACAGGCGCACGCGTTGGATCTCGGGGGAGAGGCGCAGGGAATTTTCCAAGGCGGCGTGATAGACGGCCACTCCGCCGGGGCGGAGTTGTTCCAGAAGCCGGGCCTTCAGGGCGGCATAGCGTTCCAGGGAGCCATGGCGATCCAGATGGTCGGGCGTCACGTTGAGCAGGATGGCTCCCTGGGCCCGAAAGCTGGTGGCGTGCTCCAATTGGAAGCTGCTGACTTCCACCACCAGGGCATCCAGCTCAGGCTGCTCCCAGGCCACCTGGGAGAGAGGCACTCCGATGTTCCCGGCAGCGCGCACCTTCCACCCGGCGTCCTTCAGGCATGCGGTCAGCAGCTCCGTGGTGGTGGTCTTCCCATTGGTGCCAGTGACGGCGAAGAGGGGGCACGTCAAGAAGGAGGCCCCGAATTCCAGTTCCCCCACCAAGGGGGCCCCTGTGGACTCCCCCCAGCGATGGAGGGGCGAATCCAGGGGAACGCCGGGACTCACCACCACCCGGGAGATCGCCCTGCCCTGCCAGCGCTCCCCGCCAGCCCCCCAGAGAAACTTCACGCCCTGGGCCCGGAGAGCCGCGCTCTTCTCCGGGGCGGGATCCCCCGGGGCGGAATCCGCCACCACCACATGGGCACCCTGGGCGCAGGCCAACTGGGCCGCGGCACGGCCACTGCTGCCCGCCCCCAGCACCAGAATCTCCAAGCCCTCCAGTTCTTTCATCGCAGATCCGATTCCTCCATCTCCGCAATGAAGGGCAGCTGACGGAAGCGTTCGTTATAGTCCATGCCACAGCCGATGAGGAAACGATCCGGCATGGAGAAGCCCACCCATTCCGCCCGGAAATCCTTGGCCAGGGGATGGAGGGGGCGGGTTTTCTGCACCAGAACGGCGGTCTTCACGTCCACGGCTCCCTGTTCCTGGAAGTGGCGCCGAATGGAGGAGAGGGTCAAAGCGGTGTCCAGCACCTCGTCCACCAGAAGGACATGGCGTCCCGCCACGGGCTTCTTCGGGGTTCCCCGCATGGTGATTTTTCCCGTGGAGTGGTCGTCCACGTAGCTGGAGACCAAAACGGAGTCCAGAATGAAATCTCCCTGGAGTTGGCGGGTCAGGTCCACGGCGAAGTAGGAGGCGCCATTGAGGAGCGCCATCACCGTGTAGGGCTGTCCCTGGTAGGCCTGGTCGATTTCTTTGGCCATGGCTTTGATGCGCTCTTGGATTTGTTCTTGGGTGAGGAGGATCTTCATGGTTTTTTTTGGGGGGGGAGAGGTTCAAGGAGCCAGAGGAGACGCGGCCCTTCGGGCCTGCCAATAGGCCTCCTCCGCCTGGTAGGAGCTGCGAACCAGGGGGCCGCACACCGCCCGGGAGAAGCCCAGTTCCTCCTCCGCATAGCAACGCCACTGGAGGAAGCGGGTGGGAGGAATGAAGGAGGCCACGGGAAGCTGCGCCTGGGTGGGCTGCAGATACTGGCCTAAGGTGACCAGGGAGACCCCCGCATTCCGGAGATCCTTCAGGGCCTGGCGCACCTCCTGGTCACTCTCCCCCAAGCCCAGCATCATTCCACTTTTGACCACAGTGCCTTCCGGGGCATGGGAGGCCGCATACTCCAAAACCTGGAGGCTGCGACGGTATTGGGCCACGCTACGCACCTGGGGCGAGAGGCGTTCCACCGTCTCCAGATTGTGTCCAAACACCGCCGGCCTTGCCTCCAGCACCTGGGAGACGGCGGCAACATCGCCGGCATAGTCGCTGGTCAGCACCTCCACGAGCGTCTGGGGGCACCGACGACGGATGGCCAGAACCACATCCCTCATGGCGGAGGCTCCGCCATCCGGCAGATCATCTCGGCTGACGCAGGTCACCACGGCGTATTTCAGGCCCAGTTCCGCCACGCTGTTGGCCACGTGTTCGGCTTCCTGGGGATCGGGAGGCGTGGGGCGTCCGTGGGGCACGGAGCAGAATCGGCAGGCACGGGTGCAAATCTCCCCCAGGATCATGAAGGTGGCGGTGCGATGCCGCCAGCACTGGCTGCGGTTCGGGCACTTGGCCCCTTCGCAGACGGTGTGGAGGGCGCCCTGCTTCAGCAGCTGACGCATGTCCCGCCGTGCCTCTCCTCCCTGGAATGGGCTCTTCAGCCACAGAGGGAGGCGCCCCGGCGGGGCGGACATAGGCTGGGATTCCCGGGCAAGGGCCTCCAGTTCCTCCCGGTGTTCCCGCAGGAACTGGGCATCCAGGGGAGCCAGGGGAAGCTGTCCCCACTGGGCCGGGGCAAACCAATCCGCCCTCTGGCCTTCCTGGGGAACCGGCTCCACCCCTTCAGGGGCACGAGCCAGGAGGAAATGCAGGCGCAGCTCCCCGGCCTCGGGTGTCGGCATTCTCTGGGCCAAGGTCGCCACCGGCAGCATCTCCTCCTCCAAAGGCAACGCCAACTCTTCCTGAAGCTCCCGCTTCAGCGCCTGATTGGCCGTCTCTCCAGACTGGACTTTTCCCCCGGGAAACTCCCAAAGCCCCCCGTGGCGACTCCCGGGAGGACGGGTGGCCAAAAGCAACCTGCCGCCGCGGAAAACCACGGCGGCAGACACATCCAACATAGACATGGGAATCCTTCTGTCCGGAACAGGAAGGAAGGGGCCCTCCCGAGAGAGCCACCCTCCTCTGTCCCCTCTCTGCTAACGCTCGCCCAGAACAAACTCGGCGCGACGATTCTTGGCGTGCTCGCCTTCGGTGGTGGCTCCGGGAACGGCGGGCTTGTCCTCCCCATAGCTCAAAGTCTGCATCCGGGCATCCTCCACCCCCAGAATGGAGAGATACTGCTGGATGGAGAGAGCCCGGCGCTCGCCCAAAGCCCGGTTGTATTCGTCGCTCCCACGGTCATCCGTATGGCCCTCCACAATCACGCCCAAGGCGGGATTCTCGTTCAGGAAAGTGGCCAGGGAATCCAGCTTCACCCGTTCAGAGGCGGGAATATCGGACTGGTCGTAGTCGAAATACACCACGCCTTCCCAGCGCTGCTGGTTCTTCAGGAAGGAACTCCCCGCCCCTGCGGCAGGCTTGTCCGTCCCTTCCCAGGGCCCAATGGCCATTCCCTGGCCATCTCCCAGGAAATCCGCCGGATCCGTGGGCGCCGGCACAAACCCGTCCTGGCCATCAAAACCACCATTCAGGGCGCCTTTGCCTTGGCCCAGGGCCGACGGATTGCGAACCACGCCAGAAAGATCGATGTTGGGTTTCTTCGTGCAGGAACCCAGGAGAAGAGCAAAGGCGGAAACCGTGGCCAGAAGAGGCAGGGTGCGGAGCAGACGCATAGCCAAATGGGGAATGAAGTGAAGAAGAAGGAGGGGAAGAAACAAAAACGAGGGAGGGGAAGACAGGCCGCCCCGCCCAAAGCGCCCCGAGGGACGGTTATTATTGCGTAACGTCTTGAATTTCAAGGAGTTAAACAATCAACAACCCCTCCCCAAGTAGAGTACTGGGGAATCCCGGGCGAAGATTCTGTGGGGGAATGTGGATATGCCTTTCCCAAGAATGGGGATACTGTAATGCGCTTTTCCTTGGCAGGACGCCGAAAGAGCGACTTTTTCCCCCTGGGAAATTTCCTAACGGAGGCGAATCGTCGTCGGCACCGGAGAAAGAAATCCAAAAAGTCCCTGGAGCAGATTTGAAAATAGGGGAAGGGGAGTTATCTTAACGCCGCTTTCACACCGGAGAGGTGTCAGAGTGGTCGATTGAGCAGCACTGGAAATGCTGTTTACCGCAAGGTAACCAGGGTTCGAATCCCTGCCTCTCCGCCATCCTTTTCTTCAAAAAACGTCTTCCCCTCCACGGGAAGACGTTTTTTGTTT
>JAEDMH010000108.1 GCA_016303095.1 Lentisphaeria bacterium | reverse complement strand
TTTGTGAAAAAAAGGGGAAGAAAAGCATGGTGTGGGGGAGAAAAAAGCATGGTGATGGCTAGAGTACCCGGTGTGTCAGCGAAATAGGGGGTGGCGGGGGTGTCTTGCTGAGGTTGCGCCCTCGTTTCGCCTTTTCGTGCCTTTGTCCCCCATGAACACCTTCTCCCGGAGGAGAATCGGCCCCTTGTGCAACGGTTGTCGGGGTGCCACCCGTCGTTTTTCCCATCTGACCTTGACTCGAAATTGCCTGTATTGACATTGGATTTTAGGGATACAGGTTTCCTGGCTGCTCATGAAGAAATCGACGTTATTCATTTTTTGTGTTTCGGCGTTGGTGTGCCTGGGGAATCCTCTGGGGGAGTTGTTGCGTCAAGCTTCGGAGACCCATCCTGCCCTGGTGGCGGAGCGGGCGGTGGTGGAGCAGACCCTTCGTCGTCACGAGGAGTTGGCGGAGTATTTGGATCCGTCCCTGTATGGTGCGGTGGGGGGGGCGACCCGGATTCGGGATGTGCCTGGGGCTCCTTTGGGATATGACACCGTGGACAGTGCCAATGCCTTGGAGGCCCAAGGGGGGATTCGGATTCCCGTGGAGGCGGGAGCGGTGGTTTCCGTGGGCGGGGTGTTTCGTCGTTGGTTTGAGCCGGACGCTCCCTACGATTCCCTCTATCAGCATTGTCTAGGGGTGAATCTCCAGGTGCCTTTATGGCAGGATCGGGGGTTTGCCCTGTATGGGCATCGTCGTGCGGCGGCCCTAGCCTCCTGTTCCGGGGCCATCCATCGGTTGCAGCAGGTGGAGCAGCAGGTGCGTCGCCAGGTGGAGGCGGCCTACATCCGCTTTTGTGCGGCGGAGGCGGACTGTCTGGTGTGGGGGGATGCCACGGAACGGTTCCGTCGTCTCTATCAGGAGGCGAGCCAGTTGGCGTCTTTGAAGGCCATTCCGGAATATCAGGTGCAGACCGCTTTGCGGGAACTGCAGGGGGGCTTGGCGGACGGGGAGGCGGCCCGGCAGGCTCGGGAGAATGCGGCCCTTGCCCTGGGCCAGGCCCTGGGGCTGCGGGAATCCCGGGAGGTCAAGACATGCACCTCGGAGGAGCTCCTCCAGGCCGCCCTGTCCCTGCCTGTCCAGGAGGAGAGCGGGGAGATTCCCGCCGCCTTGGAACGCCGGGGCAGCTACCTGGCGATTCAGGACGACCAGAGGGTGGCGGAGGCGGAAGCCGCCTTGGAGGAGGAATATCGGAAGGATCAAGTGACCCTCCAGGCGGGGGTCACCTGGCAGGGGGATTCTTCGGGAGGGCCCATGGGGTCCTACCGGGAGGTGACGGATCACCACTGGGGGGGTGAGGTGCTGCTGGTATGGAGTCGTCCCTTGGACTATACAGGACCGGAGGCGGCGGTGGCGCGGATGGTGGCCCGTCGGCAGGAGTTGTCGGCCCGTCTGGAGGTGCAGGCGGTGGAGATCGCGGGGGAGATCCGGGGAGCGCAATTGCGGGTGTCGGGGGCACGCCGTCGTCTTTCCCTGGTTTGCGAGGGGGTTCAGGCGGCGCGGAAGACCCTGGAGGCGGAGCAGGAGCGCTTTCGTCTGGGAGAAAGCACCTCGGCCATTGTCTTGGACGCCCAGAAGGAGCTGAACAACATTCTCCTGCGTCAGAACGCCACGGCGGCGGAGCTGCTGCTGGCCTATGCGGAACTCCAATACGCCTTGGGCTATCCCCGGGAGGCTCCCCTCCTGTAGGAGGAGGAGGAGACGCCTCCCCCCCCCCTCATTCCTCTTTCTCTTTCCCCCTTTCTACCCTCACTTCATCGCATCAACGGCCATGGGCTTCCATCTCTTTGGACATCGGGACAAATCGGACCTGCCAGGTCTGCAGAATCTCCCCTCTTCCATGACGGGGAGCATCGCCCTCCCGGAGGATCAGCGGGCGCAGCTCGCCTCGGATCTCTCCATGTTGGATAAAACGGATCTGGGCAGAAGCCAGCGTCTTCAGAAGGATGTGGAGCGCTCCGTGATCTCCGCCGCCGAGGATTCGGTGAAGCGTCTTCGGGTGGTGGAGATGGGGCGCTGCCCCTCCTGTGGCGCCCACATCTACCAGCATGTGGGGGCCAACATCTGCGACGCCTGCGGCTGGCACCAGTTTGATCTGCCCAAGAAAGGTGCGGTGCGGGTGCATCTCAAAGGAGGGAGCGAGGCCCCTCTGGAGGGGGAGCGGGTCTATGTGCTGAAGAGCGGGGACTGCCTGGTGGTGCGCAACGGCGTGGTGGCGGCCCAGGTGCCCCGGGACGCCTACACCTGGGTGGAGTACAACTGGCCGAAGGAGGAGTTGTCCTCCCGTCACACCGAGGCCCAGAAGCAGTTGACCGTGCCCTGCGGCTGGTGCGGCAAGAGCACCAATCCCGCCGCGGACGGATTCCATCTGCTTCATATCGCCTTCGGGGCCACCCAGGAGCGGTATTGCTTCTGCTGCGATGAATGCTACGAGGCCTTCCGGAAGATGTATCCCTCCCGGGTGCACCGGGACTGCTACAACCGGGATTGCGCCACCTGCAATGCCTGCCAGAAACGCTATGACGAGGAGGCCGCGGAGATGCGGATGCTCGCCAAGGACTACATCCGCACAGGGAAGGAGCGCTAGGCTGCCATGGGAGACATTCGTATCACAGAGGGAGAGGGGTTGCCGGAGACCCGGGCGCAGCGGCGTCACCGCAAAGGAAAGGCCCTGGCCTGGTTTTTGGGGGTGGTGATCCTGGTGGGCCTTCTGGGCTGGGTGATTCCGGTGAACCGGTATGCCACGGCCCGGGGCTATGTGACCACCCGGGAATATGCGGAGGTGCGCTCCCCCGTGACGGGGATTGTGAATCGAATTCTGGTCTCCTCCGGGGAGACGGTGGAGGCGGGACAGGTGCTGGTGGAACTGAATTGCGCCGAGGAGGAGGCCAGCCTCTCCGAGGCCCAGGCCCGGGTCTCCCGGCTGCGCTCCGAACGGGAGCGCCGCCAGACGGAAATGTCCAGCACCCTCTCCCGGAAGACCGTGGAGCTGGCGGAGCAGAAGCGGAACCATGCGGCCCAGCTCCAGGTGGCGGAATTGGAGCTGGCCAACCAGGAGAGCCGTTTGGGCCTTACCCAGGAACTGGTGGAGAAAGGGCTGAAATCCCAGCGGGAGCTGGACGAGATTCGTCTGGGGCGGGATTTGTGCCAGGTGCGTCTGGAGGCCTTGCGGCAGAAGGATTTCCAGGTCTTCGAGGAGCTGCTGGAGCGGGATCGCCAGATGTACGCCAGCGAGATCCAGTCCATTGACGAGGAGTTGTCCGCCCTGGAGGATTCCGTGCGCCGCGCCCAGGCCCGGATTGAGAACCGGAAGATTCGGGCGCCCATTGGGGGAAAGGTGGTGCGCTACGAGTTCGTGGTGGGGGAATTGCTGGAACCCACCTACGTCATCTACGAGATCTTCGGGGGAGAGGAGCAGGTGTTGAAGCTGCGGGTGGACGAGCGGTACGCCACTCGTTTGGCCACGGGTCAGCGCTATCGGGCCCGTCTGGCCAGCTACAATAGCGCCATTGAGCGCATCTACTTCCGGGGGCAGGTCAGCTATCTGCGGAACGTGGTGCAGAATGACGGGCAGAACGCCTACCGGATGGCCTACTGCGACTTTCATCCTGGAGACCTGGCTATCCAGCCTGGAACCACGGCGGAAGCCCGAATCTATTACGCCCGCAGTTCCTTCTGGAGTTTTCTTCTGAATCTGGAACCCTGACGGCCCACGGCGCCCCTCTTCCATGTCCCGGGATGCCCAACAGCCCAATCTCCTCTGGCGGCTTCTGCGCCGCTATTGGCTACCCCTGGTGCAGGCCGCGGGTCTCACCTTGGTGATGGCGGGGATCAATTCCATGGTGCCCCTGATCTCCAGCGCCTTGGTGGATCGGGTCTTCACCAATGGGGAGACGGATGTGTTCCTGCCCCTGGCCCTCTGCTATGTGGCGGGACCCATCCTCCAGCAGATTCTCACCGTCTTCCAGAGTTCCCTGGGCATTCTGGTGGCGGTCTTCTTCGCCGGGGATCTGCGGTGCGCCGTCTATCGCCATCTCCTTTCCCTCTCCCTCCGCTTCTTCCAGGTGAACAGCGCCGGAAAGGTGGTGAACCGGGTGATGGAGGATACCCAGACCCTCATGGGCATCTTCAATACCTCCGTCACCACCACCATCTCCGATGTGATCATCGCCACGGTGGCCATCTGCGTCACCATCACCATCAACTGGAGACTGGCGCTCCTCTCCTTCCTGGTGGTGACGGTCTTTGTGGTGAACTACCGCTTCAGCATCCACCGCATCGTCCGCTTCACCCGCTTGATGCGGAGGGAGGACGACACCCTCACCGGCGGCGTCCAAAACCGGATTTCCGCCTCCCTGGCGGTGAAGACCTTCGGCATGGAGGAGCGGGAGAATCTGGTGTTCCAGGGGCACAATCTGGCCTCCTTGGACTATGGACGGATCCGGGACAAGGCCAATGCCCGCTTCTGGCTGAATGTGGCCCTCATCGCCGCCCTGGGGCCGGCCCTGATCTACTTCTGCGGCTGCACCATGGTCCTCCAGGGGCAGATGACCTACGGCCAGGTGCTGGCCTTCAATCTCTACACCCTCCAGCTTATCTGGCCCTGCGTCCGCTTCAGCCAGTTGGCGGGCCGTCTTCAGGAAGCCCGGGTGGCCCTGGGACGCCTGGGAGAATATCTCAAAGTGGAGCCGGAGATCCAGGATCCCCCCCATCCCCGTCCTCTTGCCCGTCTTCGGGGGGAGGTGGAGTTTCGGCATGTGGAGTTTCACTATGTGGAGAATGTGCCGGTGATCCAGGACATCAGCCTGAAGGTTGCCCCTGGGGAGACGGTGGCCTTCATTGGCACCACGGGCTGCGGAAAATCCACCATGCTCAATCTCCTGACCCGCTTCTATGATGTCACGGGGGGCGCCATTCTCCTGGACGGGGTGGATTTGCGGGAATACCGGATGAAGGATCTTCAGCGCCAGTTTGGCATCGTCCTCCAGGAATCCTACATCTTCTCCGTCTCCGTGCGGGAGAACATCCGGTATGGGCGTCCCCAGGCCACGGACCGGGAGGTGGAGGAGGCGGCCCGGGCGGCGGAGATCCATGACTTCATCCAGAGTTTGCCCCAGGGATACGACACCTTGATGGGGGAGGAGGGGGTGGCTCTCTCCGTGGGGCAGAAGCAGCGCATCAACATTGCCCGGGCCATCTGCGCCGATCCCGCCATCATGATTATGGACGAGGCCACCAGCTCCCTGGACTCCGATTCCGAGGCGGCCATCCAGCGGGGCATGGAACGACTTCTGGCGGGACGCACCAGTTTCGTGGTGGCCCACCGCCTCTCCACCATTCGCAACGCCAACCAGATTGTCCTCATTCACAAAGGGCGGATTCTGGAGCACGGCACCCATCAGGAGCTCATGGCCCTGGAGAATGGGCACTACCGGGATCTGTACACCAAGCACATGGGGAAGGGGGTGTTGGACGATGCCTAGGCTGGGCGGCGGCTTCTTCAAATTCATGCGCCGGGAGCATTTCCGGGGCTATCTCTACCGGGGGGAATCCCGGAAGGAGGAGCGGGGGGAGGAGAAGGGATACCTGAAGCGCTTCTTCCGGGAGTATCTCTGGCAGTATCGGTGGATGCTTCTGGCCACCATTTTGGTCATTGGCCTGAACAACTCCGGCCCCTTCATCATCGCCGCCCTGAACCGGGTGGTGGTGGACCGCATTCTGGTGGTGACGGACGGGGAGGGAAAGCCCATGATGGCTCCCCCCGAGGAAAGGCGATTCCAGGAGGGAACCGCTCCTCACTATCGCACCCCCGGCAGAAACCCGCCCCGGGAAAGCATGGGACGGCGCATGGCCCGGGGGGTACGCCTCAATGGACGCCCCGCCGAGGCGGGAAAAGCCCTCCTCCTCCTGGCCATCCTCTACATCCTCTCCCAGATCTTCTTCAACTATCTTTCCCGACGGGCGGACTATCTCCTGGTGGACTTCTCCATGCGGGTGCTGGGCACCCTCCGGGAGGATATGCACCGGAAGGCTCTGGCCCTCTCCCTGTCCTATCAGCAGAAAATCACCCCTGGACGCCTCCTCTCCCGGGTGGTGAGCGACACCGGGGCGGTGCGGGCGGAGATCAGCGGCTTCATTGAGTTGACGGTGAACGTGGTCTTCAAGGTGGCCATCGGCGTGGGCATCCTCCTGGTGTCGGAGTGGCGGGTGCTGCTGGTGCTCTCCTGCGTCATCCCGGTTTTTCTCTGGATCCGACGCTGCTACGAACCCCCCATGCGCCAAATGCAGAGAGAGCAGCGCTTCACCAACAGCGCCCTCTATGGCCTCATCTCCCAGAAGATGGACGCCATCAAGGCCATCCAATCCTACGGACAGCAGGCCCGGGAGGATCTGGCCTTCCGCCGCCTCTCCTCCACCTTCAACCGGGATGCCATCCGGGTGCAGTGGAAGTTCAAGGCCATGGATTTCTGCACCTGGATGACGCTCCATCTGGCCAATTGCATCGTCTTCCTGGGAGGAGGATACATGGTGGCCACGGGACGCATGAGCCTGGGAAAACTGGTCTTCCTCCAGACCCTGACCCAGATCTTCTTCCAGCCCGTCTCCGAATACACCCAGCTCTCCTTCGTCATCCAACGTCTCCAGGTGGCCCTGGGACGCTGCTTCCGCATCCTGGACGAACCCCCGGAAATCGTGGACGCCCCGGATGCCGTGGAGGTGCCCAGCCCCCTCGCCCAGGGCATCCATATCCGGGACCTCTCCTTCGCCTACGACCAGGAGGAGGCAAAAAAGAAGGGAATCCCCCCCACTTACGCCCTCTCCCATGTGAACCTGGATGTCCCCCCAGGAGAATGGCTCTGCATCATGGGGGCCTCCGGCGCCGGAAAAACCACCCTCCTTCATCTCCTGGCACGACTCTATACCCCCACCGCCGGAACCATCGACTACGATGGAATCCCCCTGGATAAACTCCGACAGGATAGCCTCCATCGAAAGGTGGGGGTGGTGCCCCAGGAAGCCCAAATCTTCTCCGGCACGGTCCGGGACAATATCGCCTACGGATATCCCCCCGCTTCCAACCAGCAAATCCTGGAGGCCGCCCAGGCCGCCCAACTCCATGAGGTCATCATGGAAATGCCCGTCCAATACGAAACCCTCATCGGAGAAAAGGGACAGTCCCTCTCCGGAGGACAACGCCAGAGACTCTCCCTGGCTCGGGCACTCCTCTGCAAACCCGGCATCCTCCTCCTGGATGACTGCACTAGCGCCCTGGACGCCAATACCGAACGGAAAATCCAGGAAACCCTCATGACACAAATGGGGGGAAGAACCGCCGTCATCGTCTCCCAAAGGGTCTCCATGGCCATCCGATGCCAGCGCATCGCCGTCCTGGAAAAAGGACGGGTGACGGAATATGGCACCCACAAGGAACTGCTGGCCCACAATGGCTTCTATGCCACTCTCTTCCGGGAACAGACGCGGTGATTGTTTATAAGTTGCTTATAATAAAGGAGTTATAAGTAAATTTATCCCGCTGCCCTGGAGGGTCTAGAGGCGCCGAGGGTTACGCTCATGCTTCACCCCCGTCGCAAAGGCCTGTCCTCCCACCCCTACGGGGTTCGGATTCCT
>JAEDMH010000107.1 GCA_016303095.1 Lentisphaeria bacterium | reverse complement strand
GATGGTGTCTCCGGTGACATCGGCGGCGGGGATGAAGGTGGCGGAGTGGTGGATGTCCTGCTCACTGGCTAGTTTGGAGACTTCCAAATAGTCGTCGTAGGACTTCACATACCGGACGGCTCCGGCATCGGTGGATGCCTCTCCGGAGGAGCCGCCGGAAGGCGCGTCCGCCCACTCCGCGCCGGTTTCGGTCTTGGTGAGGACCTGGCCAGCGGTGCCGCCGGAGGCGGGGAGCCCGGTGATGTCCCCCATGGCGTGCTTGTGGGCGATGGGAGCGAACACGTCGTGGATGTTCTTTGTACTGTCAGCGTAAACAAGTATTGTTTCTGCTGGAATTTGAATGGACGATGCATATACATAAAACCGTTTGCCGTATGGAAGTGACCACAAGTTCTCGGCTCTAATGTACTTAGCATTGATTTGGTCTGAAACTATCGTTCCTTTAACCTTTTGCCCGTCAGAACTGTTAGGCATGTCCAGGCGTAGATACTTCCCGTTGTGGTCATGGTCCGTCGACGCCTCTGCTTTAAGGGCATAAGGCGACAGATCAACCACGCCAGCCAACGCGTCCCATGACCCCCCAGTCCACGCCACATTGTCCCCTGCCTTGATTCCGTGCTCCTCGTCTGCCGTGGCGACGTTCCAGACGTCTCCGACCGTGTTCCCTTCCGTGGGGAGTTCTGCGTAGGTATCGACGCTACCCTTGTACCTGTACACGGCGGACACCTTGGCGTCCGTCTCGTCCTTGGTGTAGGCGTCCGTGATGCCGTACCCGGCCAGGCTGTCGGCCTTGGGCGCATAATGCGTAAGCGCGGAGGAATCCGCCTTTGCGTCAAGCGCTTCCTTAAGATCGGACTGGTTGGAGAGCGTGCCGCCGATGCCGCCCCATTCGGCCTGCGACGTGCCGGAGGCGCCGGTGGCGGAGAGCGTGCCGTCCTCCGTGATGGAGAGGCCGCTTCCCACCTTCACCCCTCCCAGGGTGTCAGCCGTTGCAGGGGGGAGGGTATAGGCGGAGGATGATCCAGTCCCGTCTTCCCCCTTGGGGATTCCAAGATTCAGCACTTGGTTCGGGGCCTCTCCGGTGATGGAGGCAGTGGCCTGGCTTCCGGCTGGGAGGGTGGAGACGCTTCCGATGGTGAGGGAGTTTGCCTCTCCCGGCGCTCCTTCAATCTGGAAGCACTTGGAGAACCATGTGGCTCCTCCGTCCAGGGAGATTTTCATGTATCGGTCTCCATCCTTGGGATATTCGTGCCAAGGCGCTCCCTGAGATGCTGCCTGGAGTTCCTGGAGGGAGTGGTCGCTTCCGAAGTCCGAGAGGTTCCAGATGGCCAGGACGGTTCCCGTGGTGGAGAAGAAGCGGAGATAAAGGTCTCCCTCCTGGATGGAGGCGTGCCAGGACGCATTGTCAGAGGAGAAGGATGCCCGGATCGTCGTGGCCTTCAGGACTTCCTCCGCCTCCTGGATTTGCTCCTGGGTCATGGAGTCCATTCCGGAGGTGGCGGAGATGAGTCGTGGCTCCGTCCAAGGGTATCCCTTCATCTTCACCCGGAAGTATGCAGCCCCGTCATGTAGCTGCGCATAGTCTCCCATGGCCTCCGGCGTCTGCCATTGTGCGTCCGTTTCTTGGGCGACGGGAGAGAATCTGGCGATGGGAGAGACCGGAGCCTGGGACAGTGGCATAGCGTGAGACCAGGTGGCTCCTGCGTCTTCGGAGATCCTCCAGTAGAGGTCTGTTTTCTGGCAGTGCTGGTGCCAAGCGGAGGAGTCCGGGGCGCTCTCCGGGCTGAACGCATAGCAGAGCGCCGTCCCGTCCTTTCCCTTCTCTCCTTTTGGGATGCCTAGGTGCAGGAGCCCGTCTTGGATGGATGCGGTTGCGTCTTCCCCTGGAGACAGCGTGGAGACGGTCCCCATGGCCAGGGATCCCGTGTCTCCCTTGTCTCCCTTCTGGCCTTCTCCCTTAAGGGAGGCGAGAAAATCCTCCTCCGTGCCGGAGTTTCCCTGGGAGAGCCAGGTGGAATAGGCGCTTTCTCCTTTTTCTCCCTTCAAGCTTCCAGCGTTTTGCGCCACTACCTCCTGCACAATGGCGTTTACGGTTGGCAGCCATTCCGGGGAGTCCGTGTCCGGGGCTTCCGTGGCCTCTCCCAGAAGCACCCGGTTCCTTACCGTGAGGGAGAATTGGACGGCGAAGGCATCCTGTCCCTCCGCATTCCTGCCGATGAGTTCGCACTGGAAGGAGCGGGTCTCCGCCTTGGAGAGTGCTTCCCTCATGGCTTCCGTGTTTGTGTCCGGCAGTGGGATCGTGCAGAGGAGATGTCCCTGTTCGTCTTCGGAAATGGTGATGCCGGAGGTTCGGATGAATCGGGGAGGCGTCTCCTGGTCGTAGTCCAGATCCATGACCATGAGGAGAGACAGCCCCTGCAATTCCTGGATGGGATAGGCAGGAAGGGAGGGAGCGAAGGCCTCGGTCCTCAGTGGCCCTCTAAGGTCGAGGGAGAGAGTGGCAAGGACGCCAAGGGGGAAGGAGGGTGCGTAGTCTGCGGCGCCTGTGTCCGTCACCCAGGTTCCGATTCCGCGCTCGATCTTGAGGATGGAGGAGATGGTCTGCATGGTTTTGGGCTATATTTGGGCTATGTGGCTAGATGGAGAAACCGGGGATGTCCTCCCCGGAGAGATTTTCTCCCGCCTTTTGGAAGGCGTGGCTCTTCCATGGGGAGAGGCATTGGGCATGGAGAGCGGAGGAGATGTCCTCCTTCCTGTTGCTGCGGCATTCCAGGAAATGGGAGGCCAGGGCCAGAGAGGCGCGCCACGGCTTCTCCGTTGGCGGGGAAAGCTTTGGCGACGGAATGGCGGTGGCGGTGGCGGTGGAAGTCGCCTTGTCTTTCCGAAGGGTGGAGCGCCACGTGGAACCGTGCCCTGAGGAAATGGCGGTGGCGTATGCTCCTCCATGGATGGAGTGGTGGGAGGAGTGCTGCATGCCGTCTTCCGTGATGTAGATGGCGGTGTAGACGGATTCCCTGTCCTTGGCGTCCACTTTGGCGATGGCGTCCAAGATGCGGGTGAATCCTCCCTCTGAGGAGAGGATCCCGTAGGCCTGGGCAACGCATCCCCCAACGGATCGAACAGATGCCTGGCAGGAAAAACGGTTTTCCGCCGCTCGGAATGCCTTTGCGTCCTTTAGGCACGCCATGGAAAGCTTCACCCTTCCATCTATGGGGATGGAGTAAACCCTATACTCAGGAATCTCCGGAAATTCCAAGTGCGGCCCAATGGCTCCTCCCCCGTATTCGCGCACGGGGGGAGTAACAATGATCGGTGATATTTTCCCCGTGTTCTCGTCGTCTGGCAGGATGTACTCCGGGATTTCTCCCTCGTAGAGGATGTCCACAGGGTCGGGAAAGTCCAGAGAGATGTCCGCCGTGGCGGATAGGTTGCACTGGTGGAACCCGCATCCATGGCATCGGGAGAAGAGGGCAAGGTCCGCAGAGGCCATGGCATCCATGGGTGCGTTGTTCCCGAAGATGTCCTCCTGGTATCCGGAGAAGGTGTGCCGATAGTCCAGAAGTCCGTGGATCCTGTGGAAGAAAACCCCATGCAGATTTCTAAAGAGGGAGAGGGTCGCCTTCGAGGACAGGCCTGTCATGGGAACGTGCCTTGGCAGGTAGAAGTCTAGATATAGGTCGGATGCGTTCCTGTATGCCTCCGCCTGGTCTACTTCGTCCAGTGGCTTGAGGACGGTGATTTCCTCCATGCACCCCCGGATGTACGCCATGGATTCCCCTGGCCATGGCTCGATGACGAGTCTCCCGTGAAAATCTTTCCCTCCGCCGTCGAAGACTGTCCCCGTCTTTGTGAGGTTGCATGGGGCGTTCTGGCGTAGGTGGATGTGGATGTAGTCCCGGGAGAGGATGGAGCAGACGGCCTCCAGCGCCTTGTCCTGCAGCACGTGCTCCAGGCTTGCGTACGGCGCCTCCGGCGTCCCGTCCTGCCAGGAAATGTCGTTTCCCTCGTCCACGTAGACGTGCCGGAAGGGATAGACGGCGGGGCTGGCCACGCCTCCCTGCATTTGCGCCCCGTGATCCATGACGGAAGCGGCGGGAAGGAGGTATCGGTGTGGAGACCTGCTCCTGGGAGGCGTGAGGACGGAGGGAATGGGTGGGAGCATCTACGCCTCTCCTTCCTCCAGTCCCGTCTCGATGGCATCTTTCCACAAGTCGCGGGATGGTCCGAACCAGGTGGCCTCTATGATTCCCCTGGGGCGCACCTTCTCCAGCGTTCCGCTCTTCCTGACGATGGCAATGAGGGAAAAGGTCTTTTCCGGCGTGGAGTCCATGAGGGAGAGGGAGGTCTCCAATGAAGCGGATCCAGGCGCGTCTTCCTGGATTTCTCCCGCGAGGGTGCTGGATTCCTCCCTTCTCCTTGGCGCCTGGAAGACGGCCCAGCAGAAGGTCTCCTTTCCCTCCTCCAGGATGATGTCCCTCCTGGGAACGAGGAAATTCTGCCCGTTCACGGAGAGAATCCCCGCGTGCGCGTCCTCCTCCATCGTGGCGGAGTTCCAGCATCGGAGGACGGGACGCCCCTTTTCATCCGTCAGCAGGGCGGTGTCAAACATCCCCGTGGATTCCTGCGCCTGCGTGTCGTCCGCCGAGATGATTGTTCCGGCAAGGGAGGACTCCACGCAGATTCCCTCCCCGGGAATGGGGCGAATCTGGCGGACTGCCTTCTCCAGTTCCTTGATGCGCTTTAACACGTTCATGGGTCAGATGGAGTCGAAGACGATGGTGTCGTATCGGGAGGAGCTCCACTTGGTGCCCAGGGAATCCGGGATGCCTATGAGCTCCAGGGTGATGTGGATGAGGCATCTCACTCTGTCCGTGTCCATGACCTTCTCCGCATGGCAGCTGAAAATCCGCCATTTACCCTTCTTCTCCCGGATTTCGCACCAGGCGGGGATGCCCGCCACGATCCCGTGCCGAGGGCCGTCGATGTCGTTCCGGGTGGAGGCGGTGCGGTAGTAGTCCAATGTGGCGAACTCGAAGGAGATCTCGTCCTTCCCAGAGGGATCCAGGCGCGAGGGCCAGGATTCCAGCTGGCTCCTCTTCACCTTGGCCCTTCTCGCCTCCATGGTGGCCTTCTTCTCCCCCAGCATGGTGCCTCCCCCTGTGGAAAATCCCAGGTATGGCCTGGCGCTGACGGAGACAAGCCAGGGGCCACGGGAGGTAAGGGGCTCGATCTCCACCCGGGAATAGACGTATCCGGAGAAGCCATCCGGAGGGGAGAAGATGGCGTCACCTCTCCTCGGCCATACGGGAGGAACATGGGAAAAGAGGAGTTCCGCATTGAGGGAGTACCCGTCCTCGTCCTGGGAGATGTTCCAGCCTCCTTCTGTCAGTTTCGGCTCGTAGGGTTTCATGTCCTTCCTTCTCCTATGCAGACGCGTAGGCCCTGCTGATGACGGAGATCTGCCTCTCCATGTCGTCCAGTCTTCTGCTCATGGAATGGATAACGGAGAGGGTGTCGGCTCTCACCTGGTCCCGCTTCGCCTCCCTGTCCATCTCCGCCTTCTTTTCCTCTTGCCCATTGGCGCGGGATAGGGCGCGCTTCTCCTCCGCCGCGCGGATCACGCCCTGGATCTCCGCATTCATGGCCTTGGCTCTCTCCCATCTCTCGGATTTATAGGAGTTCCAGGCCTTCTCGTCCATCGGGCCGTTGCGGTATTCTTGCCGCTTCTCCTTCTCGAGTCTGGCATATCTGGCGCGGATTCCCGCAATCTTTTGATTTGCCTCCCAGACAAACGGGTCTGGCTTGGGAAGGGCTTCTTGGATGACCTGCCTCTGCTTTTCCAGCATCTTAATCCGCCTTTTCCTCTGCGCCTTCCCTGTGTTGTATTCGTGCCACTCCTCCTTGGATATCTCCTTGCGGCCATAGGCCGCCTTCTTCTCCAGGAACTCCCTCCTGGCGTCAATCATGGGCTGTCTCCACTTGTCAGCGACATCCTTGCCCAGCATGGAGTAGATGGCGTTGTAGTCGTAGGGAATGAATCCGCCTGAGTAGGCGTTGATTCCGTTGATTGCCTTCCCCAGTGGCTTCGCCGAGTCCATGAGAATCTTTCCCGCCTCCTGGAAGGCATTTTTCAATGGGGAGACGTCCACGGACTCCACAAATGCGCCCACGGCATCGGAGAGAGACGAGAGGGCGCGGAGGGAGGAGTCGTTCGCCTTCTCCCATTCGGCAGCGATTTTTCCGCTTGCTTCTCTCTCCATGGATTCCTTCCTGGACTTCAGGAAGTTCTCCATGTAATACTCGTAGACTTTCTCGTTTTTCTTGAACCTTTTGATGGCTTCATTGATGATATCGTCTTCCGCGCGATCTACTGCTGCATAAGTCCCATGCCCTCCCACAGTCCTGGTTTTCGGAGTGTTTTCCAGAGCGTTCTTCAGGGCTGTCCTCAAGTATTCAGGGATGGATTGGGGATCCTCCCCTCTTAAAAGCATTTTAAGGATGGAGGAGAGTTCCGCGTTTCTTTCCTCGGTGATCCTCCCCTTGTATTTCAGCCTGGGAATCTTCTCCAGGATGGATTCGATGGTGAATTGCAGGGAGCCCGGGAGGGAGAAGAAGATGGTCTTGATGGAGGCGATCCCCGCATGAAGGACGGCCTTGAAGGAATCCACGGATGCGGACAGGATTTTTCCGAAGCCATCGGAGGAGATGAATCTCCCAATGGTGGAGGCCAGGCTCTTCAGATATCCATTAAATAGGGTGGAGAGGGCTTGGACGAATCCCGCCCCTATTTCCTTGAGCCCATCCCATAGGCTTTTCAGCTGCGCCTTCCCCTGGTCTCTTGTTCTCGGGTCGGAAAGGTTCCCGATGACGGAGAGGAGCGCCCTGGCGGAGCGAAGGGGCCCATCAAGGACGGCCATCCAGTCCACCCGGGAGAGAGATTCTCCGATTCTCCGGATGAGAGGGATGAGGGAGCCGGTTACAAATTCGGTGGCGGGCTTCAGGGCTCGGGAGAATCCCTTGGCCATGGCGTCGAAGAGTTCGCCGGAGACCTGGCGCATGGCGCCGACCCAGGTCTTGCCAATCCTTCCCGTCATCCCTCCGTAGTTTTCCTCGAAGAAACGGAGGACGGCCTGGAGTGCCTTCTTGGGCTTTGTGATGAGCTCCCCGCTCTTCTTGAACTTCACTCCGTAGCTTCTCAGGGCATCCCTGGAGACGCCGAAGCGGGCGAGGGATTCCATGGCCTCTCCTGCTCGTCCTGCGTTGAGGTAGGATAGGGAGGTGATGACCTCGTCGATGGACTTCCCGAAGGCGTTGGCGGCGTCTCCCGCAAGCTTTAGGGTTCTCATGGAGTAGATTCCGAAGGCCTGCAAGCGGTTGCCCGCCGCAATGACTTCCTCCGGGGTGTAGTTGGTGTCCCTCGCATATCGGGAAAGCTCCGCCAATCTTCTCCGCGCCGCTCTTGGATCCTTCAGCATGACCTCAATCTGGGAGGAGAAGGACTGCATCTTTCCTGCGGGGTCCAATAGTTTCTTCGCTGCGTAGATTTTGGCAGCCAAAAGACCGACGCCAGCGGCGAGGAGCTTGAGGGAGATGCCAAGTCCAGCCCATGCCATCTTGAATGGCCCCAAGACGAAGGAGGAGATGGCCTTCATGGCTCCCATGGCCCCGGAGAATGCCTTGCCGATGGCGGATCCAATGGAGGAGACAACGGAGAAGAAGGCTCCCCACTTGCTGTTTCCCTTCCCCTTCAGGGACAGGGCGGAAGAGACGGGAGTGTCCCCGTCCCTGGATGAATCCACGGGCGCTTCCTTGTCCCTGGAGGAATCCACGGGCGCTTCCTTCTTCTTGGATTCTTCTGTATTCAGGCGCTCCTGGAGAGCCTTCCTCTCCATGTCGATTCGCTCCTGGAGAACCTTCCTCT